>JAAYJD010000165.1 GCA_012523135.1 Clostridiaceae bacterium
CCTTTATGCGGTTCCCGAGTCGGAGGTGCGCATCATCCCCTATGCGGCGGCTTTGGCGATCAAGATTACCATCCCGCGCAACGTCATCAGCGGCGACCCGGGCGACCAGGACATCTATGGCTGCCAGCAGCACCTGGCGCTGGGTTCAATCGATATCCCGTAGAGATACATTTCCAACACGCATCAGGAGGTGTTTGCGATGAAAATCAAGATCGGCATGAGTCAGACCGACATCACCCCGCCCGCGCGGGTCCTGCTCCAGGGGCAGGTCTATACCCGCATATCCGAAACGGTGGAAAGTCCGCTCACGGCCCAGGTTTTCGCCGTTCAGTCGGCGGATGCGGTTCTGGTCCTGTGCGCCTGCGATGTCGCGTCGGTCAGCCGCGCTTTCTGCGACCGCGTGCGTGAGCTGGTCCGGCAGCGCTGTCCGGATCTCGCCCCCGAAAGCATTGTCATCTCGGCGACCCACACCCATACCGGACCGGTCTTCTGGCGAACGGTCAATCCGCATTTCCTGGCATCCAAATACCTGCCGCCGCAGGCAGCGTTTTCCGAAGACATCACCATCCCGGAGGATGTCTGGCAGGTGGACCGTTGCTTCCCCTACTTGGCGGAAAAAGCCAGCGGCGCGATCTGCGCGGCCTGGGAAGGCCGTCGGCCTGCCGCTGTCAGCCCCGCGTTCGGCCGGGCGGTGACCGGGCATTGCCGGCGGGCAGTCTACGACGACGGCAGCGCCCAGATGTATGGCCGCACGGATACCGTCAACTTCCGCGAGCTGGAGGGCGGCAACGATTCGGGGATTGAGCTGCTGTATATCTTTACCGAAGACCAAAAACCGCTGGGGGTGCTGGTCAACGTCGCTTGCCCGTCCCAGTGCGTGGAATCCAAGCACTTTATCTCGTCCGATTTCTGGGGAAAGGCGCGCGACCGGATCAAGGCCCGTTTGGGCGACGATTTTATTGTCGTCGGTTTGTGTTCCGCGGCCGGCGACCAGTCCCCGCGCGACCTTGTCCGCCGTTCACTGACGCACCGGCGCCGCACGGATCCGGACATGTACGGCTTGGATGGTGCTTCAGAACTGGGCGCGCGGATCGCCGGGGTCGTCCTGGACAAGCTTCCGGCCGCCCAGGCCGCACCTCCGGCAGATAGCGGCATCCTCAAGCACCAGGTCATGACTGTCGATTTTCCGCTCCGGCGAGTCACCCTGGCCGAACGGGACGCGGCCCGGCAAAAACTGGCCGATTACATCGCGCAAAGCGGCAAGCAGACCTTCGATGCCAGGGACATGGCGGCGCTGCGCTTGTACAGCGGCATCCTCGAACGCTTCGAGGAGCAGCAGCAGCGCATGTTCTTTACGGCCGAAATCCATGTGGCCCGGCTGGGCGACATCGCTTTCGCCACCAATCCGTTTGAGCTGTTCCTGGATTTCGGCAACCAGATCCGGGCCCAAAGCGAAGCGGCCCAGACCTTCCTGATCCAGCTGGCCTGCGATGCCGGGCGCTATCTGCCCACGGAAAAGGCAGAGCGCGGCAGCCATTACAGCGCGTATGTTTTCAGCGGCTACACCGGCCATGAAGGCGGCGATCTGCTGGTGCGAAAGACCGTCGATACCATCCGGCAGCAGTTTATCACCCAGAATGACGAAGGAGCACGCTCATGATCCGGCAAACAACGATCGCGCAGGCGCTCGACTTGGCCATCGCCAGAGGCGCGACCGATATCAGCCCGGATATCCAGGCGGCTTTGGAAATGGCGCGCGACAGCGAGACGAGCGCCTCCTCGCAGGAAGGGCTCTCGCAGACGCTAAAAAGCCTACAGCTGTCGCGCGAACGCCGCGTGCCGGCCTGCCCGGATACCGGCTGGCCGCTGTTTTTCATCAAGATCGGCAACGAGGCCGTGCTCGAGGGCGGCATCCTGGCGCTCGAGCAGCTGGCCCGCGAAGCGGTCGCACGCGCCTCCGACGCCGGCTACCTGCGCCGCACCATGAAGCACCCTTTGACAGGATATGATCCGGGCAACAACATCGGCATGAACATCCCCTGGTTCGAGTACCGGTTTGTGCCCGGTGACGCGCTCCAGATCACCTACGTGGCCAAGGGCGGCGGCTCAGAAGTGTTTGGCGGTACCCAGTCCACCATGGTCGCTTTCGCGGACGGTTTGGCTGGCATCAAAAAATTTATCGTCGACGCCTATATCG
>JAAYJD010000166.1 GCA_012523135.1 Clostridiaceae bacterium
GAAACGAACCTGCAATCCAGTCCCCCTATTTCAACACATTCCCAAAGCCGGACAGCCATCGCATCAGCGTAGGTTCATAGGTTCTGTCAGGAAATCGCCAGAATCCGGATCGGTTCGCGTGATTGGCGCCGGGCTGGCATGCTATAATGAAAGCGAAGACAGCTGGGATTGCCGCACAGATGATTGCCGTCGGCGCTGAAGACACAAAACGAATGGCTATTTGCCGGATCCTTAAGACACATGAGCAGTACCGATCCCAGTCGCATGGCAACGCATCCGCTGACACAGGCAGGGGAGGGATTTTCTTGATCAGAACCGAAACAAGCAACAGGTTATCGGCCCGCTCGCTGCGCTGCCTGGCCCTGGTCGGATGCCTTGTCCTGGCCATCAGCCTCGGTCAGCTGCTGCTCGGCTCCGCTTCCGGTACACCCATTGCGGCAGCGGAAGCCTCAGAACGGGAACAGGTGCAAACATACCTGGAGCTGGCACTCCTGGAATTGGAGACGATCGACGCCATTCTGGCCGATTCCGAGCTGGACTTGCTGGAAAAGGAAAGCGGCGGCGATGAAGAATTGACAGAACTGCAGATTGAGCATTACCGGCAGTTGCTCACCGGCTATCGTGCCTCGCTGTCCCAAGTGCTTTCTGGGCTGGATAGCCGGCAGGTGCCCGGATTGGCCGATTTGCACCTGCATCGCGGCGCGCAGCAGGCTTTGTTCCAGGCCACAGACGATCTGCTCGCTGAATATGAGCAGATCCTCGGCTACACGGCGGCTTTGCTGCAGATGAGCATCAGCCTGGAGAACATGGCATATTACGATGAAAACGACCTGGACGCCACATACCAGACGATCAGCGGCGCGATTCAGGAGGCGCTGGACAGCCTGTCTGCTGCCGATGTGCCGACGTTTCTGACTTATGTCAACATCAACCTGGCGGATTCGCTGACCCAGTTGGACGAGGCGGTGCTGTATACCCTGCAGGCCGCCTACATCGACGACCCGGTCCGGATCCACGCCGCGGCCTACCGGATGGACATCCTGATGCGTCATTTTGACAGCCTCGTTGCCGGCATCGACCAGGATATCGTCGGCCGCCAGAGCAAGCTGATCGCCGAAGCGGAGCAGATCGCCCAAACCGCAGACGGGCTGAAAGCCTGGCTTGGCCAGAATATCAGCCTGCTGAACGTTGACTAGCAGGGAGGTGCAGCCGATGAGCCGGTTTTGTCGCCATTGCGGAGCAGTGCTGGACGAGGGCCAGCCATTCTGTCACGTCTGCGGCCAACCTGTCGCGGTCGCGCAGCCTGTCGTGAAAAAAGCGAAAAAAGGCCTGCTTATCCTGATCAGCGCCGTGATCCTGGTTGTCCTGGGTTCGGTGCTGGCCGGCGTCCTGCTGAAGCAGGCGTTGGCGAACCGGCCGCGGGCAACCAGTCGCACGACGCGTCCGTCGACAACCGCCACGACCAGCAGACAGCCGTCACAGACGACGGCAAAGCAACTGGAGTTGATACCATTCCCCCAGGAACTGATGCTCGGCCGGTCGACGACGGTCGCGTGCAGCATCAAGGTGCCGGAGGTGATCATCCCGGCCAATTACCGTTCGCTTGACTATGTCGTCTATTTGCAGTGCTGGACGGACTGGGGCGCGTCCGACGTGCTGGTCAGCGTCGAGATCCCCGGCTTCAGCCAGAAATACGAACAGAAGATCGCCGTGTCGCGCCTGGAGACGGAGATCAGCATCCGGCCGCCGCTGCTGCCGGACGCGGCCAGCCATCTCAATTCCTCGAAGGAGGCGCAGATTGTCATATCGGTCCGCGACCTCACGGGCGATACGCTCGTCTTGCAGGAATCGCGCCCGGTCAAGCTGTACTCGCGCTACGACATGCAGTGGGTCGATGCGCAGGGGACCCCCTATTACGAGAACATCCTGGCCTGGGTGACGCCGGAGGCGGAGGAGATCCGCACCTTGCTGCGCCTGGCGGCCGACTCGGTCAACGAGCTGACCGAAGGCGAGTTGAACGCCATTGTCGGATACCAGGCGGTGCCCGGGTTCAGCGAGGAGCAGGTCACCTACGTCCAGGTCATCAGCATGATGCACGCCCTGTCTGCCAAGCTGAACGTCAAGTACCTGATGGCGCCGTTCAGCGCGACCAGTACCGAGCTGCAGCGCGTGGCGACGCCGACCCAGGTCATTCAGTCGGCCGGCGGGCTCTGCGCCGAAACGGCGGTGACGATCGCGTCAGCCATCCAGGCCACCGACATGCATGCCGTCCTGATTATCCTGCCCGGCCACATGCAGGTTGCAGTTGAGACCTGGCGCGGCTCCGGACAATATTTCCTGATCGAGACCACCGCGCTGGACGCCGTCCTGGAAGGGAACTACGACGCGGTTGTCAATTACGACATGGATATGGCTGCCTGGAACCAGTATTTATCCGGAGACGGCATGATTGCCATCGACTGCGACCTGGCCTCCCAGCTGGGCATCCTGGCGATCGACTGAATCCGTCATCGGGTCAACCGAACGAGCCAACCAGATCATCCAATTTCTGGTCAAAAGCGGTATCGATCACCTGGTAGGCCGGATGCTCGGTGTAGAAGCGGATGCACTGGCGGATACCGGCTTCGAAACGTGTTTCGCAGCTAAAATCCGGTACCAGCGTACGGATCTTGCGGCTGTTCAGGAAAGCGTTGTGTGAGAAATAGATCAGTTTCTCACCGAAATCGCCGCCCAGCGCGAACCCCAGTTCGTGGGCTGGTATGGGACAGAGCCTGGCGGTGACGCCCAGGGCGTCAGCGATCAGCTCGGCCAGCCGGCTCCAGGTGTAATAGTGGTCGGATGTGATGTGGAACGCTTCGCCGTAAGCGTCGGGATTGGCGCACAGCCCGAGAAACCCTTTGGCGAAGTCGGACACGTGGGTCACCGTACAGAATGCCTGGCCATCGTCGTGAATCGGCAGTGGTTTGCCCAGCAGCAGGCGGTTGGCGATGGTCCAGGAATAGGTCTGGTGCGCAGGGGCGACCGGGTAGAGGATGCGCAGCTGGTTGTAGGTGAACGAGGGCCTGACGATCGTCACCTTCAGGCCGGACCGGGTGTGTTCCCCGGCCAGGTGTTTTTCGCAGAGGATCTTGTTGCGCCCATACGACCAGACCGTGTTCCCGACCATCGTACCATCTTCGGTGATGATTTCATCGGGCGACTTGGTGCGGTAGACGGCGGCTGACGAGATGAAGATGAACTGGTCGCAGCGGCCGCGGAAGAGATCGAGCGTGCGTTCCAGCTGGCCCGGTTCGTAGCTGAGAAAATCGGCGACCACATCGAAATGCAGCCCGTCCAGTTTGCGCCGGACATCGTCCGCATCACGGATGTCGGCCGTCAGGCAATGGGTGCCGGGCGGAATGAAATCGGTCCGGTTGCCCCGGTTGAGCATGTACACGTCGAATCTGCCGCTGCGTGCGGCCAGATCGGCAATACCGCCGCTGATGCAGCCGGTTCCGCCGACGAGCATGAGCTTGATCATGGGTAACCTCCCGGGGTCATGACGGAGATGGCGCGGGCGGACATCTGCCCGTGAGCTGACCCCGATTCAAGGTAACCCAAACAGGTCACGAAACCAATGGATTATTCGGGCGCGGTTGTCTTTTTCGGACTGAATCGTCGGGTGGCTATCGGATCATCCGTGCAGGTCACGCCAGGTTTGGAACACGGCCCGGACGTTTTCCGGCCTGCCGCCGGCGCCGAATTCACACTGGGCGATGCAGCCGCCGTTCTGCCACAAAGTCCGGTCCACGAGCCGGACCGCGGCCCGGACATCGTCAACCTGGGCATCCACGAGCAGGTGCTGGCGGTCGACCTCGCCCCAGAAGGTGATCTGGCCGCGGAAAGCGGCCAGCTGGTCGATGCCGATGCAGAAAATCTGCGTGTTGAACGCGTCCAGGCCCAGTTCGACCAGGTCCGGCAGGATCTGCAGCGTGTAACCGTCCGAATGCATGAACATCTTCTTGCCGTAACGATGCGCGATGTCGATGTAGTCGCGGTATAGCGGCTTGAAGACGCGCCGCCAGAGGACCGGATCAATCAGGAGGCTGCGCTGGCTGCCCCAGTCGTCCATCATGGAAACGGCGTCGACATCGGTTCTGGCCCAGGCTTCGACCCACTGGCAGTAAAAGTCGTGCATCCGGGCGAGAAAGCGGTGCAGGCCGGGATTGCCGAGTGCCAGGTCGACGTAGAGCGCTTCCGTCCCGCGCAGGAACTGGAGCTGCTCAAACGGGCGCGGGTTGCAGCCGCCCATCACGAACGACGTGCTGGCTGCACAGTCGCGATTGATCCGGTCCCGGTCGATGGTCAGCCATTCGACGGGAATGTGCGCCCGGTCGGCGTCGGTCCAGTCCTCGTCCATGATCAGGGGCTCTTTGACCTCGCCGATCACCCCGCGCTGCACATTGACGAAAACGGCGCCCCATTCGTCGCGGAACAGCCCGGTTTCGTACGGATCCCCGACTGTCCTGGGCCGCTGGCGCAGATACCCGTTGACGCCGGCGAGGTCCGCCGGAAATTCGCGGTTGATTTCGGCCAGCGCCGCGGCGTGGTGCTGCTCAGCCCAGGGCAGGGTCCAAAGCTGGCGGGGGACCCGTCCGTTCGTGTTATGAAAATTCAGTGTCCGATACACGAGATCGCGGCTGTTCATGAGGAAACCCTCCTTCATCTGAACCAGACAGACGGTCCGGCAGACAGGCCCGTCAATCGCATGGGTTGATTTGATCATAGCAGGAAAACGGGTGCGTGGGCAGACCCCAACGCGTGCGTTGCTTGTTTTTGCCCAGCCGGTGGTCTATGCTGGTAGCACCAGGACAGAGGGCAGGTCCATGAAAAAGCCTTTGAGCCAAAATCGCAAACCGGCCGGCGACGATCCGCACGGTTCCATGACGGGCCAGGTCAGAGCCGTCTATTTCGCCTATATCTGGCACGGCTTTTTCCTGGCCGTCACGATGTCGATGCTGGATCTGAACACGGTCTTTCCGGCACTGGTCTCCGAACTGACCGCATCCAAGGCTTTGTTCGGCTTACTCTACTCGATCATGCTGGGCGCGCCGCTCATTTTCAACCTGGTGTTCAGCCATGTCCTGAAGACCCGGCCCTACAAGAAAAAATACCTTCTGCTCGGCATCTACATGCGCTCGGCTGCCTTTCTCGGCATGGCGTTGTCCACCTGGCTTTGGGGCGTCCGTAACCCGAAACTGGCGATCACGACATTCTTTGCCTGGGTGTTCCTGTTTTCGATCAGCGCAGGATTTGCCGGAATTGCTTATGCGGATGTGATGGGAAAAGTGCTGGCCGGCCCGCAACGGACCAGGCTTTACGCGGTCAAGCAGTTTTTTGGCAGTGTGGCCGCGTTTGGCGGCGGCTTCGTGATCGCCGGCTTGTTCAAGCCGGGTGCGCTCGCGTTTCCGGACAACTTTGCGCTGAGCCTGGGGATCGGCTTTGTCGGCCTGGCTGTCGCGTCGATCGGCTTTTACGGCATCCGCGAGCCCATGTCACCGGCGCCCGTCCGGCAGCCGCAGGGATTTTTGGCCTATGTCCGGCAGGTTCCGGGCATCATCAGGGCCGACAAGACGTTCCGGCGCTTCATCCTGATCGAGAACCTGGCCAGCTTCAGCGTCATGGCGCTGCCGTTCTACATGCTGTACGCCAAGGAGTCCTTTGATTCGGCTTCTGAATACCTGGGCCCGTATCTGCTGGTCCAGGTGACCGGCACCGTCCTGTCCAGCTTTGTCTGGGGCCGTGTCGCCGCCCGCGCCGCGGCGCGCGTCATTGTCAGGTCCTGCATTTTCATGGGCGCCGCCATTCCTCTTGTCGCGCTTGTGCTGATCCGAACCAATCCGGTGCTTTACGGCATTGTCTTTTTCCTGGTCGGATTCATCATCAGCGGCCGCCGGATCGGTTTCGAACCGTACCTGCTGGACATCGCACCGGAGGAAAACCGCACCGAATACCTGGGTATTCGCGGATCGCTGAACATTTTGGCTGTTATTCTGCCTTTCGCCGGCGGGCTTTTAATCAGCCGTTTTGGTTATGGGCCGACATTTGCCCTGGTCAGCGCGATTATGGTGCTGGCCGGTATCCTGGCCAAAAACCAGGCAGAGCCGACCGTTTTGCCTTAATGCCGTTCTTTGCCTTCTTCCCACCAGTTCTGCAAGAAATCGGTGCCGCGCCAGACCGGACGCAGCAGGGCCTTATGGGTGGTCTGTTCACTGACCCACTCGTCGATGCGGGTCAGGCCGTGCGCCTTCCAGTCGGCAAAAAATGTATTGATCTCGGCCGTATCGCACCTGCCTTCCAGCATAGCCCGGTTCTTGATCCGCACCCAGCGCAGGGATAAGCGGGCTTTTTCCACGCGGGGCAGCCGGATCGGGTCCCCCTGGACCTGTTCGGCAGCCCGATCAAAGATTGCGTCGTACTGGTCGAGGCGCTCGGGCGTCAGGTAGGGCCGGTCGCATGAATCGTTAAAGCCGACGTGGATGTTCTCCTGCTCGACGGTATCCGTCAGCAGGCGGATGTAACGGCGGATCTCGGGGCCTGCAGCCCCGTAGAACGCGTTCAAGAAGTCCTGCATGTGCGCTTCCAGGTCGCAGTCGGGATCCCAGAGCAGCTTGGCGAGCAGGTAGGCGCGCAGTTCGTTGAGGTCGGTACTGCCGCCGGCCGCCCCGCAGGCCTGCTCGAAAACACCCTTGACGTTGTTGCGCACGAAGGCCTGCATGTTCGGCTGCAAGACGTTCCAGTTGGGGAAGGGCATCGGGTAGTGGGCAAAGCAGGTCGTGTAGTCCCAGATGTAGAGCCGGTTGCAGACCTTGGCCCAGTCCTGCAGGTCCGTGATAAAGCGGGAAGATGTACCATCCGGGCGCTTGACCGCGCGCGCGTCGTCGTCGCAGGTCTCGAACGGATGCATGAAGCAGGATTCGATCGAGCACAAACGCACGCAGACGTTGTGCCGGGGCCGGATCTGGCGCGGGGCCGGCCGGCTGTACTGGTAGGCCAGCGTGTCGATGACGGCGTCGGGGAAATCCTTTTCCACCGCTTCGGCGACCTGGTTGACAAACCAGATCAGGCTGCCGGCGCTGCTGCCCTCTTCTGCGTCGATTTTGCGGCAGCTGTCGCAGGTGCAGTTGTTGTTCCAGTCGTTTTGCGAAACTGAGATCAGGCGGCATTGCGGATTTTCGGCCAGGGCCTTTTTTACCTTTTCGATCGTGATCCGAAGCACGTCCGGGTTGGTCAGGCAGAGCTGGGTCCGTTCCCGCAGCCGCTTGCCATCGACCAGCGAGAAATATTCGGGGTGTGCGTCGAACACCTCGGCCGGATCGAGGATATTGCGCTCGAAGGTGTGTACGAACCAGGCATAGGCCAGGTGGCCGCCCCAGTCCTCGTCGATCGGAACCGGCCCGTTGATGCGCCGCTTGACCGCAAAACTCGGGTGGGCCGTGAAATCCTTGTAGTTGTGGTAGCGGTACTCCAGCGCCGGCACCTGCCGGCAGTCCAGCTCGGGCAACGCCAGGTTCTCGCAGGTCGGCACCTTTTCGCACAGCGGTGTGAAAAAACGGCAGCCGAGCTGTTCGAGCAGTTCGTAGGCGGCGTAGAGGATGCCGCGGCGGCCGCCGTAGAGCGCCAGGCTGTCACCCAGGGTGCGGATCACGAAACCGTCTTCGCCCAGCCCTCGGGGTTCGTCCAGACCCAGCCAAAGCGCGGCTTCGCCCAGCGCGATTGCCGGTTTTGGCATCGCCGCAGCGGACGCGGCTTTTTCGATTTCAAAGCAGGCTCCGGTGATGCGTTCCAGGTAGTAGAGCAATTCTTTCGCGGCGTTGTTTTCCTGAGGGCCGACCTGCTGGCTGAGCACGATGGTCATGACGGCGGTGTTGGCTTTCGCGATTTTAGGGTGTGGCATGGGCTGATCCTCCTGTCTGCGGGTTCGAAACGAGCGCCAAGCGATGCGTGAACCACGGAGCGGTTCCTGCTTCCATCGTTGGCGATAACGGCCGGGTTGTCAAGCAAGCATCTGTAACTGTTTTGCCGCGCGACTGTGTTGACCGCTGTCGGCGGCAGCCAGACTGGCGGGGTAAGGCACGGAAGACCAACCTGTACAGCGATCTTTCAACCAGGCGGTCAATCATCCGGGACGATCAGCTGCTTCTGCTTATTAAAAAAGGTCATATAGCCGAGTTGGACAAACACGATGACCGTCAGGGCGACACTGCCCAGGATGCCCAGCATGATGGCGATCTGGTATTCAATTGCCGTGACCGGCGAGGTTCCGGACAGGATCTGGCCGGTCATCATGCCGGGCAGGAAGATGATGCCCATGCCGACCATGGAATTGATGGTCGATAAAATGGCGGCGTCGAAGGCGTTGTCGACGATGGTTTTGGCAGCCTTTTTGGGGGTGGCACCCAGCATCAGGGCGCCTTCGACCAAGTCCTTTTGTGTTTGCATGCCGTCCGCCAGGCGGGCGACACCCAATGAAATGCCGGTCATGGAGTTACCGATGATCATGCCGGCGATCGGGATGAAATACTGCGGATCGTACCAGGGGCTGATTTGCACGACCACAAACAGGAAATAAAGCAGGCACGTCACCGTACCCGAGAACAGCGAGAGGGCGATGACCTTTTTTAGCTGCAGCGACAGCTTGGATTTGCTGCGCCGGATGATGGTGAAGATAGCAAAAAGCTCCATCGCGAGCAAGATCAGAACGGTATAAAGCGGCGACGGATGACCGAAAACTGCGACCAGAAGATAACCGGTCAGGACCAGCTGCAAGGTCATGCGCACCGAGGCGATCAGGATCTCCTTTTCGCGCGAGATGCCCTTGATCCGCACGATGACCAGCAGGATGAGCACGAAAACATAAGCCGCGCCCAGCTGCCACAGGGGTATATCGATAATGCCATTCATGATCTGACCTCCTGATCGGAAACGATGCTGCCGCCGCGGATCTCGATGGTCCGGTCGGCATAAGCCTGGGCGATCTGGCGCGTGTGGGTCACCATGATCAGGGTTTTTCCGTTTTCCTGCGCGGTGGCGACGAGCGCCTCGATGATCAGGCGTTCGGTGTTCTCGTCGAGTGCGGACGACGGCTCATCCAGCAGGTACACATCGGGCTCAAGCAGCATGATGCGTGCCAGGGCCAGACGCTGTTTTTCGCCGCCGGAAAGCAGATCGCTTTTGATGTCCAGATCTTTATTCAGGTTGACTTGCGCCAGAACCTGGCACAGCCGATCGTCCGCGACGGGCGGCTTTTCGGCAAAGGCTAGCCCGATCGCCAGATTGTCCCGCACGGAACCTGGGTAGACAGCCGGATTCTGGGGCAGCATGACAACCGATCTGCGCAGCAGAACCGCGTCCATTGTCTGGATGTCCTGCCCCTGGTAGGTGATCTTTCCGCGGTCACAGCTGATCAGCTTGTTCAGCAGGCGCAGCAAGGTCGTTTTTCCGCTGCCGCTTTCGCCCACGATGCTGGTGACACGGCCCTTTTCGAGCCGGAGGCGGTCGATGGTGAGGATGTCCTTGTAGGCGACATCGCTGAGTTCAAACATGACCGGTTACCCCTTCTTTCAGCGGTTGATCTCACGGACCAGTTCGGCGGCTTTTTTTCGGGCCTCTTCCAGTACCTGTTCCCCGGCTCGCGTGGCGATATAGTATTTTCGGATCTTGCCGTTGACGATTTTTTGCTCTTGCAGCAGCAATCCGCTGGTCTGCATGGCATGCAGGAGGGGATACATAGTACCTGGACTCAACATGTACCCATGGCGACTCAGTTCCTCCAGCATCCAGGCCCCGTAAACAGGACCGGCCGTGGCATGTTGAAGGATATGGATCTGGACAAACCCCAGAAAAAGCCGCCTGTGAACACGCGTCTGCATACCGATCTCCTGTCTGGATAAAATCAACATCCGATATCGAAATCTGTTATCAGGATAGCATGAAACGGAATCAAATGGCAAGTCGTCCATCGCCAAAAAAGATTCAAATCGCGGTGGATCTGCCGCAAGGGAGCAGGAACCACAACGATGACACATTGTTTTTGCTCTGTTCATGGGCATACCCAACAGGAACGCATTGCTTCGATTCGGGATATAATGGAAGCAAGAACAAAGGGGATGCTCCGAGGTGTTGGCCTATGGATAATCTGTCACACTTGCAGTCGGAAATCGCCCGAATGCCTCAGGATACGACGCGTTTGACACCGCATTACCTTGCGATGGGCTTTACGCAGCATTTTGACGACCCGGTGCCGCTGGCCCGGGCCTATGCCCTGGAATCGCTCCTGGCCGGCCATCGCAAGGTCATCTATGCCCATGACCGCATCGCCGGCTCGATCCGGGGCTGCATGCGCGCGGACCAGCCCATCGGCGACGCGGTGCTGGAACGGGCAGACGGCATCGTGCGCAGCTACGGGATGAACAGCTTTCTGACCAACGCGGATCATTTTGCGCCGGACTACGAGACGTTTCTCGCCGAGGGTGTCGCGGGCACGCTGGCCCGGATTCGCACCTCTAGGGAGCAGCATCGGGAAGACCCGGACGCGGATCAGAAGCGGCAGTTTCTGGACGCCGCCGAAATCGCCATGCGAGCGTTCGGCACCATGGTCGGGCAGTACGGGGATGCGGCCGCCGTGCTGGCGGCACAGGTCCCCGAACCAGCCCAACAGGTCCATTTGTCCGAAATCGCGCGCATATGCAGAAAACTGACATCAGACAAGCCCGACACGTTCCAGGAGGCGCTCCAACTGGTCTGGCTGGCCCACACCGCCTTTTTGTACGAAGGGCGCTACGCCATGGCAATGGGACGGCTGGACCAGTTTCTGTATCCGTTCTATGCCCGCGATGTCTCACGGGGCATTCTGAACCGGGAAGAAGCCATCGAACTGGTTTCCTGCACGCTGTGCAAAATCGGCGAGCGGCGCGTCTGGGGTTCCGATGTCGTCAACATCGCCATCGGGGGACTCAAGCGGGACGGGACAGGCGGCGTCAACGAGCTGTCCCATATCGTCCTGGAAGCGGTCCGGCGCTGCAACATTCCCGGGCCCAACCTGTCGGCGCGCATTTACGATGGCGTGCCCGACGCGTTTCTCGACGCCTGCCTGGAGGTTATCGGCACCGGACTCGGCTACCCGGCCCTGATGAACGACGCGATCAACATCCCGGCGCTGCACCGTCACGGGTACGCGCTGGAAGACTGCCGCGACTACTGCTTTGTCGGCTGCATCGAGAACTTCATCCCGGGTAAGCAGCCGCCCTGGTCCGACGGCCGTTACAATTCTCCCAAGTATCTCGAACTGGCGCTCAACAACGGTGCCTGCATGCTGACCGGCGTCCAGTTCGGTCCCCAGACCGGTGACGCGGCGTCTTTCGGCTCGATGGCGGATTTCATGGCAGCGCTCAAAATGCAAATGGCACACGGCGCGGCGGAATACATGGCACGCTTTCTAAACGAAAACGACCGCTACAACCGGACGCGCTACACGCAGCCCTTCCTGTCGTGCTTCTGCCAGGATTGCATCGGACGCGGACGCGACATCAACGACGGCGGGGCCGTCTATCCTTCGGTGCACGGGGCCGGCTGCATGGGCATCGCCACCGTGGCCGATTCCCTGGCCGCCATCGAGACGGTCGTGTACAACCAGCAAGCAGTTTCCCTGGCCACGCTCCGGGACGCCCTGGCGGCGAATTTTGCCGGGTGCGAAGACCTGCGCGCGAAGCTGCTCCACGCCCCCAAGTACGGCAACAATCTGGATGCGGCCGACCGGTACGCGGTCTGGTTTGTCGCCGTCCATGACGAAATATTCTCCCGCTACCGCACACCGGACGGCGGCGCAATCTACACCGCCATCGCCTCGAATGTCAGCAACATCCCGGCCGGTCGGGAGATCGCCGCCACCCCCGACGGGCGCCGCAGCGGCCAGCCGGTCAGTGACGCCGCTTAGCCGGCGCACGGCATGGATAAAAACGGACCGACCGCGGTCATGCAGTCGCTGGCCAAGCCCGATTACACCCGGGTGTCCTGCGGCACCGTGCTGAATCAAAAATACAGCCCGGTGCTGTTCTCCGACCCGCTGAAGCGGGCCAGTCTGCTCGCCCTGATCAAGGTGTACTTCCAGAAAGGCGGGCAGGAGATCCAGATCAACGCCGTTTCACGCGAGCTGTTGGCCGAGGCCATGGAACAACCTGAAAAATACCAGGACCTGGTTGTGCGCGTATCGGGCTTCAGCGCCTATTTCACCCATCTGGACCGCCGCGTCCAGCTGGACATCCTGGAGCGTACCGAGCATGGCTGAACGGCAGGAGCCGACGGGCCTGATCAGCAGCCTGCAGCACTTTTCGGTCGGTGACGGGCCGGGCATCCGCTCGACCATCTTCTTCCAGGGCTGCAACCTGCACTGCCCCTGGTGCCACAACCCGGAAACGATCTCCCCCCAGCCGGTTCTCCTGTTTGACCCGCCGCGCTGCACCGATTGCGGCCTTTGCGTGCGCGCGTGCCCCAGCGGGGCTCAGATGCTGCGGGCAGGCCGGCATGTCTTCGCGCGCGATTTATGCATCAGCTGCGGCGCCTGCACCGCAGCCTGTCCTGCCGATGCGCTGCGCCTGAGCGGACGCGCCATGACGGTCGGGGAGGTGCTGGCTTTCATCGAGGAAGACCGCGACTTTTACGCGGCCTCCGGCGGCGGCGTCACCTTGTCGGGCGGCGAACCGCTCCTGCAGGCGTCCTTTTGCGCCAGCCTGGCGGCGGCATGTCACCGGCAGGGCCTGCCGGTCATCCTGGACACGGCCGGCCAGGTGCCCTTTGCGGCCTTTGAACAGGTCCTGCCTTATGTCGACCGCTTTTATGTCGATCTCAAATCCGGCAGCGAAACCGGCTATCGCGACCTTTGCGGCGGCAGCCTGGCGCTGGTCCTGCAAAATATGGCGCGACTGGTCGCGGCCGGACAGGCAGTCACCGCCCGGATTCCGGTTATCCCCGGAACCAACGACCGCGCGTCCGACTGGATCCAGATGCGCGATGTCTTGCAGCACACCGGGGTGCGCGAGGTTCACCTGTTGCCCTACCACCGCCTGGGTGCCGGCAAGTACGATGCCATCGGCAAACCGTACACGCTTTGGCCTGTCATGCCGCCGCACAAAGAGCACCTGCGGGCGCTGAGCGCGATTTTTGCGCCGGATTTTTTCGTCACGATCGAAGGATAACAGCAGGCATGGCCTGTCGAAAAGAAAGGATGCCATCATGAGAACAGCAAAAGCGGCCGTTTTAACCCAAATCCATGAACCGTTCGCGATCCGGTCCTATCCTGTGCTGCCCCCGCCGCCGGGCATGGCCCGCATCCGGATGATCGCCAGCGGCATCTGCGGCACCGACCTGCACATCCAGCGGGGGAAAATACCGCTCCGGCTGCCGGCGATCATCGGGCACGAATTGGTCGGCCAGGTGGAGGCCCTTGCCGCGGGTCCTGACGGGACACACGACATCCATACTGGCGATCTCGTGATCGTCACCATCGCCTGTCCCTGCGGCGCCTGCCTGCTCTGCCAAAGCGGCGATGACGCCAATTGCGTCAACATGGGCGTGACCAACGGCGGCGACCCGGACACGGCACCTCATTTTCACGGCGGCTTCGGAGAAATCAGCTATGCCCCGATTGCCAACCTGGTCCGGATCCCCGACGAACGCGACGCCCGGATGACGGCTGTTTTCGCCTGTGCCGGCCCGACGATGCTGCACGCGTTTCAGCTGGCCAGCCGCGCGAATATCCCGGTCAGGCAGGCGACGGTCGCCGTCGTCCAGGGCCTCGGTCCGGTCGGCCTGTTCGCGGTCATGGTCCTGGCCCGCTTGGGCGTCCGGCATGTTGTGGCGGTCACGGCCCGTACGAAGCCCGGGCGCGACGCGCTCGCCTTGCGATCGGGCGCCACCGAGGTTGTCGCGCTTGACCAGGTGCCCTCAGAGGATGTCGCGCGGCACATCCGTAAACTGAGCGACGGTCTGGGCGCAGATATAGTGGTCGAATCTTCCGGCAATCCCCGGTCGGTGCCGCAAGGGCTGCAGCTGCTGCGCAACCGGGGTGCCTACCTGGTTCCCGGCCAGTACTCCGACAGCGGCGATGTCGCGGTCGCCCCGCAGCTGATCACCTTCAAGGCGCTGCAGATCATCGGCTCGTCGCAATATGCTGTTGCGGATATCCGTGCATACCTGGATTTCCTGCAAAAACACCCTGATTTGCATGACACCATTCGCGCTTTGGCAGCGCCCTACCGGGTCGACGACATCAACAGGGCCTTTCGGGATGCCGGGGCGGGCAAAAACATCAAGACGATGCTGGTAGCGGACCTTTGATCCATAGCCTGCGTGATCAGGCCGTTCCAAACGGGTTTTTGCGGCGTATAATGTGCTATAATCCTCCAGGGACGCAGTCCCGGATTATTTGCCTGAGGAAGGTTTTTGCATGTCTGTCATCCGTCGTTTCCTGACCTATTACCACCCCTATCGCAGGACGTTGCTGTACGATTTGCTTTGTGCGGTGACAGCGTCGGGTGTCGACCTGACGATTCCGATGCTGCTCAACTACCTGTTAAAGCAAGTCTTTCCGCAACAAAACCCGGACTATGTCTTCGACCGGGTCCTCCTGGTCGGCGCCGGACTCCTGGTCCTGTACGCCATCCGCATGTTCGCCCAGTATTACGTGACATCCTGGGGGCATATCATGGGCGCGAAGATGGAAACCGACATGCGCAGCCAGCTGTTCTCGCATTTTGAGAAACTGTCGTTTTCCTATTACGACAAGAACAACACCGGCCACATGATGTCGCGCATGGTTGCGGACCTGTTCGATATCGCCGAGCTGGCCCATCACGGCCCCGAGGATGTGTTCATCTCCCTGATCAAGCTGACCGGTTCCTTTATCATCCTGGCCAGCATCAACTGGCAGGTGACCGTGTTCCTGATCCTGATCACGGTGGTCATGTTCGTCTTCTCTTATCACTACAACCTGCGCATGCGCCAGATCTTCATGGACAACCGGCGCAAGATCGCCGATGTCAACGCGGTCGTCCAGGACAGCCTGGCCGGTATCCGGACGGTCAAATCGTTTGGCAACGAAGGATTGGAACGCGAGAAGTTCGAGCAGGGCAACCAGCGCTTCTTCGTTTCGCGCAAGCAAAACTACCTGACCCTGGGCCGCTTCCACGCGGGAAATGGCTTCCTCCAGGGGATGATGTACCTGGTCGTGATCGTCAGTTCGGGCTTTTTCATCTCGCGCGGCTCCATGCCTGTGACCGACATCATCATCTACATGATGTACATCGGCATGTTCCTGGACCCGATCAACCGGATCGTGAATTTCACCGAGCAGTTCCAGCGCGGCTACACCGGCTTTCAGCGGATGCTGGAGATCATCGACATGGAACCGGATATCCGTGACCGGCCCGGTGCCGTCGAAGCGGGCGAGCTGAAAGGCCACATCACGTTTGACCAGGTCACTTTTGCCTACGAGAAAGAGCATCCGGTGCTCAGCGAGATCAGCCTGGAGATCCCGGCTGGACAGACCATGGCCCTGATCGGCCCGTCGGGCGCCGGCAAGACCACCTTCTGCTCGCTGATCCCCCGCTTCTACGATGTCAGCGCCGGCGCGGTGCGCATCGACGGTGTCGATGTGCGCGACTACACGCTCGATTCGCTGCGCCGGAATGTCGGTGTCGTCCAGCAGGATGTCTACATTTTCAACAGCACGATCCGCGACAACATCGCCTACGGCCGCCCGGGGACCCGCGACGAGGACATCATCGAAGCCGCACGCCGGGCCAACATCCACGACTTTATCATGAGCCTCGACGACGGTTACGACACACTGGTCGGCGAGCGGGGGATCCGCTTCTCCGGCGGGCAGAAACAGCGGTTGTCGATCGCGCGCGTCTTCCTCAAGAACCCGCCGATCCTGATCCTGGACGAGGCGACATCCTCGCTGGACAACGAAAGCGAACGGCTGGTCCAGCAGGCCTTGGCCGACCTGTCCCAGAACAGGACGACGCTGGTGATCGCGCACCGCCTGAGCACGGTCAAACATGCCGATGAGATCATCGTCCTGACCGAAAACGGCTTGGCCGAACGTGGCGACCACACTTCGCTGCTGCGCCAGGCCGGCCTGTATGCCCACCTCTACCAGCTGCAGTTTGAAGATTCTTAACCCTTAACCGGACAAAAGCGCCGATGCCGCGTTCGCAAGGCCCCAGCTTTTCGGGGTTCCCAGACCGGTTGACTTTTACAAGGCCTTCCGTCAGGATAATAGATGAGAGCCTGTCGCACCACGGGAAGAGGACACACAGGACCTGGTGGCTCCAATTCAGGAGGAATAGACCTATGCAGTACCATCCCTTTGGCCAGACGGGCATCCAGATATCGGCGCTCGGATTCGGCGCCATGCGGCTGCCGACCACCACGATCAACGGCCAGCGCGTCTACGATGCCCAGGAGGGCATCCGCATCATCCACCGGGCGTTTGAGCTCGGCGTGAACTACATCGACACGGCCCCGTATTATTGCGACGGCGACAGCGAAATCATCGTCGGGCAGGCCCTGAAGGGCTGGCGCGACAGGGTCTACCTGTCGACGAAAAACCCGGTCGAAAACAACTCAGGCGCCGACTGGCGGCGCCGCCTGGAAAAATCACTGACCAAGCTGAGTACCGACTGGATCGACTTCTACCACATGTGGGGCATCGGCTGGAAGGACTACGAAGACGACATCAACGTCGCGGACGGCCCGCTCGCGGCCGCATTCAAGGCAAAGGAAGAGGGCCTGATCAAGCACATCTCCTTTTCTTTCCACGACAAGCCGGAAAGCCTGATCAAGCTGGTCGACACCGGCCATTTTGAATCGGTGCTCTGCCAGTACAACCTGCTCGACCGGGCCAACGAGGCGGCGATCGCCCACGCCCGCGCCAAGGGCCTCGGTGTCGTGATCATGGGGCCGGTCGGCGGCGGCCGCCTGGGCGCCCCGTCGGCGGCGATCGAGCAGCTCCTGCCGGGCAAACGGCTGAGCAGCGCCGAACTCGCCCTGCGCTTCGTCCTGACCAACCCCAACGTCTCCTGTGCCCTGTCCGGCATGGGCTCGCTGCAGATGGTCGAGGAAAACGCCGCGGTCGCTTCGGACGCTTCGCCGCTCAGTCCGGACGAGGTCGAGCGGATCAACGTCTCCATGGAAGAAAACAAGAAAATGGCCGATCTCTACTGCACCGGCTGCAACTACTGCATGCCCTGCCCCTTCGAGGTCAACATCCCGCTCAATTTCCAGATCATGAACTATCACCGCGTCTACGGCTTGACCCAGTACGCGCGCGATCAGTACAAGGCGATCGGCACCAACGACTGGATGAAGGGCAAGAACGCGGCGGCCTGCACCGAATGCGGCTTGTGCGAAACCAAGTGTCCGCAGAAAATCCAGATCCGCAAACAGCTCAAGGAAACAGCGGAAGCGCTCGGCTGAACCGCGCGCAGGAAAGTGAGGAGACCGTATGCTGACCAACCTGGCCCACGTGGCGTTTCATGTCACCGATATGGAACGGTCCATCGCGTTCTATTGCGGCGTCCTGGGGCTGACCAAGGCGTTCGAGTTGCATAACGATGCGGGCGAACCCTGGATCGTCTACCTGAAAGTATGCGACAGGCAATTCATCGAGCTGTTTTACCATGGTACCGGCCAGGCCAACCCGAAGACCCGCCAGGCAGGTTACCACCATTTCTGTTTTGGTGTTGACGATATCCAGGCCTTCACGAACAGCCTGCACGCCAAGGGCCTGTTTTTGGACAAGCATCCGACCCAGGGCAAAGACACCAATGACCAGATCTGGATCAAGGATCCGGACGGCGTCGACATCGAAGTGATGCAGCTGAATCCCAATTCCCCCCAGTCGCTGGCCTAGCGCGCCGGTTCTGCCGAAGTGCGATAGACGATGCGAATATAGCTATATATCATGATTGAATAAACGCAGAGACCCTTTTCTTTCAGGTGCGAAAACAAGCCCATTTTTTATGGGAAGATTTAAAATGCCTGATTGACGCCGGTATTTGCGCGATGTACTGTATGGCCGTACAGGATGCACAATCGGTCTGCAAAGAAGGATCTGGTATGGACAATCAGGCGTTGACACAATACATGAACCGGGCGATCCGGCAATTGGTTCAGGACGTTTTCAAGAACACGCTCAACAATCCGCGTGAAACCGCGTTCCTGCTGCGTTTCCGGCATCACAGCCGCCTGGCGGCACGCCGCCGGACGGAGCTCGAAGCCCAGGGCCATCATATCCCATCTTTCCTGATCGCCAGCATCACGCAAAGCTGCAACCTGTTCTGCAGCGGCTGTTATGCCCGGGCCGGCGGTATTTGCCGTGAAGCGGAAAAAGCGGATGAGCTGACCGGTGCCGAATGGAACAGGTTGTTTGAGCAGGCCAGGCAAGCCGGCATCCAGTTTATCTTGCTGGCTGGCGGCGAGCCGCTGATTCGCCAGGATGTACTGGAGGAAGCCGCACAGTTCGGGTCCATCCTGTTTCCGATTTTCACCAACGGCACCTTGATCGACCAGGCTTTTTGCGCCTTCCTGGACAAACACCGCAACCTGGTACCCGTTCTCAGCCTGGAGGGTGGCCAGGACAAGACGGACCAGCGGCGCGGACCGGGCACGTTTGACATGCTCCTCGGGAAAATGCAGATCCTGAAAAAGCACGATCTGCTTTATGGCGTGTCCATCACGGTCACCCGAGACAACCTCGAGGAAGTGACCAGCGAGTCTTATGTCGGGCAACTGAACCAGCTCGGCTGCCGCCTGCTGTTCACCATCGAGTATGTGCCCGTCGATCCGATCAGCCAGCTGCAAGCCATAACGGATCCGGAACGAAAACTTCTGGCTGCCCGGCAAGTTGCACTGAAAAAGCGCTATCCGTCCATCTTTTTCCTGTCATTTCCCGGCGACGAAGCCGAAATGGGCGGATGTTTGGCCGCCGGGCGGGGCTTTTTCCACATCAGTCCGTCTGGCGAAGCCCAGGCCTGCCCGTTTTCACCGTATGCAGACAGGAGCCTGCGCCGGCAGTCTCTGCTCGATGTCTTGCGGTCGGACTTTTTCAAAAACCTGCAGCAGGAAAACCTGGTCGGCGGCGAGCATACCGGCGGCTGCACCCTCTATGAAAGGCGGGACGCGGTCGCGGCTATTTTGCAACGGAGCGGCGGCAACCCGGACGAGGTGCCGGTGCCTTAAGGCACCGAGCACTCACTGGGCCGAAGCGACAAGGTCAGATAGCAAATCCGGTTCGAGAACGGGGCGCAGAACCTCGATGGCTTCGGCATAATCGTTGGCGGATATTTTTACGCCGCCGCCGTCGGTAACGACGGCGGTCCGGCCGGTTTTGAGGATGCGAAAGCCTAATTTAAAATAAAGCCGCACGGCGACATGGCTCCAGGTCTGCGTGTGCAGCCAGACATCCTCGCCCGGGTCCAATGCCGGAAAGAGGGAAAGGGCCTGCTGCACGACCGCTTTGCCAAGTCCGAGACCCTGATACGCGGGCATCACGGCAACCCAATGCAGCGACGCCTGGTAGCCAAGTTCGCTCCGGGCGTACCAGGCTGTCGCGGTCGCCACCGGCCGGTTGTCCTGGTCGACAACAAAGACGCAGCGCCGCTTGAGGTCGTCCGAAAAGGGCAGGTAGTCGCGTAAAAAATAGTGGCTTGCAGCCGCCTCGTCATGAAATTCGAGCACAGAGGTTTCGATGCGCGCCCAGTGCGCCGCATCGCCATCCTGATAAAGGCGAAAGCGAAAACCTGCCGGCAAAACAGGCGCTGCAAGAGAAGAGACCTGGTCAGATGGCATGCGCATGATGATGTTCTTGTAGGGGATGCTTTTGTCCAGCATGGTTCCACCTCGCGTTATTTTCTGAATCTGTTAGAGCTATCGTATCAAAAGGACTGGCATTGCACCAGAAGCGGCGGCAGTCGTTCCGGACGCGTCCTGAGAAATACCGTTCGGCAAATTTCATGTGGCCGTTTACATTGTTGCCCTGTTTCGCGCGTGCTATAATGACGGTATAGCATCAAGGTAAAAAACTGAATAACGGCTGTCATCTTTGTCTTGGCGTATTTGGATGCTTATTCAGGCAGCTGCAAACTGCAAAACCGGCTTTCAAGGCCGGTTCTTGGGGTTGAAGGGGGGATTCAATGGCCGATTGGATACGTCTTTCGTGTGTGCAGTGGGTAATGGACTATTATTTGTATCTGCTTTCGATAAAAGAGATCTAAAGAGCGTTCGATTCATCTCCAGTAGGAGGGATACGTATGCGAAAAAGTAAAAGGTTAGTGGGCCTTGTCAGTGTCATGGTATTTGCGCTGGCTGTTTCTTTGTTTCCCATACAGCCTGCTTACGCCTATCTTACCATAGATGACGGGGAACCCGTGCATGAGTATATTGTTGACCAAGCGGCAGCCATTGCTAACAATTTTGCGATCACCAGTGCGATCAACACCATCAAGGAAGGGGCAAGGCATGAAGATGTGTTTGACCATGTCACGGATCGCGGTTGGTTGTATGTGACCCAAACCCATTTCTGGGATGCCGATAAATCCGACGACGACCTGGTTGACATGATCGCAGTGACCTACGATGTCATCAATTCATGGCAAAAAGCCAAAATTTTCTGGGGCATGGCGCTTGGTGAGTACATGTCTGGCGACTACGTTGCCGCATATGAATACCTGGGGCATATCGCCCATTTGCTGGCAGATCAGTCCGTTCCGGCTCATGCCCATGAAGATGTGCACGAAACCGAGACCTATGAAAAAGAGTACATGCTCTTCTCCAACACGAATTGCATGCTGAGCGGGGCCGAAGCGTATGCGTTGCAGCAGCTGGGCCCTGTGGAAATCCCAGAAGGGGTCAATCCGCTCTATTACTTGTTTTACACGGTGAATCAGATCGGCGACTACTATCCGTGCGATGAGAGCGGCACGGAATACGAGGGAGACAGCGATACTCGGAATGGCTGGATGGATCAGGTTTATGCAGACCTTGGCATGTATTCGATCTCCCAGCCCATCGACGATGCGGATTGTGCCGTCATCCGTGAATACAGCTACAAGTTTGCCATTCGCGCCACCGCGACCTTGTTCTTGCTGTTCGAAGACGCCGCCACCCGCCGGTCTGCGTTGACCGTCGTGATCGATCGCGTACGAACCGATTGCAGCCATGACATGCTCGGCGATGCGGATTTCTACGCCCAGGTCAATATTGAAGGACGCAACTTCTTCAATGAAGGCGAGAAGATGGAAGACCAAAATGACATTTCGCCCGGATGGGCCTATGGCAGGCAAGTTGGTCTGACGGGAATTAAAAATCTGTATATCCGCATCCTCGAAGAAGACGAACCGGAGGAAGACCAAATAACAGACATCGACCCTACAGGGGGCAGGGATATCGATCTCGTTGTCGATCTCGACACCGGTGTGATTAGCGGCGACCTGAGCGGCATGTGCGGTGAGCAGATTCACTGTTCCGGAAACACCGATGAATCGATGTATTCGGAAATCTGGTTTAGGATCCTGCTGCCCAACACGCCACCGACCGCGCACGCGGGTGCTGACCAGACCTACAACGAAGGGGACACCATTTTCCTGAACGGCACTTTCGAGGATCCCAACACAGAAGATACGCACACATTCTTGTGGCACCTGGCCAGCAGCACCAACGGGCAACCGGTTCCGGATGTCCATGCTCAGGATATGAGTTTCATTCCCCGTGACAACGGGGTCTACACCTTTACGTTTACGGTCACGGACAATTGGGGGGCCTCAGGCAGCGATGAGGTGGTCATCACCGTCAACAATGTTGCACCGGTTGTCCAGATCGATCATGTCAGGGATGAGCTGGGCGCGGAAATCGGCAGCGACGTTCCGGTGACGTTGGTCGGGCTCAAGACCAGTCTGACCGGCAGTTTTACCGATGCCGGCAGCGCGGACACGCATAGCGCCAGTATCGACTGGGGTGACGGTACCGTCGACACGGACCTGGCTCAGTTTGGCGACAGCACCGGCGGCATCACCGGTTTTTTCAGCGATACCCACATCTACACGGTGCCTGGGGTTAACACAATCCAGTCACGTGTGACGGACGATGACGGTGGGATCGGCACCCAGTCGGTGTCTGTGACGGTTGTCGATGCTTCCGGCGCGCTCGTCCGTGTCATCGATCTGCTCATGCCGCTGGCCGACAACCCGGACATCCAGACGGCGATGGACTGGCTGCAGGGCGAGCAAGATGGTCTGGCAGAAAATGGCGCACTGGATATGCTGGATCGGGATGAACCGTTCGCGGCCATTTTGATGCTGAAAAGCGCCATGCTTTATCTGGAAGCTGCAGAAGAAGCTGATCCGCAGCTCGATTTGAGCGCCATCAAGGGGCTGCTCGCGCTGTCGGCTAAATCCCTGGTTGTCGGCGTCATCGCAGAGGCCGAAGCGACGGCGACGAAGGCAAATGAACTGAAAAAAATCAACGCGGCCAAAGAACTGGCTCTTGCCGGCGATCAGGCCTTGACGGCTGAGCTGAAGTACATCGCTGCATTGGACGCTTATCTCGAGGCTGTTCGGGCGATTCTGGGAATCATCTGATTTTGCGAGGATCGTTCCCGAAAGCACAAAAAATCGACATGTTGACAGACATAGATGTCGTTGTGCCAGGGGAGAAGACGAGGAGATATTGCTGTCTTCTCCCTTTTGGCAACCCAATATCTTCGCCAATGGCTTTAACAGCACAGCAAAAAATTACATATCACGAATACCGTCGCAATCAAGTGAGGCATTTCGAAGGGGCACCCAGCGCGACGCTGCTTCATAACGCATATGCTGGCGGCTGCCACTTTCGGCTTGGATTATCCATGCCGGCCTGTCCGGCGAACGGTGTCCGATGAACCCCGAATGGCATATAATCGATCGTATCCGGTTGTTGATCCTATTTTCACCTGATTTGAGCACCGGTGTCGGAGGATACAAGATGGAAAAAAGCAAGATATACGCGATGCAAATTGCCCGTGTCTATCCGCATTATGTGGCAAAAGCCGAGAAAAAAGGGCGGACAAAAGCCGAAGTCGACGAAATTATCCGCTGGTTGACCGGATACAGCCAGGATGACCTGGAAAAGCAGCTGGAAAGTCAGGATGATTTTGAAACATTTTTTGCTAAGGCTCCAAAACTCAATCCTGCCCGTAAGCTGATCAAGGGCGTGATCTGCAGCGTTCGCGTCGAAGATATTGCCGAACCGACCATGCAGGAAATCCGTTACCTGGATAAGCTGATCGACGAACTGGCCCGGGGAAAAACCATGGAGAAAATACTGCGCAAGCAATAATAGACCGTGTGCAAGGCCGAAGTATCGCTGAGCCCTTCAGATATGCGTACGGCTACGGACTGGTTTGGCACAAATGCTGCAGATTTGGCAA
>JAAYJD010000167.1 GCA_012523135.1 Clostridiaceae bacterium
ATGTACCGGAGGGCATGGCTTTATTGTCTATTGAACAGCTGGCATTTGCTGCTGCCCGAGGTGGCTGGCCGGCCAGCATCGGTCTATCGGACAAAGCGGCCTTGGCTCAAGCTGGGAAATATTTGACTTCAATCGTTGAAAACGATGTTTTTGAACTGAGCGATGTTCAAAGAAATCCACGTAGAATTATGCTGCTCATGCGCTCGCTGGCAAGAAATATTTCTACGATGGCCTCTATAGAAAAACTTCGGAAGGACGTTTCAGGCTCGGAAAGTGAGTTGTCTGCTGTTACAATCAACACCTATTTAGATATCCTGGAAAGACTTTATGTCATTGAAAACCAGCCAGCCTGGAGCGCGCGCCTGCGGTCGAAAGCCTATTTACGGAAATCACCTAAACGGCACTTTACGGATCCGTCGATCGCTGTGGCAGCAATGCAAACCAACCCTGAAGGCTTGTTGCGTGACTTCAACACCTTTGGCTACTTATTCGAATCAATGTGCATAAGAGATCTGCGAATCTATGCCCAGAAACTTGGCGGCGAGGTCTGTCATTATTGTGATGAAACCGGCCTGGAGGCAGATGCGATCATCTCCTTACCTGATGGGCGTTGGGGAGCTGTTGAAATAAAAATGGGACAGCGTCAAGTCGAAGAAGCCGCTAATAACTTGGTGAAACTTAAGAAAAAAGTCGACACGGAAGTCATGAATCCACCTGAATTCCTGATGGTTCTGACTGGAAATGGATACGCTCTGAAACTGGAGAACGGTGTTATTGTAGTGCCGATCACTTGTTTGAAGGATTGAAGGAACGGTATTGACGAGCAAATCCACAAATGGAGGAATGATGATGAATCACGTTGAGCTAATTGATAAATTGTTTGATGAATACCAACTAGCGGACCAACCTTACCATGTCTGCTTGCAGAGGCTGGATAGCCTTTGCCTGCCTTCGTCGTCAGCCAGGCTCTCCGTTGCTCGCTTACCATCGTAAGCTCCGCGCCTCGACCTGTCTGCTCCTTGGCATGCATGGCTCTGCAGCCTCTGCCTCGTCCGCTTCGCGTCCGTGCGCATCCATAGCAAGGGGGAAGTCACGAGCACAAGTCTGATTAAAGGCTCCAAACAGAAAAAGGCTTCCAAAAGGAAGCCTTTTTCTGTGTTTGTATCTGCACTACTCGTTGGATACAATTTCACGATTTGCCTTGGGTGTGTGCACTTTTGCACGATTACAATTGCTTCGCTCAGTATTTTCCGCTTATCCCGAATAAATCATATTGCATGGGCCGGAACAAGGTGACCGAGAGCTACCGGGTTTGCCAGGGCGGACATTGCCGAGTATACTGACCAGTATCACAGTACTGGGGGTGAAGAAAAGACCCCGGGTTTGTTAGCTCTATTAGCCGTAGAGCATCCCGAGGTCCAACAATTAAAGACATGGTTAGTTTATCAAAAAAACAGACACGAATAAAGAGCAAAGACGGCTGTTTCAAGTAACGGGGGCGGAAGCTGTTCCTTGCCCGATCTGCCAAGGCTTGCTGAAGTACTACGACCGACGCAAGCGAAAAGCGATCAGCAGGCGAGGCGAACAGGAAGTGTATAGTCTGCGCCGATTACGCTGCTGCAGCTGCAAACGGCTCCATCTCGAGTTGCCTTGGTTCCTCATCCCGTACAAGCGTTATCGGTTGGAAGTTATCGAGGAAGTCATCGAAGGCCGAGCGGAACAGGTACCCGAAGAGGAACGGACCCGGCAGAAGATCAAAGCATGGCACAGGCAGATCAAGCAACACTTTCTGGGTGTATGGCACTTTTGCATCATGCGCGGCTTTGCGTCCCCTAAGCTCAGTCCTGTCCTGGCCACGTATGTCAGGGCGACCGTCAACAGCGGATTCTGGCCCACCCACCCGTTCGGGCGTCGTATCTGAGACAAAAATCCTCTATAGTCGGAGAAAAATACCGAAAGGGAGGATTGGATCAATGGGAAATGCGAAAAACCCAGATGAAGTGGCCACGAACCGTGTTGAAATCCTGGGACCGTTGCTTTATGGCAACGTGGACCCTGCTCAGCGTGCTCAACTCATCCATCAGATCAGTGAACGCGAGGGTATATCGGAGCGCACCCTGCGGCGCTGGCTGTTTCTGTACCAGCACGGCAGCTATAAGGCCCTGCGGCCCAAGAGCAAGCCGGGTAACACCAATAGCTCCGTAACCGAAAAGCTGGTGGATGAGGCGGTACTTTTGCGCCGGGAGGTGCCCACACGCAGTATCCGTCAGATCATCAACATCTTGGAGATGGAAGATCTGGCTCAGCCTGGTGCCATTAAGCGTTCCACCTTGCAGGACCATCTCATGAATCGCGGCTACGGTTCACGCCAGCTGACCATGTACCACAGCAGCGGAGCGGGCGCGGCACGACGCTTCCAGCGGGCGCACCGTGGCGATTTGTGGCAACTCGATCTGAAGTACTTGCTGGTATTGCCGGCGACGAAAGAGCGCAGAGCCCAGCAGTTATATACATCGGCCATCATCGACGACGCCACCCGTGTGGCAGTCGCTTGTAAGGTCTATGAAAAGCAGGACACACATAATGTTTTGGCCAGTTTTCGCCATGCCATTGAGCAGTACGGCATTCCTGATCGGATTTTCACAGATTGCGGCAGCCAATACCTCAGCCAGCATGTGCGGCAGGTGTGCGCGAAGTTGAATATTAACAAAACAACAACAAAGCCAAGGCGGCCTGAGAGCAAGGGAAAGGTTGAAGTCTTCAACAAGTATTTAGACTCATTTGTTGCAGAGGTTAAGCTGAAGCAGCCAAGGAGCGCTCTCGAGGTCCAGCACTATCTGGACATCTGGATCCAGGAATTGTACCACCATAAGCCGCATTCTGCCCTAAATGGACAAACACCACAAGAAGTTTTTAAGGCGGATAATAAGCCGTTGCGCTGGGCGACCCGGGAGCAGCTGGACTATGCGTTCGTGTTCACTCAAAAACGCCTGGTCGACAAAACCGGCTGCCTGTCTTTCCGCAATATACCCTGGGAAGTTGGGCAGGATCTGATCGGGATGAAAGTGGACGTGGCGTTCCGGCCGGATAACCCTGATCAGATCGAGGTCTTCCACGAAGGTTTTGAACCCAGAACGGTTAAGCCACTGGTCATTAAGGCACACAGTGCCCCCAGAAAACGGCTTCCGTTGCCGGAACGTGTCAAACCCCAAACCTCACGTGAACTGGATGCTGCTGAAAAGAAGTATCAGATACGCCGCGATCTTTCGAGAACAGCTATCTCATACCGCGAAGTCCTGGAGGATAACTGACTATGTTTGAAACATTTTATGGGTTTGAGCGCACCCCTTTCACCCGCAGCATTGACACGGATGGGTTGTTCTTGTCTCAGAAGACCGATGAGATGTTGGCTCGGCTCCAGGTCGCTGCCAGCAGGCAGTGGTTCGCCCTGTTGACAGGCGATTGTGGGACGGGCAAATCCACTCTTATTCGCAAGCTGTCTGCGATGCTGGCAGACAAAAAAGACTTTCGGGTCCTGTACCTGGCTGACTCCAAGCTGACACCACGCCACTTCTACAATGGTCTGCTGGAG
>JAAYJD010000168.1 GCA_012523135.1 Clostridiaceae bacterium
ATTGTACACAGCCAGGATATAGGCGGTGTGGCCATAGAAGTAGCTGTTGTGGTAGCTATCCCAGCCGTAACGGGCGAAGGGATCGGAGAAGATACGCGGACAGTCACAGTTATAGATGCCCTGCTCCCTGCAGGAACATTGTTTGCTGCCCCAGGCAGAACCGCCGGACAGGACACAGGTGCCATCCCCGGAAACGACCAGTTTTTGCGGATCACCAAACAACCCCTGCCGGACAGCGGGTTCTGCCGCTGCTTTGGCAAAGATTTGCTGCATAAGGCGTTCCGGTCGTTTTTCGAGGACTCGGCCTTGGGCTGCCACATCGGCAAGTTTTTGAACAATGCCTGGTCGCCGTACGGGTTGCTTTTCGTTTTTGCCGTATTTCTTTTTCGGTTTGCGGTGGAAGGGATGAAATGAATGCTCAAATTCATGTTCCGACACAGGATCAGCACCCCAGATACGGTCGACCAGGTCATAGTACGAACCGACCTGATGGATCGGGTCGCCTGGCTGATAGCCGGCGGCGGCCCGCAGGATGGCTGAAGCGGACAGACGTTTAACCCAGGCGGGAATGCTGAAGGTCTGACATTTGGACATGAGAAAGTAAGATCGCAGCAATTGCGCCTGCAGCCGGGCAGGTGCGCCGGTGTTCGAATAGTAGTCTTGCAGAAGGTCGCGAACCGGGTCCAGGTCAAGTTCATAGAGATTATTCAATTGATCCTGATAGTACAGGACCAGATCGGGATCCGACTGATAGAAATCAGTCATGCTGCAAAGGAGCTGCTTTTGATACTGCTGATGCGTCTGCCAGGATTGGAGCATAACAAAACCACCTCTGATCGTGTAGTAGGGCAACAAGGTCCCTCTATCGCGATTTTTGGGGCGATTTTGAAAAGTCAAGCTTTTTCGAGAATGTTAATGAATTATTTACATTGTTATATTAAGAATCCTGTGGTCGGAATTGTGGAGGTGAACCGCGCGGTCATCCCTCTCGAGACCACTGGAAATAGGGCCATTCGAGTTTTCGAATGAGCTCAATCTTTATAGGGGGTGTGCACTATTGTACGATTTGCCTCAGGTGTGTGCAAAATTACACGATATGGGTGCAAACAGGCCATTTTCATTAATATATTATGCTCATTTGATTAAAATAATGCTACCTAAAACCCCCGAAACCCCCTGAAATCAAAAGACTCCAGCATTGTATCAATACTGGAGTGCTTTTGTGGAGCCTTTAATCGGAATTGAACCGATGACCTCATCCTTACCATGGATGCGCTCTACCAACTGAGCTATAAAGGCAGGCGGCTGTCATATGGAGCGGGTGAAGGGAATCGAACCCTCACGGTCAGCTTGGGAAGCTGAAGTTCTGCCACTGAACTACACCCGCATTTTCAGTGCAAGTCGTATTATATCGGTCACTTCCGTACATGTCAAGCGAGCTGGCGTGGCTTGGCTGATGACTCCAAATCGGCCTGGCTGCGTCCTTTTCTAGTTATTCCAGACGGTCCCGTTTTTGATATCGGATCGTTTTTTTATCGAGGATGCGGCCTTTTTCGATGATGACCGCATTTTTGAGGACAGGATGCTCGTGCATCCTGCCTTCCGTGATCGGGTCTATGTATTGTGCGACGATCTTGCTGAGGATGCTGGAAACGGAAAAGCTGAAGATGGACGGCGTGTGGTCGACCGCATAATGCAGGACGCCGGAATCCATATAGACAGGTTCTTCAAACGTAGTCGGGTGGCTGCTCTCGATTGCGCCATCATAGTCACAGCTGACATCGACGATCATGGAAGGTTTTTTCATCCGGGCCAGATCCTCGCGGCTGATCAGGTAGTCCTTGCGTGTCATATCCCAGAACACACTGTTTACAATGATGTCATACTGGCCGATCTCCTGGCGCAGCAGCTTTTCTGTGCGCCTGTTGTAAACCGTTACCTCGGCACCCAGGGATGTCAGAATGCGGAATGCGCCCCGCCCTGTATTGCCCCGTCCGATGACGGCGACCTTGCTGGTGTAGGGCAGTTTGCCAAACAGCGTCAGGGCATGCAGGACAGCCGCTTCGCCGGCAAGTTCGTTGTTGCGCCAGAAGACATGACGGCCGTTCTGGTACATGTCCTCCCAGGCCAGGGCGGTCAGACCACGCTGCAGCAATAATGTCGTCAATTCGGGATTCCGTTCTGCATGGACCCAACCGAAAATGGTCTGCCGTTCAGACATTTGGTCCAGAAACGCGGCGTCGCCGATCTTGGGATCACAAACGACATCTTGCCCCAGGCACTCGACCCGTGTGGCAATCGTTGCCCCGGCATCCAGATAAGCTTGATCGGATATGTTTAAGACCTCGCCATAGCCTTGTTCAACCATGACGAGATGAGGGTTTCGAACAGACTTGAGCGCGGCCGGTAAAATGGCCCTTCTTCTTTCGTTTTCTTTGTCGCTGATCACAAAGCCAATGGTTGGCATACTGGATTCCTCCTGTCGATCGGACACCGCCGGACAGGCCCATGATCGGACTCCCGTTTACCGGTGTTAGCTTGATAAGTAAAATAATTATAACATAAATCTGATTTCTTTTAAAATCAATCCCATTCCATTTGTGGTTGCATAATAAAACCGGATCACGGGTGTGATCCGGTTTCGGGCGAGAGCGGGACGGTGATCAGATGTCGGCGGAAGACACGGACTCGAACTCCTTGATGATCACATCGGAAGGCTTGGGTGTCAGCAGGCTGACCACCCAGATCACGACGCAGGAGATGCCGAAGGCCGGCAGCAATTCGTAGACCGCGAAAGCGCCGCCAATCTTGCTGATCAACTCTTTCCAGATGACAACGGCCAAGCCGCCGCTGACCATACCGGAAATGGCTCCGGCCAGCGTTGTGCGCTTCCAGAACAGGGAGAACAGGATGAGCGGGCCGAAAGCGGCGCCAAAGCCGGCCCAGGCATAGGAAACCACCCGGAAAATAGAGTCGTTGCCCGAGAGCGCGATGAAAATGCCGAATCCGGATATGACGAGAAGGGAAATCCGGGCGATCCACATGATGGTGCGGTCAGAGACTTTTTTCGTCAGCAAGCCGCCAAAAATATTGCGCGCAATCGCCGAGGACGCGATCAGCATATAGGAGTCGGCAGAACTCATCGATGCGGCCAGAATACCAGATAGAACGAGACCGGCGATGATCGGCGGGAAGAAGGTGATGGTCATTTCGATGAAGACCGTTTCCGCCTGACCCGCCGTGCGCAGCAAGTCGGGCAGCAAGGCCCGTCCGACCATGCCGATCGCCACAGCGGCGAAAAGAGAAATCACGCACCAGGTTACGGCGATGATGCGGGACTGTTTCAGCTTGGACGCATGGCTGATCGCCATGAAGCGAAGCAGAACCTGGGGCATACCGAAGTATCCGAGCCCCCAAGCCAGGCATGAGAGGATGCTGAGAACACCATAACTGGCCCCGGCGCTGAAAAGCGCCTGGCCGTCGCGGACACCCTGAAGGTTGCCAGCGGCAGAAGTCACGACCGCGCCGGATTCGTCGATCGGGACGGCTATGCCGAACAAATCGGCAAATCTGGGAATCTTACTGAGATTTTCCGCAACGACGCCTAATCCGCCGATCCGGATGGTCGCGCCAGCCAACACGACGATCAGGGCGACGAACATCAGGATGCCCTGGATAAAATCGGTCGTGCTCTCGGCCAGGAAGCCGCCGATCAAGGTGTAGATCAGGACAAAGACAGCACCCAGAATGACCATCGATGTGAAATACTGATCCATGCCAAAGATATAGCCGAACAGTTTTCCGAAGGTGATGAACTGGCTGCCGACATAAATCGAGAAGAAAACCAGGATGATCAAAGATGCGATGGTCATCAGAATCTTCTTGTCGTCCTTGAACCGGTTGCTGAAAAAATCCGGCAAGGTGATGGCGTTGCCGGCAATCTGGGAGTATTTACGCAAGCGGACCGCGACCAGCTTCCAGTTAAGCCAGGTGCCCAGGGCTAGCCCGATGGCCGTCCAGGCGGCTTCTCCGGCCCCGGTGAAATAGGCGACACCGGGTAACCCCAACAGGAGCCAGCCGCTCATGTCGGACGCTTCGGCGCTCATGGCGGCAACCCAGGGTCCTAAGCCACGGTCGCCGAGAAAATACTCGTCGGAATTCCGGTTGCTCTTTCTGGCATACCAGATGCCGATGCCGATGGCAAACAGCAGGTAAACGCCCATGCCGACGATGATTTTGATGTGCTCAGGTGTCATGTGATGCCTCCTCAGTTTCCATGCAGTTTTCCTGCGTCACATTATACGAGAACAAAGCGCTTGTGTCACGGTAAAAACACGCACCGTTGCATCTTGTTAAAATAATTTGCATGAACATGCAAAGCCTGTCGTCAACGGTGTGCCGCTTGTCCTTTGTCGTGGTGCGATATAAAAGCGACGACCGGCTCTGGATCGTCCAGGCTGTGCGGATGATGGCCGCAGCCTGGCTTCAGGATCACCTGGCAGAGGTCCGTTCGCTTCCGCTTCTGGTAAGCGACGGCCAGACATGCGCCGTTTTCCTGCCAGGGAACGACATCATCGGCATCCCCGGCAACCAGGACGACCGGCACAGCCAATTCGGCCAGGCGTTCGATCTGCCTGTCCGCCATATCCGTGATTTTTTCCATGGAGGCTTGCGTGAATCCATAGGCCTCCTGGCAAAGCTGCCAGTCGCGCAGACTGCCGCGTCCTGACTTGAGACCGGCGGGCCAGCTCAGGACATCGAGAACCGGCGCGTCCAGGTAGAGCACGGCGACATGGTCAGGGAAGCGTGTCGCATAATGCAGGGCATACAAGCCGCCGCGGCTGAATCCGAACAAGTTGGCCCGCTCGGCAAGGCCTGTTTTCCGAACCAGCCAGGCGCGGAACGCCTCCATGTCGTCGATCGCCGATGGGCAACCGAAACGATCGCTGACCTGCAGGTATGCCAGGTGGAATCCAGCGGCCAGCAAAGCGTCGTCGACCGCCGGAAACGCATCGAAAAATTCCGTACGCCAGACCCATCGCTTCTGCGGGTCCGTTTGCTGGGGTTTGACCAGGATTGCGTTATGACCGGAAAAGTGGAAAGAATACCGGGTGCCTGTCTTAAAAGGAACCCCGGGGACGTCGATTGAAAAATCTGTTTGCATGTCATCACCTCCCCGGGCCATGATACCACGGCGGTCCCGGAACCGTACAGCAGGCATAGGATCTGATATGATGGATTTGATCTTGTTAATTGCGGATCGAAGGCTGTTTTTGCGATTTTTTTTATGACCTGGATATTTAGCCTTTGGCACAGGGGGATGCAGCATGACATACAGGCAAAGCCTTAAACGGGGACTATCCCTGGCGTTCAGACACAAGTTGGACCGGGAGACGCTGGGTGAAATCAAGGCGGCAGGCATATCTGCTGTCGAACTGTCTTTCAGTTTCGATGACTACATGAACCAAATCGACTTCCCGAATAACTGGCAGCGGGTTGCCACTTTGGCGCAGGCGTTCGGGATCGAGCTTTGGTCGATCCACCTGCCGTTTTCGTCTGACCTGGACATATCGCACCCAGAGGACAAGCAAAGAGCGGTGACGTTGCATACCCACCAGGTGCTGATCGAAGCGGCCGGAAAAGCCGGTATACAGGTCGCCGTACTGCATCCAAGCAGCGAGCCGATCCAGGACCAGGAGCGATTGAAGCGCCTTGGCCGCAGCCGCGAGGCGATCATCCAGCTCAGGTCGGTCTGTGATCTAAACGGCATGCGGCTCGCCGTCGAAAATCTCCCGCGCACGTGCCTGTGCAACCGTGCGGCGGAAATGATTGCGTTGCTTCAAGGGACGGGAGCAGGAATCGTTTTTGACACCAATCATGCGCTCTTTGAGGATAACATCGCGTTTCTCTCGGCTTTGGCTGACAGCGACCTGACGATTGAATCGCTGCATATCTCGGATTACGACCGGGTCGATGAACGGCATCGGCTGCCTGGTGACGGGGTCAACGACTGGGACGGCATCTTTTTCCAGCTCCAACGCGCCGGTTACCGCGGGCCGATGCTTTACGAGGTCTCCGGTCAGCCCAAAGAGCGCGATGAAATTACATTTGCCCAATTGGCGGATAACATGAACCGGCTCGCATCGGGTGACATGACGGGGCCGAACCCCACATAACGAAACAATTAAAAATAAAAACGGCTTATAAAATTCGATGTAACTTTGCATATAAAGAACATATTTTAGTAACAAAAAGTTAAAATAGCTTATAGGCTATTGCCTGATCGCATCTGTATCCTGTATCCTGATGGCTGACACCCAAGGAGGATGACATGATGCAATCGAATCGATTGACGCTTGATTATGCGGAGCCGGAAGATGTGCTGCCCTGTCTGAAACAGATCAGCGGTTCTGAGAACTGGCGATCCGTCCGCTTGTTGGGCAACAATGGCAGCCAGTCCACCTATAAAATTAAAACCTGGGCAGGAGCCTGTTATCATCTGCGATTGGGGCAGGCCAGCAGCACTGAGCACATTCAAACGGAAGGTTACCTGATCGACGGAGTTTACCAGGTGCTTGATCAGCAGAACCTGATGATCACCCCGGCCCTGAAGCTGGTCGCCTGCGGCCGCTGTCACCAGGACTGCCGCTCATATTTGCTGACCCATTGGGTCGACGGACGGCCTGGATCGCAGCACATCCGCCATCTCGATCAGGCCCAGGAATATCGCCTGGGCATTTCTGCCGGTCTGACTTTAAGCGCCGTTCATTGCCTGGCGGGCCCGGTGGACACCATGCCCTGGGTTGAACAGATAGCAAAGCGCTGCCGGCAGCTTGAGTCGGGCCTGCCCCCTGTCATGAAGCAACAGAAGGCGGTTGCGGCTGCGCTAAGCTTCCTTGACAATAACCGTTCTGTGGTGCGTAACCGGCCCGTTCGCGTCCTATACAACAACCTGAGCTGGGATCATATGGTGATGTACCAGGATGTCGCGACGATTCTGGTCAACTTCAGCCAGTGGCGCTACGGAGATCCGCTCTACGATCTGGCTCCCGTGCTGACAGATCTCAGCCGGACCAGCATCCCTTTTGCTTCTGGGCTGCTTGACTGCTATTTGTCGCAACGGGTCAACACCCGGACCATGAGGCCGATCGTCTACTATGCTGTCTTACGGGCGTTGGAACGGCTTCAAAGGGTGCATGAGCGGAAAATGCCGGATGCAACGGCCGTTCGTAACATCGAGCGCCTGGCCGAGAATACGGATGGGTTCGGTCAGATCGTGCCGCGCTGGTATCCCTTGAGGCGCCGTTGGCAGCACGACACGGACACGCTCTGGACTGGTGGCTAGAAGCGCAGCAGACGGCGGGCCAGTTTGCGCGGCAAAGCGGCCGCTTCCTGACGGATAATCTGCTTAAGCTGATGGCAGCCCATCGGACAGACCTGGTCGTCGATCCGATGAATCGCATCGCAAAAATCAGCTGCCTCGCGCAGATCCGACCGGCGGTAACGTCCTTTGAAGCGCTTGCCCAACCAGCGCCGGCTGCAGCGCAGTTCCGCGCGCTCTGTCATGTGGTCGACAGCCTGACGGACCACCTGCTTGCCGATGATCGCGGTCAGTTCCGCCTGATCATGGACATCGCTGAAAGACAGCGCCGTGTTATACGCGTAGAGATGCTGCGCGAGCTGGAAGGCCTTCTGCCGCGGCGTATACAAATACCAGACCGGTGACGCCCAGGTCCGGTGCGCAAAGCCATCCGCCTCTTCCGCCAAACGGGCTCGCCAGGCATACATGCGCCGGTCATCTGGCTTTTGGTCGATGGCCTGGCGGGCATAGCTGTTGAAGGCGGGCAACTGCCGGTTTCTGGCCGCTAGCTCAGCTTTTTCCCAGACAGGCACCTCTGCTGCCTCCGGCGGCTGGAAAGGGCGAACGGCCTGTTCCTCCGGTTCTGACACTGCTCCGGGACGGTCGACCTCGGCGATGTAGTCAGACAAGCTGCGAAGCGCCGGCTCGTCGTCGGGCGGCGGCGGCGGCCAGGCATCTTCCGCCCTGATATAGGATTTTGCCAGACGGCCGTTCTGATCCCAGGGCTTTGCCGCGTCCGTTTTTGCCGGATCAGGTTTCTGGCCGGAGATGATGCCGCGCAGACGAATAAGGTCACCGCTTTTTTGCATCAAGGACCGGTTGCCGCAATAGGGGCAGGTCCAATAGGTTTGCAGCGGTTGGTCCTGGTCGAGACTGAAACCGCCACCGCAATGTGGGCAACTCAGGCTAACCTGTGCCATGGCATCCTCCTGAAAATTACTTTTCTGCACCTTGATGCCATTATATCATGGACATCTCTTGACGTAATTGCGATCCAGCGCAAGCAAAACAAAACGGACAAGCCGTTCCTGTAAATGAGGCTTGTCCGTCCTGCATGTTTTGCAGCTGATCCGATCGGGCCCGTGAAGGGAGGAGGACCCCTTCGACCTTTGAAAGACCGATGTCACATCAGTCGATCAGGCGACCATGAGCCGTTTTCATGGTCAGGCCCTGCTCGGCCAGCCTCTGTGCGATCCGCTCCTGCTCGAGAGGACGCCGGACCTTGAGCGTGGTTGTCTTGATCAGATCCTGGTTGGCCAGGATGAAGTACTTGACCGCTTTGTAAGGTGGCATCTGCCGGTTGATCTCACGAACCTGGGTTTCAAGCCAGGCCGTGATCTGGACAGGCTCCTTGCCGGCATCTTCGGGCAGATCATCTGGATTGATGACGAATTTGGCACAGATATCGACCCCGTCGCGGGAAGACATGTCGCCCCAGACGATCGTTTCGCGGATGCCCGGTAGTTTTCCCAGCAGGAATTCGACTTCCTCGGGGAACACCTTTTTGCCGTTGGTCAGCACGATCATCGACTTGGCCCGGCCCGTGATGTGAATGCAGCCCTTCTTGTCGAGATAGCCGATATCGCCGGTGCGGAACCAGCCGTCGGCTGTCATGACTTCCGCCGTCGCTTCCGGATTATCGTAATAGCCCAGCATGACGCTGTCGCTGCGCGTCAGGATCTCGCCGGGCGCGCCGGGAGCCGGCTGGTCGGTATCAATGGCGGCTTCGACAAAAGCCAGCGGATTGCCGACGCTGCCATACACGTTGACAAAGTAGTTGCAGGCCGAGATGACCGGGGAGGTTTCCGTCAGGCCGTACCCGTTGAAGAAATCGATCCCGATGTCGTTGAAAAACGAAATGATGTCCTGGTCGATCGGTGCGGCGCCGCTGACGCAAAGGTTCAGGTTGCCGCCGACCGCGTCCAGAATCTGGTGGAACAGCTTGCGGCGGACATCGATGCCGCCACGGCGCAGCGCCCGTGTCACGCCGCGCAGCGTTTTGACCAGCTTGGCCTTGCCGGACTTTTCCAGGTTTTTCTCGATCTGCCGGTAGATGTTCTCGAACAGCAGCGGGACCCCGAGGATGATGTCGATCTTCCAGTCCTTGAGATTCTGAGCCAGGTAGCGCAGACCGTCCGTGAAGCAGATGCAGCAGCCATAAGCCAGCATCATGTACATGCCGACGGTGTTTTCAAAGGTGTGGTGCAGCGGCAGCACCGACAGCGTCCGCTGGCCTTTGCCGATGTTGATCGTGCTGACGACGGCATGGACGTTGCTCGTGACGTTGTGGTGCGACAGCATGACCCCCTTGGACATGGCCGTCGTCCCGGACGTGAAGAGCAGCGAGCAAAGGCCGTTCGGGTCAATCTGGGCGTCCAGGAAGCGCCGGTCTCCAGTGGCCAGAAGGCGCCGGCCATTCTGCATGACCTCGTCCCAGGTTATGAAACGCGGATCTTCTGCTTGCAGTCCGGCGTCGATGATGCCCGGCTTCATGCAGATGAAATAGCGGATGTCCGGGTTGACGGCGGCGGTCGCCAGGGCGATTTCATGGTGCGGTCCGTTGTAGATGAAGGCGATCGCCTTGCCGCGACCAGTGAGCTGGATGACCTCCTGGGCAGGAAGCTGGCGATCCAGCGGAACCGATATGCCCGTCCCGCCGACGACCGCATTGTGGGGGATAACCCATTCGTAGCAGTTGGCGCCAACGATCACGATATGGCCGCCCTGCAGCCCCAGGTCGATCAAGGCTGTGCCCAGGATGTCGATATCGCGGTCCAGATCGCGGTAGCTGCGCACGATGTCCGGCCCGCCCGGCGTCTCGTGGTAGCGGTAGGCGTCGGCATCGCCGTAAACCTCCGCGCAGTTGCGGATCAGGGCGCGTAAGGTTTCAAATCTGGGCCGGTCATAGTATTTTTTCCCGATTGCTGTCTGCATGGTGACCTCCGCAGTCAATGGTTTGAAAGTCATATATTTAGCTTATCAAAACAATGCCATTTTACCATGCGCGGCTTGGCTTGGCAAGCTGATCTTGACGACGACCGCAAATGGGCATAATGCATAAATAAAATCATTATGATATGTGCAAGATGATGCATTCATCGAATTGACGTCATGGCTTGGTCGCGCGTAAAATGATACCGTAAACGTTAACGAAATATGAATTATCTCGAAAAGCGCCGTTATCAACAGCCGAAAACGTTTACATCATCGCGTTAACACCTTTTTGCATGGAGGACAAGGAAATGACGAAAAAAGACAAGGCAACCAAGAACAGCCGGCAGGAGCCGGCAGATCTGGCAACGGACAACCAGGCGATTGAAACGCTGGTCAGCCAGGCGCGGCAAGCGCTCGGGCAGATGCTGTTCCGGACCCAGGAGCAGATCGACACCATCGTCAAGGCGATGTCCACCGCCGGTCTGGAAGCGTACATGACCCTGGCCCGGGCTGCCGTCGATGAGACGGGGCGCGGCGTGTATGAAGACAAGATGACCAAGAACATCTTCGCCACGGAATATGTCTACCACAGCATCAAGTACGACCGGACTGTCGGTGTGATCCAGGAGAACGAATACGAGGATTATATCGAGATCGCCGAGCCGGTCGGCGTGATCGCGGCCGTCACCCCCGTGACCAACCCAACCTCGACAACCTTGTTCAAGTGCCTGATCGCGATCAAGACGCGCAATCCGATCATTTTCGCCTTTCATCCCTCGGCTCAGCGCTGCAGCGCCCTGGCCGCCCAGATCATGTACGACGCCGCCCTGGCTGCCGGGGCGCCGGAACACTGCATCCAGTGGGTGACCGAACCGTCTGTCCAGGCAACCAACTGCCTGATGAACCACCCCGGCGTCTCCCTGATCCTGGCCACCGGGGGCAGCGGTATGGTCCAGGCCGCTTACAGTGCCGGCAAACCGGCCCTGGGTGTCGGTCCCGGCAACGTGCCCTGCTACATCGAGCAGACCGCCAACCTGCGCCGGGCGGTCACGGACCTGATCATGTCCAAGACCTTCGACAACGGCATGATCTGTGCCTCGGAGCAGGCCGTGATCGTCGACCGCGCCCGGGCGGATGAGTTTGAAGTCCTGATGCGCGCGAACGGCTGCCGGTTCCTCGACGAGGCGGAGACGAAAAAGCTGGAGCTCGCCATGATCAAGCCCGGCAAGGTCGCGGTCAACCCGGCTGTCGTCGGCCGCCCCGCCGCCGAGATCGCCGCGCTGGCCGGCATCGAGGTGCCATCGGACACCAAGATCCTGCTGGCCCGACTGGAGGGTGTCGGTTCGGACTACCCGCTGTCGGTCGAAAAACTCAGCCCGGTCCTGGCCTACTACATCGTCGAGAACAGCGACGAAGGCATCCGGCGCGCCGAGGAGATCATTGCGTTTGGCGGGCTGGGCCATTCGGCCGTTGTCCACACCGAAGACGAAATCGTCTCCAGTCAGTTTGCCGACCGTCTCCAGGCCAGCCGCGTGATCATCAACTCGCCGTCGTCGCACGGGGCCATCGGCGACATCTACAACACCAACATGCCCTCGCTGACCCTGGGCTGCGGCTCCTACGGACGCAACGCAACCTCATCCAACGTGACCGCGGTCAACCTGGTCAACAAGAAGCGTGTCGCCAGGAGGCGTGTCAACATGCAATGGTTCAAGGTGCCGGAAAAAATCTACTTCGAATTTGAATCGACCCAGTACCTGGAAAAGATGCCGGACATCCACAAGGCGTTCATCGTCACCGATCCCACGATGGTCCGCTTCGGCTACGTGGACAAGATCCTCTACTACCTGCGCAAGCGCCGCCAATACGTCCATTGCGAAATTTTCTCGGACGTCGAGCCGGATCCGGACATCGAGACCATCCGCCGCGGCGTCGCGGCCATGAACCAGTTCCAGCCGGACGTGATCATCGCCCTGGGCGGCGGTTCCGCCATCGACGCAGCCAAGGGCATGTGGATGTTCTATGAGAATCCGGACCTGGATTTCCGTCAGCTGACCTTGAAATTCATGGACATCCGCAAGCGCGTGGTCAAGTTCCCCCACCTCGGCCGTAAAGCCAGGCTGGTCGCCATCCCGACGACCAGCGGGACCGGATCTGAAGTGACCTCCTTTTCCGTCATTACAGACCGGGCCACAAAGACCAAGTACCCGCTGGCGGACTACGAACTGACCCCGGATGTGGCAATCATCGACCCGGATTTCGTGATGAGCGTGCCGCCGGCCATTACCGCCGACACCGGACTGGATGTCCTGACCCACGCGATCGAAGCCTATGTGTCGACCTTTGCCTCCGACTACACCGACGCGCTGGCGCTGCACGCGATCAAGCTGGTCTTTGACTGGCTGCCGACAGCCTACGCGCAGGGAGACAACCGCAAAGCTAGGGAAAAGATGCACAACGCCAGCACCATCGCCGGCATGGCCTTCAGCAACGCGTTTCTGGGCATCAACCACTCGCTGGCCCACAAGATCGGCGGCGCCTTCCACCTGCCGCACGGGCGCTCCAACGCCGTTCTGCTGCCGCATGTCATCGCCTACAACGCCGCCAAACCGACCAAGTTCGTCTCGTTTCCCAAGTACGAGTCGTTCATCGCCGACGAACGCTATGCCGAGATTGCCCGGGCCATCGGGCTGTCCTTCACCAGCACCGAGGACGGCGTCCGCCAGCTCATACAGGCCGTGCGCGGCCTGATGGCCAAAATCAACGTGCCGCTGCGCCTGCGTGACTGCGGCCTGGACGAGACCCCGTTTATGGCCGCCGTACCGGACATCGCTGAAAAAGCGTACGCCGACCAGTGTACCGGCACCAACCCGCGCATGCCCCTGATCAGCGAACTGGAGGCGCTGCTGCGCGCTGCCTGGTGAAGCAGAAACCAGTTCAGCCCTTGCCAACCCGCCGGATCCGGCGGGTTGGCTTTTTATGACTGAATTTGGCATTTGCTGACCTGTTATCTGCAAAAACGCCGCTAATCCATTGCCACCCTGCGCACCGATTGCCTATAATGAGCCCATGGTTCATGAGAGAGGCCGTCAGACGACGGCCCGGCAGGAGGTGTTCCATGCACGTCGGTATTGTCACACGAAGTTTCCCCGAAATGACCAACGAACAAGCGGCGGCCTTCATGGCCCGGACCGGATTTACCGTGACCGAGTTATGCTTGTCGCAAACAGACAGCAAGTACTGGACCTACAACGGCATGAGCGATCTGAGCGACCTGAGCGAAGCGCGCGTCAGCGAAATCGCGGATATCTACCGCCGTCACGGAATTACCGTGCACGCGCTCGGCGTCTTTACCAACCTGATCGAAGAGGACGAGGCCAGAAGGCAGGATATCCTCGCCTACTTTGAGCGGCACATGCAGTATGCCCGTGCCGCCGGCATTCCGATCGTCTCGACGGAGTGCGGTTTCGATCCGGCCAGCCGCGGCGTGCGCGCCGATGTCTACGAGGCGCGTTTCAACCGTCTGCTCGACTCCCTGCGCTGGCTTTGCGGCAAGGCGGAACAATATGACCTCACCGTCGCCCTTGAGCCGTGCGTGATCGACATCGTGCCCAGCGCCAAGCGCATGCTCGACACGATCAGCCAGGTCGGTTCGCCCCGCCTCAAGGTGCTGCTGGATCCGGCTAACCTGATCGCCAATTCGTCCGAACGGGACATGTTCGCCTACCTGGGCCCGCATGTCGCCTATTTCCACGGCAAGGACCGCAAGGTCAACGACGCCAAGGGGCGCAACATCGGCGAAGGCGAGATCGACTGGCCGCTGTTTTTCAGCTTGCTGCACAAGACGCACGAAGATGTGCCGTTTATCATCGAATACCCGCGCGCGGACAACTGCGCGGAAATATTGCGGCGGGTGCGCGAATACGACCGCCAGGCCGTCGCTATGGCAGGAGGTAACACATGATTCGTCTGGGTGTCAATTCGGTCTTGTTCAAAGCGGTCAGTTTTCCGGAGGCGGCCCGCGCCATCAAGATGGCCGGCTACGACGGAGTTGAGATCTCTGCGATCAAGGGCATGTGCGAGCATCTCAACCTGGAGCGCTATCCGGAACAGAAAAACGAGATCAAGGACGTGCTCGCGGAGACCGGCCTGGAGCTGCTGGCCTCTGAAGTGGCCTCGACAGACGCCGACCGCCTGGAGCTGGCCTTTACAGTCGCGGCGGATCTGGGCATTCCGGTGATCAACGTCGGGCCCGGCGGCAAGATGAACGAACCGGGATCCCTGGAAGAGACCATCGAGCGTTTGGCCCGCCTGGCCGAGCGGGCGCAGGCCTACGGCGTCACCTTGTGCTGTAAGGCGCATGTCGGCGCAGCGATGTTCAACACAGAAACGACCCTGAAGGCTATGGCGTCGATCGCCAACCCGGCTTTCGGCATCGACATGGATCCCAGCCACGTCTACCGGGCCGGGGAAAATCCGGAACTGGCGCTGCCCCAAGTGCTGTCCCGCACGCGTCACATCCACATCCGCGACTGCCGCGGACGCGGCCCGTCGCCGGGCGAACCGCCGCTGCAGGCCTGCGGCCGCGGTGACATCGACTTGTTCGCCTACTGCAAGGCCATGGTCGACGGCGGCTACGACGGTCCGGTCGACCTGGAGATCATCGGCCCGGAGCAGCCTTTTACCCAAGCCGTCGTGATCGCTGCTGAAAGTTATGGTTATATCAACGCTTGCCTGAAGCAATTAAACGCCCGTTAAGGAGGACTGTATGAAAAAACCCAACCTGCTTTTTTTCGGTATTGACAGCCTGCGTTCCGACTTCATGAGTCTGCACGGCTACCACCGCCTGACGACCCCGCACATCGATGCCTATCTGAAGGAAGACGCCCTGGTCTTCGACCATTGCATCAGCCCCAGCATTCCGACGACACCAGGTTACGCCTCAATGCTGACCGGGATGGACTGCTTCGGCACGAACGTCGTCGCCCTGCGCCACAAGGGGGACATCGCCCCCGGGGTCAAGACACTGGCCGAGGTCCTCAGGGAAAACGGCTATGACACGACCTGCATCGGCTTCACCGGCAACCCGTCGGCGCGCGGCTTCGACCAGTACATCAATTACGAAGGCTGGAGCGCCACCCAGGACGGCTACGCCCACAAGGCGGAGAACATGAACCAGGCCGCGATCCCCGAGCTCGAGCGCCTTGCCGGCCAGGACAAGCCCTTTTTCCTGTTCATGCGCCACATGGATCCCCATTCGCCCTACCTGCCGCCGGAGCCTTTCCACAAGATGTTCTACCAGAAGGACGGCTTCGACCCGGACAACACCTCGCTGCAGCCCGTCTACGACTTCAAGCCTTTCCGTGACTATTTCGTCACCTGGTTCCCGCAGGGCTGCACCGACAAGGACTTCATCGTCGCCCTGTATGAAGCCGCGGTCACCTATATGGACACCTGCATCCAGGGCATCCTGGAAAAGCTGGATGCCCTGGGACTTGCCGAGGACACCATCGTTGTCTTTACATCCGACCATGGCGAAACGCTCTACGACCACGACTGCTATTTCGACCACCACGGCCTGTATGAATGCACGCTGACCGTGCCGCTGGCGTTCAAATACCCCGGCAAGCTGCGTTCCAAGCGACTGGCGGACGCCTGCGAGCTCAAGGACCTGATGCCGACACTGCTCGACCTGATGGGCATCAAGACCGACATCGCTTTCGACGGGCGCAACCTGATGAAGTGCGTGCGCGGCAAAGACTTCGCGGCGGCAAGCGAGCATTACATCACCGAGTGCACCTGGATGCGCAAGCATGGCTGGCGCACACCGGAGTGGAAGCTGATCGTCGCCCTTGAGCCCGATTTCCACTACAAGCCCGAAATCGAGCTGTACAACCTGGTCAAGGACCCCCAGGAACTGGTCAACGTCGCCGAACAGAACCCGGATATCGTCGCCTGCCTGCGAGCGCGCATGGACGCGCACATCGCCTGCCGGACCGCCGAAACCGGCCGGCCGAACCCGATGGACACGAACCTGGACTGGCATGGCAAAGGCTGCGGCCCGTTCACCTCGTCCGACCAGGCCTACGAGATGCTCCATATCGGCGATCCGGAAGCCGCCCGGCGGCTGCAGGCCAACAAGGGCCAATAAGCGACCCGGCCTGAATCGAGGAGGCGTGTCATGCTCAAAGTCTGTGTTATCGGGATGGGGCATATCGGCCACATCCATGCCAAAGTCTACCAGTCGCTGCCGGAGGTCCGCCTGATCGGTGTCTGCGACCGCCTGGAGGACCGGGCCCGGGAAGCGGAACGCGCCTTCGGGGTGCCTGCCTACCGGAACGCGCAAAAGATGCTCGCCGAACTAAAGCCTGACCTGGTCAGTGTCTCGACCGGCGGCTTCGAGTATTCCAGCGACCACTACGAGCCGACCATTCAGGCGCTTGAAGCCGGTGCGCATGTCCTGTGCGAAAAACCGATCTGCAACGATCTGGCCAAGGCCGAGGAAATGGTCCGGACCGCCCGGGAACGCGGCCTTTGCCTGGCGGTCGACCTCAACCACCGTTTCACACCGGCGGCCCGCCAAGCCAAACAGTGGCAGCTGGATGGCCGGATCGGCGAGCTGCTCTTCATCAACATGAACCTCTGGATCGGCAAGTTCGGTGCGTTTGAAACCGAATTTTATCACCTGAAGGCTCTGAACCCGCACAGTGTGGATATCGTCCGCTATTTCGGCGGCGATATCGCCGAGGTGCAGTGCTTTGCCATGAAGGCCAGCGGCCGCAACATCTATTCGACCCAGTCGACGAACCTGCGCTTCGCCAACGGCGCGGTCGGCCACATCATTAGCTCCTACGACATCAAGCGCGGTCACCCGATGGAACGCTGCGAAGTCGCCGGGACGAACGGACGGCTGCTCTTCGAGGACATGTGGCGCGAAGCGACGCTGTTCCCGGCGGACGACCTGGTCAAACAGGTCTTCACGAACCCGGTTTTCGGCGGCTTCACCGGTTTTTTCGACACTTTCGCCGACCGGATCACCTCGTACGTCAACCAACTGCTGGCCGGGGCCAAGCCGGATGAGATTGACGGCAGCGGCCAGGCCGGCCTCGAAGCCAGCCGGGTGATCCACGCGGCCATCGAGTCGATCAAGCGCGGCGGACAGCCGGTGCGGGTCGCCGAGATTACCCGCTGAAGTGGCCGGAGGTGCCGTTTTGTCTGCCTTGCTGACCCGATCCGAGCAATATTTCGACAGCGGCTTTCCGCTGGTGGTCATCCGGAACAGCCATCACAGCAAGACCGGCTTGCATCGCCACGAATTCTACGAGCTGGTCTACATCGATCACGGCGTGTCGCTGCACAGCCACGAGGGACAGACCCAGATCCTGACAGCCGGCGACCTCTTCCTGGTCCTGCCCGGCGAGGTGCACAGCTACATCAGCACCAACAACACCGGGTTGTACAACTGCCTGTTCAAGGCTGAGGCGTTTGCCGGACTGGAAGGGGACATCGCGGCCCTGGACGAACTGGGCTGGCTGATCAAGGGGCGCGGCTCCGAGCGGCTCGACCGCGTCCATGCCGGCTCAGCCCTGCGCCAGCAGATCGTGCTCGATCTGGAACAGATCGGCTGGGAAAAAAGCAACCAGCCGATCGGCTGGCAGCTGAAATGCAAGCTGCTCCTGCTCGACTTGTTCGTGGTCTATGCCCGCCTGTTGGGCAACCGCCGCCAGGAAACGCAGGAGACAGGCGCCAATTTCCGGCAGATCCTCAAGGCCGTTGCCTACATCGAGCAGCACTTTGACCAGGAGATTGCCGTCGAGGAGATTGCCCGGGCAGCAGGATTGTCCGCCGGCTACCTGTCGCGTCAGTTCAGGCACTACCTGGGCACGTCGCCGTCCGAATATGCCCGCAATTTCCGCATGGCCAAGGCCGCCGAGCTGCTTTGCCAGAACGACCTGAGCGTTGCGGATGTCGCCCGCTCACTCGGATTTCACGATACGACGCTGTTTTCCCGGCAATTCCGCCAGGTCACCGGCATCTCACCGACAGGATACCGCAAGAGCCGGACCGAACAACCGGCCAAACCCGAATAACAAGCATGCATGGAACAGGGTCTGCTCTATAAGCAGCAGCCCCGGAAGGAGGAACACAATGGCACTGAAAATTGGAATCGTGGGCATGGGGGGGATCGGCAACACGCACGCCGGCGTTTACCAGCAGGATGAACTGGCCCAGTTGGTCGCCGTCTGCGATGTCAAAAAGGAGCGCGCCGATGAAGCGGCGGCCAAGTATAGCGTTCCGGCGTTCTACTCGCTGCAGGCGATGCTGTCGGCGATGCCGGAAATTGAGATCGTCGATGTGACGACCTCGGGCTACGAAAACGGCAGCTGGCACTATATTCCGGTGATGGAGGCGCTCAGCGCCAACAAGCATGTCCTGGTGGAAAAACCCATTTCCAACGATGTGCGCGAGGCGCGCGACATGGTCCAGCTGGCGGGTCAGAAAGGCCTTTATCTGGGCTGCAACCTCAATCACTTTTTCACCAAGCCGGCCGCGCGCGGCGAGCAGCTGATCGCTGAAGGCAAGATCGGCGAACCGGTCTACATCGTCCACAAGATGGGCTTCAACGGCGGCCAAGCCGCCTATGCCGGCCCCGGCGCCGAGCGCTGGAAACGGCCGTACTCCCATCTCAAGGCGTTTCTGGCCCACCCGTTTTCCGTTTTGCGCCACTTCGGCGGCGACATCACCCATGTCCAGGCTTACCTGAACAAGCCGGGCGTGCGCAAGACCGCCAATGACCTGATGTACTCGATCAACTCGGTGCATGTCCGCTTTGAGAACGGCAGCACCGGCTACCTGCTTTCACAGCGCGGAGACGCCATGTTCGGTCTGGGCGGCTGGTGGAGCTTTGAAATGGCCGGAACCAAGGGCACCTTCGTCATCGAGAACTGCGTCGAGAAACTCTATTTCTGGGACGCGGACAAGCCGAAGGACTCCATGGCCTCCCCGACACCGGACGAGGTTCTGGACACGGGCATCAAGGACTTTGGCGCCACGTTCCCGGCCCGCATCCACGCCTTCCTGGAAGATGTCAGCAACGGCGTGCCGCCCGAGCTGCTGCGCGCCTCAGGCCGCGATGCCCTGGCGACGCTGGAATACACCTTCGCCGCGATCCGCTCCTTTGAAGAAGGCGGTGCGGTGGTGCGGCCAGAAGCGCTGCCCAACCTGCACGGCGACATCACCCGCCCGATCTGATCATGATGAGTGCGCCGCTGCAAGACAGACCCAATATCCTGATGATCGTGGCCGACCAGCAACGCTGGGATGCCGTCGGCGCGGCCGGGCGCTTCGCCATCCGCACACCCAACCTGGATGCCCTGGCGGCCGGCGGCGCTTTCTTCGAGCAAGCCACCACGCCGATCCCGGTCTGCGGTCCGGCGCGCCAGGCGATGCTTTCGGGGCTGGCGCCGGACAGCTACGGCGGCCTGTGGAACCTCGATTTCCTGGATTGCCCCGCCCTGCAGCCGTCCGAACGCTTCGCGACGGCCGCGCTGCAGCGGGCGGGGTACGCCTGCTCCCTGATCGGCAAGTGGAATGTCTCCAAAACACACAGTCCGGCCGATTTCGGATTCGAACACCACGACGACCTGAAACAGGACTTCGCCGAGGCCGCGGCGCGCTATCCCGGCTTGGCCTGGCCGAACGGCTGGTTCGGCGATCCGAGCCCTGTCGCGCTCGGCGACAGCCGCACGCACCTGGCGGCCCACGCGGTTTGCCGCCGGATGGACCATTGCCAGGCCGACGGCCGCCCCTGGCTGATCCGGGTCGACTTCCAGGATCCGCACCTGCCCTGCCGGCCCAGCGAGCCGTTCGCATCCCTGTTCAGGCCGGAAGACGTCGAACCCTGGGACAGCTGCGGCGACACGCTCGCCGGAAAACCGTACATCCAGCGCCAGCAGCGGGTCAACTGGCAGCTCGAGGGCAGAAACTGGCCTGAATGGGCGCGAACCGTAGCCCTCTACTACGGGATGGTCGCACAGATCGACGACGCGGTCGGCCAGATGCTGCGCCACCTCGGAGAACGGGGCCTGACGCAGAACACCGTCGTGATCTACACCAGCGACCACGGCGACCTGTGCGGCGGGCACGGGATGCTCGACAAGCATTACGTGCTCTACGACGACGTCATCCGTGTTCCCCTGATCATCCGTTACCCCGCCCTGATCCCATCCGGCCTGCGCGTCGGCGATTTTGTCAGCCATCTCGACCTGGGCGCGACCCTGGCCGACTTGTGCGGCCTTGAGGCTGTCGATCCCGGGCACGGCCAGTCGCTGTTGCCGCTGCTGCGAGGGCAGCGGCAATCCGGCCGTGACAGCGCCGTGTGCAGCGCCAACGGGCAGCAGTTCGGATTGTACGCGCAGCGTTGCCTGCGTACGGCCGACTGGCTGTATGTCTGGAACCTGACGGATGTTGACGAGCTCTACCACGTCGCATCCGACCCGGGCCAGCTGACCAACCGGATTCGCGAGCCGGAGCTGCAGAAGACCGTGGCCGGGCTGCGCCGCCGCCTCTACGAAACCCTCGACGCGCGCCGCGACCCCTTTGTCCGTGCCGGCTGGCTGCGCGACCAGCTGTTGGCCGGACGAAAACTAGATTCGTTATGACAGATATGACAAATTAACATGCAAGTGAGGATATGAAGATGAAGAAGCGGTTATCCCTTTTACTGATCCTGAGTCTGCTTTTGCCGGTTCTGCTGACAACAGCCTGCCAGCCGGCGGAGCAGACAGGCGACAAAACGGTCGCGCTGAAATTTGTCCGGATCGGCAACGACGCGGCAGAGGCTACCTACTGGAAGCGCCTGATCGCCGATTTCAACCAAGCCAATCCGGGCATCAAGGTTGAGTACGACGACGCCGCGATCGGCGAGCCGATGGAAACCAAGCTGAATTCCATGTTCAGCGCCGGGCTTGGCCCTGACATCATCGGCCATGGCATCCTGTCGGTCGCCGCACGCGTCGAAGCCGGCCATTACCAGCCGATCACCACCAATTTCAACAACTGGGAGGGCAAAGAAGACCTGATGCCCGCCGTGCTGGCTAACGGAACGTATCAAAACGAAATTTACGGCCTGGCCTATTCCACGACACCGTTCATCTTTACCTGGCGCAAAGACCTGTTCAGCGACGCAGGACTGGATCCGGAAAAAGCCCCGCAGAATTGGGACGAGCTGGAAGCGTTTGCCCGCCAGCTCACCAAAAAAGATGCTGCCGGCCAGATCACCCAGTCCGGGTTTGCCTTTCCCCGTTCCGCGGGCAACTTTGTCGAGTTCGACACGTTGGTCTTCGGCAACGGCGGCCTCTATTACAACGACAAGGGCGAGCCGACCCTGAACACACCGGACAAGGTTGAGACGCTGGAGTATTTGGCCGGTTTTGTCAACGATGTCGGCATCCCGTTCAACAGCAACGAAACCAATCCGTTCATCGCTGGAACGGCCGCCATGACCCTGATCAACAACGTGGCCCTGACCCCCATGTTGAAGAACGAGACGTATGCCGGCAAAATCGGGATTGCCCTGCCGCCGGCCAACAAGACACCGGCGACGTTCAGCGGCTGCAACATGCTCTTTGTCGGCGGCGACTGCAAGCAGCCTGACGAAGCGTTCCAGTTCATCGCCTTCGCGCTGACCGAAGAGGAAGTGCTGACCCGGGCCAAGGAACTGGGCATCCCGGTTACCCGCCAGTCCCAGGTTGACGCCTTTATCGCCCTGGACCCGATGAACGCCGTGCGCGCCGAGTGTGTCGCCAAAGGCATCGGCATGCCGCGGGCCACCTGGTCGACCACATTCCAGAAGATCCGCAACGATCTGGTCCAGCAGGTGCTCTACGGCAAGATGAACGCCGCGGACGCCCTGGCCCGGGCCCAGGCAGACCTGGAAGCGGAAATTGCCGCGCCCTGACCGGAACTCGCCAGCATGACGACACGAACGACAGGATCAAAACCGGCGCCATGGCGGCGCCGGGGGAAGGGGATCGGGCTGACCGCGGACGCGCGGGCAGCCTATCTCCTGATTCTGCCGTTTTTCACCTTTTTCCTGATCTTCGTGATATACCCGCTGCTGGCCAATTTTACCACCAGCCTGACCAACGAAAACCTGGCGACACGTACCTTTATCGGGCTGGCCAACTATCGGCGGCTGCTTTCGGACCGCAGCTTTCTCCGTTCGGTCGTCAACACGTTTGTCTACGCCGTTTTTTCAGTCGGACCGCTGATGCTGTTCGGGTTTGTCGCCGCCCTGCTGGTCGACGGCAGCGGCCGGATCCAGTCGGCCGGGCGGGCGGTGCTGATTTTCCCGCATGTCCTGTCGATGGTCTCGGTCTCGATGATCTGGCTCTACTTGTTTGATCCGGGCTCCGGCCTTTTCAACAAGCTGCTCGCCGGTCTCGGCCTGCCCGGCAGTGACTGGCTCTTTGATGAAAAGCTGGCGCTGCCCTGCCTGATTCTGGTCAATGTCTGGAAAAGCAGCGGCTATGTCATGATGATCGACCTGGCGGCCCTGCAGAGCGTTCCGCCCAGCTTGCACGAAGCGGCGCGTGTCGACGGCGCCGGCACCCTGCGCCGCATCTGGCACATCACCTTGCCGGCGATCCGGCCGGTCAGCTATTTTCTGCTGGCCACGCTCTCGATCGAGTGCTTCAAGACCTTCGAGCAGGTGCGGATCATGACCAACGGCGGACCGGTGGACGCGACGACGACGATCACGCACCAGATCTACATGCGCGCCTTCGCGGACTTCAAAATGGGCTATGCGTCCGCCATGTCGGTGGTCCTTTTCCTGATCGTCATGGCGATCACCATCCTCAACCTGCGCGCCGGCGGCCAGTTGGAGAACGACCGGCACGAGGCCGGCACATGAAACAGCTGGCGAAAATCACCGGCAGCCTGCTGCTGCTGCTTTTCTTGCTGGCCGCGGCGTTTCCGTTCCTGGTCATGCTGTCGGTATCGCTGCAGGACATGAACCAAATCTATGCGCCCGGCCTGTCCCTGGTCCCGCGGCCGTTTCGCCCGGATGTCTACCGGATCGCCCTCAGCCACGGCAACTGGCTGCGTTACCTGGCGAACAGCTTTTACGTGGCCGGCATGGCGACAGCGATCAGCCTGATCATCAACGCCATGACCGGCTATGCCTTTGCCCGCATCCGATTTCCGCTGCGCCGGCTGCTCTTTGTCCTCATCCTGGCCGGCATGATGATCCCGGCCCAGGTAACCCTGGTGCCGCTCTTCATCCTGATCCGACATTTCCCGCTGGCCGGCGGCAACAACTTGCTTGGCCAGGGCGGCACGGGCCTGGTCGACACCTACACCGGCCTGATCCTGCCCTACATTGCCGGCTCCTTCGGGGTCTTCATGTGCCGCCAGTTTTACGTGCTGTTTCCTAGGGAACTCGACGAGGCGGCCAAGATAGACGGCTGCAGCCGCTTCCGGGCTTTCTGGTTGATCTACCTGCCCTTGTCGAAACCGGTTCTGGGCGCCTTGGCGGTCCTCAAGTTCACCGGTGCCTGGAACGAATACACCTGGCCGCTGGTGATGACCAACACCGGCGCGGACCGCATCACGACGGTCCAGCTGGCGCTGA
>JAAYJD010000169.1 GCA_012523135.1 Clostridiaceae bacterium
CCCCAGAGCGAAGCCATACCCGCTGCGCTCAGGGCCAGGACAGCCAGCTTGACCGCGAAGGCGAAAACGATGTTCTGCCAGACGATCCGCTTGGTCTTGCGGGCGATCTGGATAGCGTCGGCCACCTTGGAGGGGTGATCGGTCATCAGGACGACATCGGCGGCCTCGATCGCCGCGTCTGAACCGAGTGCGCCCATCGACATGCCGATGTCAGCTCGCACCAAGACCGGCGCGTCGTTGATGCCGTCGCCGACAAAGACCACGCTGCGCCCCTTAGGCGTCTGGCGCACGATCTGTTCGAGGCGATCGACCTTCTGTTCCGGCAAAAGCCCGGCATAGACTTCATGGATCCCCAGATCGCGTCCGATCTGCTCACCGATCGATGCGGTGTCGCCGGTCAGCATGGCGATATGGCCGATGCCGAGGGAACGCAGACGAGAAACGGCTTGCCTGGCATCCGGCTTGATTTCATCCGCGATGACCAGGTAACCGGCATCGCGCCCGTCGACGGCGATATGGACGACGGTGCCCGGATCGTCAGCTGGTCTAACGGCGACACCTGAATCAGCCAAATACCTGGCGCTGCCGGCCAGAACAGGTTGTCCGTCGATGGTGACAGCGATGCCCTGTCCGGGTATTTCCGTAAAATCCCGAATCCGGTCCGGTTCGATCTGATCCGGACCGAATGACGCGACAATCGAGCGGGCGATGGGGTGGTTGGAATAGTGTTCCGCGTGGGCGGCAAGGCTCAGCAAGGCTTCCTTTGAGACGCTTTTCATGCGGCTGTGTACCTGGCTGACACGGAAGGATCCGCGCGTCAAGGTGCCTGTTTTGTCGAACACGACACAATCCGCTTTGGTCAGCGCCTCCAGGTAGTGGCTGCCCTTGACCAGGATTCCGTTTTTCGAGGCGGCGCCGATGCCGCCGAAATAACCGAGCGGAATCGAGATGACCAAGGCGCAGGGACAAGACACCACAAGGAACGCCAGGGCCCGGTAAAGCCAGTCGGAAAAAACGGCTCCGGGCAACAGCAGGGGCGGCAGCACGGCCAGCAGCAGCGCGACCAGGACAACGGCCGGTGTGTAGACGCGGGCGAACCGGGTCATAAATTTTTCGGTCGGCGCTTTTTTATTGGCCGCGTTCTGGACCAGGTCGAGAATGCGGGCGACCGTCGAATCGCGGTAGATCCGGGTGACTTCCATTGTGAAGAGCCCATTCTTGTTGATCGAACCGGAATAGACCAGATCGCCAACCCCGATATCCCGGGGCATCGATTCGCCTGTGATCGCGGCGGTGTCCAGCAGCGTGCTTCCTTCTGTTACACGGCCGTCCAGCGGAACCTTCTCGCCGGGCTTGACCACGATCTGGTCACCGACGCCAACTCGTTCCGGCGCGACCCGGAGCAGACCCTGGTCCGATTTCAGGTTGGCGTAGTCGGGGCGGATGTCCAGCAAAGCCCGGATGGCATGGCGCGCGTGGCCGACCGCCCGGCTTTCGAACAGTTCGCCGACTTCGTAAAAAAGCATAACGGCGACCGCTTCGGGAAATTCGCGGATGGCCAGCGCGCCGATCGTCGCGAGACTCATCAGGAAGTGCTCGTCGAACAGCTGGCCGCGCAACATGTTTTTCCCCGCGCGGAGCAGAACCGGGCCGCCGACCAGGAGGTAACTTGCCAGGTAGAGCGACAGCTCGAACGGGAAGTCCA
>JAAYJD010000170.1 GCA_012523135.1 Clostridiaceae bacterium
CTCTTCCCCGTTGACGTCGCGCAGGTTGGGGCTGAACCGACCCCAGCCGAACGACCGATTTGTGCCGCCGTCGCACAGGATGCCATCGATCACGAACGTGACGATGCAAGGCCCGCTGTCGACCGTTACCACCACGTGGTGGGTCGTTCCCGCCGGCAGCCGGCCCCGATCTGACCGCCAGTGGTTTTCGGTCCGGCCGTCGCAGAGCAGGATCTCAAGCGTTCTGTCTCCGGTTACCTTCAGGCAAAAGCCCTTGCCGTTGGCTGTGCGGCTATCCAGCAGCACGCCCGCTTTGTCGCCGCAATCCAGATCCAGCCACAGCTCGATCGAAAAACCGGCGCGCGTATGGCGGCTGCGGCCATCCGGCATGTCCGGGTCCCGGACGACAAAGGCCGGCAGGCGCGGCAGGGCGACCTTGTCCGGCAACGGCGCCAATTCGTCGCTCAAATCCAAAATCCGGCCGCGTGTCGTTTCCCCGTTTCGTTCGAACACGTGCCATAGCCGGTCCAGCCAGGCCGGATCGACGCGGTGGACCCGCGCCTTGTCTTTTTGCGTCTCGAACAGGTACAGCTCCCCGTCCTCCTCAATCAGGTCCGGATAACTCATCCGGATGGCAGGGTCGTCGTCATAGAGGGCGATTTCCGGCTGCGACCAAACCAAAACCTTGCCTTGGTCGCTGTCCGCTTCGCGGCCGCAAGCCAGCCAGGCTGGATTGCGGTCCTCGTACCCGGTGCCGCCGTGGTTGTGGTACCAGTACAGGTAGCAGCCGTTTTGGCAGCGCCAGGCGAAATTGGCCGCTCTGGGATGTTTCATGGGTGCGCCGTCGGCGTATGCCTGGTATTGCGGCTGAGACCAGGTATGCCCTCCGTCCCGGCTGTACGAACAAGCCGGGTGACCGGAGATGGTGCGGTAGACACAGAAAAAGGATCCGTCACTCAGAACGGAAAAGCTCTGTTCCTCGGCAATCGGTCCGCCGCCCGGCGGAGCCCTCAGGCCGGCATCCCCGTCCGGCAAGGTTTCCCAGCGGATTCTTGCCGGATCCGGTTCGTGCAGCAAGTTGGGGCTCTTGAGCAGCACCCCTTCTGAACGCGTGAAGAACCCCGCGCCGAAACCGCCTACCTTGTGCAGCGGCACAAAGGCGTCCGTGCCGTACATGAAGGCTTTGCCGACGTTCCAGAAAAAGAGGATATCCCCGCCGTAAGGATTATCCCGATCGATCGCCATGCGGCGCATCGGGATGTCGTAACGTTTGGCCGACCAGGTTCTGCCCTGGTCGTCACTGTATTTGAAGACGAAATGACCTTGCGAATCCACCCGGCGGCAGAACCCGCCCGGAAAAACAGCCGGATCCGCCCGAACCTGACGCGTGTTGTCCGTGTTGTGGTTATAGAAGCAGTACACGCGCCCGCCAGGCGCTGCGAGCAGCACGGCATACGAGGATTCGGGGCCGTCCGCCGGTTCGACATCCGTCCGATCAATCCAGCTGCGCCCCCGGTCAAGGCTGCGCATCGACACGACATGCTGCCCCCGTTCACCTTCACGCCCCGTTCCGGTCGTCATGACACACAGCCAGGCGCCGTCCGATGTCTTGAC
>JAAYJD010000171.1 GCA_012523135.1 Clostridiaceae bacterium
CGCCGGCGGCGTTTTTCAGCGAGTCGGTCCAGACGCCGGTCGTGTCCGTGAAGCCGTACTCGTCGACATGGATCGGCAGGTCCGGCAGGCCCAGCTCCCGGATCCAGGTTTTGTGCATGGCGTAGAAGGCCTTGAGCCGGTCCGGGTCGTGCGTGTAGTCGTGCACCGAGTAGAAATCGATCATCCGGTTGGGATTCGAATCGGCGGCCAGGTTCTGCAAGAACTCCCGCCAGAGCTGCGGCCGGCTCATGACCGCGTTGGTCGACGTGCCGCCGACGCCCAGAGGCAGCTGATAGCCCTTGGCCTCATTCAGGCGGGTCACGGCGTTGCAGACGCGCTGGTACAGCTTGTAGTAATGGGTGCCGTCGATGCCGCCAAAGCCGCGGTAGTCGGTTTCGTTGCTGACCTCGATGTAGCGGATGTTGGGGCACAGGTCCTTGTAAAAGGCAATCACCTGTTCGACGACCTCTTCGTACTTGTCGAGCGAAACCAGGCCTTCGGCTGTCTCCCGCTCGTAGCGGCGCACATTGAGCATCAGCTCGTCGCTGTTCGCGCTGAAAGACCTGAGGTGCTCCTGGATGTGGATGTCGGTCGGGACGGTCGACGCCCAGTCGTAGACGAAGTGGTTGGGGTCGTCATCGTAGCGGTGGACCCCGATCTGGTAATCGAAGTCATAGGTGTCGGTCCGGTAGTCCCAGACCTCGTCGAGCGTCACCCAGCAGCGCAGCAGGCGCGGCCGGCCATAGGCGGCGGCGACCTGGGCGGCGAAAGCGGGCAGCGGCGGGTAGCGCAGGGTCGTGTTCTGGTAGCGTTCGACGCGTTTCCAAAGGTCTTGCGGGCTGCTGGCGTCGATGGTGTACTGGGGCATGGTCTATTCCTCCTTTTTGCCTGCAAAAAGCAACAGGGCCACCTGCTGGGATTTCAGCAAAACGTGACCGGGCTTTGCATTGTCTTCATTTTGTCCGTCCGGGCGGGCCGTCTCCTGCCAGGCGCAGCCCGGTACCGCAACCTGCACCGCCTGGTCGTGTTCGGTGTCGTTCCAGAGGGCGACGCCGATCTGGCCGCCGTCCGCAAAGGCCTTGGCGGCCACGGCCGGGTTGTCCGTCGCGAAGCCGTCCGTGTCGACGAAACGGCCGCTGCCGAACAGGTGCCAGTAACGCTTGCGGAAGTCAGTCATGGCCGCGGCCAGCTGGCGCTCGCGCGGGTGGCGGTCCGAGCGGATCGCGTCCTGGTCGTCCAGGTAGCGCAGTTCCATTTCCAGACGCAGGCCGTAGACGAAGGCGAAATTCAAATAACGTTCGCTGATGTACGGCTTGCCGTTGCGGATGGTGACAAAAGTTTCCGGGAACGTGTAGCGGAACAGCTCGGGGTAGTTGTGTCCGCCGCCGGGCGGATTCGGGTTGACGTACATCCCATGCAGCAGGTCGGCCCAGCCGGAGTAGACATCCGTGATGTGCTCGGTCAAGAAAGCCATCTCCGGATCGAGCCGCTTGGTCGTCTGCTGGATGCGTTCGAGCAGCTTGACGCGGCCGGGCACAAAGGCCAGGGACGGCCGGTTCTGCGGATGGGGATGCGACTCGTCGAAGCAGGGGTAGGGATGCATGCCGCCGATCTGGTCGTACAGGAAGCCGCTGGGGCCCAGGACGGCCAGCTCTTCGGCCTTGCCGGCCATCTCGTCGTGCCATTCCGGGCAGGAGGGGCAGGCGCTGGCGAAGAACTTGGCCGTGTAATTGGCCAGGAAGCGGCTGTTGTGGCTTTTGCAGTGGGTCTGGTAATAGGGCGTCTGCCAGCGGGTCTTGGATTCCAGCTTATGGCCCCGCTTCTTGTAGAAGTCGGTGGTCAGGTCGAGCAGGTGCCCCTGGATGTACAAGGTGACGTGGCCGCCCTGCTCGCGCACCTGGCGGATACCGTCGCGCAGGGCCTTGGCGCCGCCCAGCGTCGGGCTGACCTGGATCTCGGGATAGGTGTTGTCGTGGCCGCCGTGGTACCAGCCGAACAGACCGACCGTGTCGCAGCCGTTGGCCCTGGCATAACCGTACAGCTCGGGCAGCGTGTCGTAGGGCCAGAATTCTTCACCGTACTGCTGCTTGTTGATCACCAGGAAATAGCCGCTCATCTGGCGGACCCACTCCGGGGGCGCCGGCGTGCGCCGCCAGGAGGCTGCCCAATCCCGGTACTGGCGGGCTGTTTCGTGCCAGCTGCCGGTATAGAGGCTGAGCAGGTAGGGCGGGCAAGTCCAGGTCTCGTCGGGGCGGGCAAAGGGCAGCTTGGTCATCTCCAGCGTCACCAGCCCCTCTGGACGGGTGCGCGCGCTCAGCTCGGAACTGTAGATCGCCTGATCGCGCCCGGACAGGGCCAGCGTCTGGTCCTCTTCCGTCAGGGCCATCCACTGCATGCTGGCGCCGCGGCCGTGGCCGCCCGGGTAGGTCAGGTGCCAATCGCCCGGCGTCCGGGTGACCTCAGGATAGCGTTCGCCCAGGTGGTTGGGCCAGAGCAGGTCCGGGCTGGAACCGGCCAGCGAGGCGATCTGCCCGATCACGGGGTAGGTCCAGTCCGTGACCAGCAGGTCGTCGGAGCGGTTGGCCAGGCTCGATGCGAACAGGAGCTCGCGTCCCTCCAGGCGGATCTCCAGGCGGATCTCCAGCGGCCGGACGGCATCGCGCGTTGCGACCTGGCGGACAATCGCGGTCAGGTGGGTGTCGTCCCCGGTCAGCTCGAAGGCCTGTTCATGGGCGAACACGACCTGCTCCCAGTTGTCGCCGATCCGGGCGACCAGGCGGAAGCTGTCCGACGCTGGTCTGGCGATGACATTGCGGCCGCAAGCCTTGTTTTCCAGACGGATCAGGCGGGCCATGGCGTCAAAATCGGCCATCAGGTATTCGTTTTCAAGTCGAAACATACGGTTCCTCCATATTCGGGCAAGGTTTTTGCCGGCATTGGATCTGGCTGGACAGGGTCGCCTGGCCTCCTGGTTCAAGGATCGGGTAAGAACCGGGCCGATTCAGGCTGTTGACTGGGCCGACCTGGGGCTCGATGCTGACAAAGCCCTGCTGCCCGTCGCCATTGTAGAGAATCCACTGGTCGAAGGGCGGACTGACGCGATAGACGAACGAGCCGATTTCGGCGCTCAGGCTGGCGGCGGTGAAAAAGCCGGAGATGCGTTCCCCGTCAGGGGTGAAGCCATCCCGGTAGGCTTGTTCGCGGCTGTCCAGATCCAGCAGCCGTCCCGTCGGCAGGTAGCGCGCGTCGGTTTCCCAACGCAGGCCGATCGGGACCGCCAGCTTCGGGGGCTCCCGGAAATTGGTGTGGCAGCCCACAACCAGCGGCATGGGGCCGGATCCGGTGTTCACGACCGTCAGTTCGTGTTCCAGGCCATTCGGGGTCAGCCGGATCCTGCAGGTCAGGCGGAAGGGGAACGGGAACAGGCTGCCCCCGTTTTCCAGCTCGCAGACCAGTTGGTCGGGTCGGCGCTGTGTGACGGTAAATGCGGCCGAACAAACCAGGCCATGCAGATGGTTGCTGCGGGCCGGTTCGTTGAGCGGCAGCTGCCAGGTTCGGCCGTCAAAGGCGAAGCGGCCGTCCGCCGTCCGGTTGGGCGGCAGCAGGATCGGCAGGCCGTAAACGACCGGCGTGGCCGCCAGGGCGGCCAGGTCCGGCGGTGTGCGCAGGATCTCCCGTCCCTGGCAGGCCAGGCGGATCACATTGGCCCCGAAGGCCGGTAAAACATATGCTTCCCAGTCGCCCGAGCTCAGGTAGACCAGGTTGTCAAGTGATGCGCTCATCGGCAGCTCCGTCATGACCGGGTGAAGACGGCCAGGCCGATGCGTCCGGCGCCGATTGTGGCCGGCAGCG
>JAAYJD010000172.1 GCA_012523135.1 Clostridiaceae bacterium
ATGTCACGCCCGGAGCGGCTGTTGACGAGCAGCAGCAGCCCCAGCACGACGACAAACAATAGGGTGGACAAGGCGTTGATCTGCGGGTTGACGCTCTTTCTGGCCATCGTATAGATCGTGATGGCCAGGGTGGAAATCTGGTTGCCCGCCGTGAAGTAGCTGATCACGAAATCATCGATCGAAAGCGTGAATGTCAGGATCAGGGCGGTGACGATGCCCGGCATGATTTCCGGCAGGATCACCTTGAAGATCGCTTCACGGGGCCGGGCGCCCAGGTCAAGGGCGGCCTCGAACAGATGGCGGTCCAGCTGGCGCAGCTTCGGCGAGATGGACAGGATCGCGTAGGGGATGTTGAAGGCGATATGGGCTAAAAGAAGCGTCGCGAAGCCGGTGGGCAGTCGGATGAAAAAGAAGAGCAGCATCAGGGCGATGCCGGTGACCAGGTCCGGGCTGACATTGGGGATATAAGTCACCGTCATGATTGCCTGGCGCCATTTGCGGCGCATGGCGTTGAGGCCCAGGCAGGTCACGGTGGCGATCAGGGTCGAGACCAGGGCGGAGATGAGCGCCACGATCAGGGTCACCTGCAAGGCTTTCAGGATGTCCCGGTTCTGGAACAGCTTGCTGTACCATTCCAGGGTGAAGCCGCCCCAGACTGCCCGGGACTTGGCCGCGTTGAACGAGAAAATGATCAGGACCGCGACTGGCGCGTACAGGAACACGAAAACCAGCACCATATAGAGACGGCCGAACCACTTGGCGATCATGTCAGCAGCCCTCCCTCGTCGTTTTCTTTCTCATAGCGGGTCAGGATGCGCATGCTGGCCAGCACGAAGACCAGAAGCAGGATGGACAGGGCCGAGCCGGTGGTCATGTCGCGCGAAATCATGAACTGGCGCTCGATGGCATTGCCGATCAGAAGATAGCGGCCGCCGCCCAGCAGATCCGGGATCAGGAAGGTTGTCATGGCCGGCATGAAGACCATGTTGATGCCGGAAAGCACCCCCGGCATGCTGAGCGGCAGGATGACCCGCAGGAATGTCTGGCGGCGGTTGGCACCGAGGTCTTCGGCGGCTTCGATGACACTGGGGCTGATCTTGACCAGCACCGACTGGATCGGCAGGACCATGAACGGCAGGTAATTGTAAACCATGCCCAGGCCTATGCCGAAGTCGTTGTAAAGGAACTGCACCGGGCCGATATTCACCAGCCCGAGCAGGCTGTTGATGATCCCGCGCGGTTCAAGCAAAGCCAGCCAGGCGTAGGTCCGGAGCAGGGCGTTCATCCACATCGGCATGACAAACAGGAACAGGAGCAGGTTGCCGTTGCCCCGGTGCCTGTTCTCGCGTTCGCCTCGCGCCAGCAGCCAGGCGGCCGGATAACCGATCAGCAGGCAGATGATCGTGCTGAACAGGGCGATCTCCAGCGACTTGGCGAAGACATTGACATAGATGGGAACCTGCCAGTCAATGCCGAACAGGCTCTTGAGGGCGAAGATGTTGAGGGCAACCGTATCGGCGGTTGAAAAAACCTTGTTGAAGCCCTGCAGGGTGAAAAAAAGCTTGCCGGTGGCGTCGTAGGCAGTAAAGGCGTAAAAGGCGACCAGCAGCAGCGGGGCCAGCGTGAAGATGGCGATCCAGATCAAGTACGGGTAGGTCAGGCGGCGCAGGGACTTCACCAGCTGTCACCCCCGTTCTGGTCATCGGGTGTATCGCCGGGGTCGGATCCGGCCGTTCTGCGGTCCGGCGAATAGTCGGACTTGGCCATGATGTGGATGTCTTCCGGATCAAAGGTCAGCCCGACGGATGCGCCTTCCGCGAAAAAGTCGGTGCTCTGGACCATCCAGGTAAACGGGCCTGTCTCGACCATCATCTCGTAGTGGACCCCTTTGAAGACGACCGATACGACTTGGCCGCTGATTGTCTGGTCTGACGGTTCGGCCAGGATAATGTCTTCCGGGCGGATCACGACATCGACCTCATCCTCAGACATGCGCCGGTCGATGCAGGCAAACGAGCGCTGGGCAAACGAGACGGCAAAGTCCCGGGTCATGCGGCCGGGGATGATGTTGCTTTCACCGATAAAGTCGGCAACAAAGGCGTTGCGGGGCTCGTTGTAGATATCGGTCGGTGTGCCGATCTGCTGGATCAAGCCCTCCTTCATGACAATGATCGTGTCGGACATGGTCAGGGCTTCTTCCTGGTCATGGGTCACATAGACGAAGGTGATGCCCAGGCTGCGCTGCATATCCTTGAGCTCGATCTGCATCTCTTTGCGCATTTTGAGGTCCAGGGCCCCGAGCGGTTCGTCCAGGAGCAAAACTTGCGGCTTGTTGCCGATCGCACGGGCAATGGCGACGCGCTGCATCTGGCCGCCGGAAAGCTGCTCGACCCAGCGGTCGGCATAGCCTTCAAGGTCCACGGTTTTCAGCGCCTGGCCGATGCGCGTCCTGATTTCATCTTTGCCCACCTTCCTGATGTTCAGGCCAAACGCGATGTTGTCGTATACGTTCAGGTGGGGGAAGAGCGCGTAGCGCTGAAAGACCGTGTTCAGCTGACGCTGGTAGGGCGGGATATCGAGCAGGCTGCGTCCCTCGAAAAAGACATCGCCTGAATCGGGCCGTTCAAACCCGGCCAGGATGCGCAGCGTGGTTGATTTGCCGCAGCCGCTGGGGCCGAGCAAGGTGATGAACTCGTTGTTGCGGATGTAGAAGGTGATGTCCTTGAGCACGTGCACATCGCCGAACGACTTGTTGATCCCCACGACTTCGATGATGTGGCTGGAACCGGTCGAGTCGGACAGGTGTTGGGCAGCCGAAGCCGCCGGTTCGGTTGCTTGCTGTCTTTTGATGTGATGCCAGTTAAGCATGGCTGAACCTCCGTTAAAAACTGGGCGGGGACGAGACCCAGAGCACGCGGGCTGGCCGCTTGCCGGGATTGGCCAGGTAATGGGGCACTTGCGGCTGCAGCATAAAGCTGTCCCCTTTCCGGGCCTTGATGACGCGCTGGCCCAGGTGAATGGTGACCTGGCCGTCCAGGACATACCCGAACTCCTCGCCTTCGTGCGGGTTGTCCGGGTAGGTCGATCCGCCGGGCGCCAGCAGGACAAGGATCGGCTCCATAGCGTTTTTCTGCGCGTTGGGAACCAGCCAGCAGATCTCGCTGCCGCTCTCGCTGTCTGTCTTGACGGCATAGTCATCCGCGCTGAAAACGACTTTTTCATCGTCATGCTCCTGGAAAAAGCGCGGCAGGTCGGTGCCCAGCGCGGCCAGGATATCGACCAGGGTGGCGATCGACGGCGATGTGATGTTGCGCTCCAGCTGGGATATGAAGCCCTTGGACAGCTCACAGCGGTCGGCCAGCTCCTCCTGGGTCAGGTTGTTGGCCAGACGCAGGAATTTGATTTTTTCACCAATGTTCACGCGGTCCGCCTCCCTAGTCCTGTACATTATTATAAACATAGAGTTTAGCACTGCTAAACACATGCGACCATTATAGCGACCGGGAAAACAGCTGTCAATGAAGCCGTTGTTGATTTTTGACTCCGGCAGGCTTATGATGGCTAAAGGATGAAAGCGGAGGTTTTCAGAACGATGGCAAATCAGGAAACACAGGGCGGCCAGGAAGCCAGGGCGCAATTGGCAAAAGCCAGGAAGGTCGTCATCAAGGTCGGCACGTCGACCATCACGCATGAGAACGGCCGCTTCAATCTCAACAACCTGGAGCATTTGTGCCGCTCGATCGCCAACCAGATGAACCAGGGCAAAGAGATCATCCTGGTTTCGTCGGGCGCGATCGGGGTCGGTGTGGGCCGGCTGCATCTGAAGCAAAAACCGAAGGTCATGCGCGAGAAGCAGGCCGTCGCGGCCGTCGGCCAGTGTGAGCTGATGAACATGTACAGCCGCCTGCTGTCGGATTACCACTATGTCGTCGCCCAGATTCTGCTGACCAAAGATGACATCGACGACCCGGTCACGCGGGAGAACATCTGCAACACCTTCCAGGCACTTCTGGAGCGGGAGATCCTGCCAATCGTCAATGAAAACGACACGGTCTCGACCCGTGAAATCTATCACAATGGGACATTCGGCGATAACGACATGCTGTCGGCCATCGTCGCGCGCCTGGTTGGCGCGGATCTGTTAATTATTCTCTCAGATATCGACGGCCTGTACGACAAGGACCCGCACGGCCACGAAGACGCCGCCCTGATCAGCACCGTGGCCCGGATCGACGACGCGATCGAGGCGACAGCCGGCGGGGAGGGCAGCAGCCGGGGAACCGGCGGTATGCGCACCAAGCTGAACGCCGCCCGTATCGCCAACGAAGCGGGTATCGATGCCGTGATTGCCAATGGTTCAGTCAGCAGGGTTATCGACGATGTCCTGGACGGCCGGGAGCGGGGGACGTTGTTTCTCGCCGGTCAGGGCGCTTAATCGCCGGGCAGGATTGGTTCCGGGGCCGGTGACGATGTCGGCATCGGCAGCGGTTCGTGCAGTGTGCACTGTTCGCTGGGGTTCATCAGGGCTCCGGGCACAAAATACTCGCGTACGGCGGTCGGGCAATAAGGTGAGACCTTCTGTCCGGAATCCGGGCAGACTGTCATCACGATCAGGCCATCCGGCCGAATGAAATCCAGTTCTTCCTTGTCCTGATGAATCCGGTTCATGACATCCTGCCAAATGCGGATCGCATTTTTCTGATCATCTTTGGGTATCGTCGTCAAGCCCAGCAGGTTGTCGTAACCATACCAAACAGCAGCCGTGTAATAGCGCGTATAGCCGCAGAACCACTTGTCGCGGTTGTTGTCGGTTGTACCGGTCTTGCCGGCGGCCGGCATGTCTTCCAGGCCATACCCGGCCGCGGTGCCGCCGCTGGTGAATACGCCTTTGAGAATGTCGGTCAGGATAAAGGCCGTTTCCGGTTTATACACTTCAACATACTGGCTCTTGTTTTCCAGCAGCACGTTGCCGCCGATATCCAGAACCCGGGTGTAGGCGTACGGTTCGGTGTAGAGCCCGTTGTTGGCAAAGGTGGCGTAGCCACCGGCCATCTCGTAGGCGGACATGCCCTTGCCGAAGCTGCCCAGGGCCATGCTGACATTTTCGCTGTCTTCCGGCCGGTCGATGCCGACCTGGCGCAGATACAGGCTGGCCGACTCGACGCCAAGGACATACTTGATGATGTAGACCGCGATCGTGTTACTGGAATACTTGATCGCGTTGCGAACCGAGATGTTGCCCTTGAAAGTCCGGTAGCTATTTTTCGGATAGGGAACAGTCGGGTTCTTGTCGTCCAGGAAGTATTCCATGTCCGTGAAGACTGAAGCCGCCGAGATTTTTCCCATGTCAAGAGCAGGACCGTAGACCGCCAGCGGCTTCATGCTCGAGCCGGGTGAGCGGTAGGCGGCGACAGCCCGGTTGAGGACGAAGTTGCCGGTTTTCTGGCCGAATCCGCCGATCATGGCTTTGATCTGGCCCGGGTGGTCCAGGTTGTCGATGATGACAACACTGCCGTTTGGCTTTTCCGGCATGTCAATAAGGTTGTCCATGTCGGTGATAAACAGCGACTGGTCGTTGAACGTGGCCTCGGCCTGTGCCTGCACCGCGCTGTCGAGCGTTGTCTCGATGGTCAAGCCGGCGTTGTATACGGTGAAGGCGGCGATGTCATAGGAGAAGCCACGCTTTTCCATCAGGTCTTCGATAACCTGGTCGATGACGTAATCGACAAAATAAGAATTGACCTGGGTTGCTGAAACCGCCGCCGGTTTCTTGCGGAACACCAGTTCTGTGTCGAGCGCGCGTTCGTACATGGAACGGGAAATCATCTCCAGCTCGTGCATCTTGCTCAGGACAATGCGCATGCGGCGCAGTGCGTTGCGCTTGCCGGTTTCGGTCAGGGGATTATAGGTCGACGGCCGGTTGGGGATACCGGCCAGGAAGGCACATTCGACCAGCGTCAGATCCTTGGCATCCTTATCAAAATAAGCTTTGGAAGCCGACTGGATGCCGACATAGCTGTTGCCCATCGGGACGAGATTGATGTACAGCTCCATGATCTCGTCCTTGCTCTTCGCCTGTTCGAGCAGGACGGCCTTGTACCACTCCTGCACCTTGCGCTGGGCCGAGACCTCGTCGGCACCGGACACCAGCTTGATCGTCTGCTGGCTGATCGTTGAGCCGCCGTGCGACGGACTTCCGCCGTTGCTCAAGGCGCTGAGGACGGCACTGAAGATGCGGCGCGGGTCGATCCCGATGTGGGTATCGAAACGCTCGTCCTCGATGGCTTTGAAGGCTTCGTCGATGTAGGTGCTCTTGACTTCGGCAAACGAGATATATTCGCGGTTGATGTTCTGGCTGCCGGTCAAAATGGCGACATCCTGGCCGGTGCTATCCTTGATGCGCGTGGTCTCGTTGGAGGTCTTGATATGGTCGGTGGTGACCGGAGATGCCGTGGTGATGTAGCCGACCAGCATGCCGCCGCCGATACCGCCGAGTAAAAAGCCCATGATCAGCAGGATCAGGACAAACAGCGTCAGGGCCCGGCTGACCGCCGTTCCGACAACCTTGGGTATAGACATCAGGCTGCTGGAATGGGTCGGCTTGCCGCGCAGATGGCGGTAAAGCTCCTTGCGCACCGCGATGCTGGAACGCCGCCGGGGAGGCGGCGTGTAATATTTCTGGTTAGCAGCCACGTTCTGGCCTCCTGTTGTTGATGAACCCAGCCCCGGCCATTGAGCCGCTTTACTCCATGATGATGTTTTTCGGATTGACCGGACTGCCGTAGAAGGTGACTTCAAAATGCAGATGGGGCGTGGTCGATGTTCCGGTATTGCCAACGGCCGCGATGACATCGCCTTTTGCGACCCGGTCGCCGACCTGGACATAGAGCTTGCTGCAATGGAAATAGGCGGTGATAAAGCCGTTGCCGTGGTTGATCTTGACAAATCTCCCGGCGCTGGAGTTGTAGCCAGCCGACAGAATCGTGCCGCCGCCGGCTGCCTTGATCGGGGTTCCGGTCGGGGCGCCCATGTCGACCGCCGGGTGGAAATGGCGGTAGCGGTAGATCGGGTGAATACGGGTGCCGTAGCCGTTCAGGTTTCCGGGGATGGGCTTAAGAGTGGGAATATTGGCCAGCTGGCGGCTGATCGCGGTCTTGTAGTCGGTCAGGTCGATTTCGCTGGCTTCAGGTGTCTTCTCAAACGATTTCACTTTACGCGACAAAGCGAGCAGGTCTTTGGCCTTTTCGGCGTAGCTGGCGACCGTGGGACCGGAGCGGGAGATGGTCTTTTCCGTCAGATTGGCCATCAGGGCATCCAGAATGGTTTCTTCCAGCTGCTCCATTTCATCCTGCTGACGGGCGATTTCATCTTGCTGGCGGGATAATGATTCAACCAGTTGATCGGCTTCTTGCTGTGCCGCGGCCAGTTCCTGCTGCAGGTTGATTTGCTCGACGATGGCACAGCGGTTATCCTGCTTGGCGAGTTCGGCAGCAATGCCAGACTGGCCGGCCGGTGCCGGTGCGGAAGCGGCATCGGCATCCTGGCCTCTGCCCAGTAAAAAGCCTAGCATCCCTGATCCCACCAAAAGTAAAATCAGGGTAAAAGCGACGATGGCGCGCCGATGCAGATAGATCGTTGATTTGCTGGTGCCTGTCGGCCGTACGAGGGGTTCGGCCGGAACAAAGCGCTTTTTGCGCATGGGAGCTCCTTCCATGTGTGGAATAATCGTGCTTATTATACGGTAAAAGAAACAGGTTTGCAATCTTAACGTCACCCGGCGGACACAGACACTGTTTTCCCGTGCTGTCGGGCCAGATGGAACTTCACGGGCAACCATGTTAAACTGGGTACGGCATCCGGTTGGCTGCCAAGTCAGTCAGTGAAAGGGAGCGGGGTAACCGGCCGATGAACCGCAGGAAAGCCAGGCGGATAGGGATCGCGATTGTGGTTGTCGTGCTGTTCTTCGCAGGCTACAGCTTCTTTTTCCGCACTTATTTCGACAGCCAGGAATACTTGCTGCTGGCCTATGAATATACCGGCCGCGATCCGACGATCGTCGATTGGGAGTACCCGGATTTTGAAATTATCAACCACAAGGGACGTTTGACGATCCATATCATTTTCCATACGACGGAGGATCTGACCCGGGGCCCGATCGGCCTCTATATCGACCCGTTCAAAAAAGCCGTAGTCGACACCGACCCGCGCAGCGACGCGGCGGGCAAGCACGAGCAGACCTCGTGACAGACGGGGGTGGTGGCCATGGACAGAAGGCAGCTGCTGGACGCATTCAGAAACCTGGACCGCAGGCAATTCCTGGACAAAATGTGCCAGGATCTGGCCGGCCTTGACGAACCGCTGCCGATCGGGCACGGCCAGCCGCTCTCCCAGCCGACCCTGGTTCTGGAAATGACGGCGTTGCTCGATCCGGAACCCGGCAGCCGGGTCCTGGAAATCGGGACCGGTTCAGGCTACCAGACCGCTTTGCTGGCGCCATTCAGCCAGATGGTCTGCACGGTCGAGCGCATCCCTGAGCTGGCGCGCCAGGCCGAGGAGCGGCTGGTCCGCCTGGGCTACGCGAATGTCCGCTTCCGGACGGGGAACGGAGGCACCGGCTGGCCGGAGGAGGCGCCCTTCGACCGGATCATCGTGACCGCCGCGGCGGGCACCGTCCCGCCGCCGCTGGTCGGTCAACTGGCGTCGCCGGGCCGGATGGTTATCCCAGTGGGGCCGCGCGGCTGGCAGAATCTGCTCCTGATCACAAAAGACGCGGCCGGCAAACTGGCGGAGCGCGTGATTGAGAAGGTGGCCTTCGTTGAGCTGGTCGGCGCATACGGCTGGCATCAGGCCAAAGACAACAGCTGAAAGGAATCTGCATGAACAAGAAGATGATCATCCTGTCCCACGACGCCATGGTCTGGGAAGACCTCGAAACCCTCAGGCAAAAACCGACCTTCGGCAGCTTGCTCCAGCGCGGCGCCGCCGTCCGGACGCTTCGGACGATCTATCCGTCGATCACCTACCCGGTCCATGCCAGCATCATCTCGGGGCAGTACCCGGACAAGCACGGCATCATCAACAACGAGCTGGCGGAGATCGGCGTCCTGGCATCGCCCTGGCATTGGTTTGCCCGGGACAACCAGGTGCGGACGCTGTTTACAGCAGCCAAAGAGGCGGGGCTGACGACCGCGGCGGTCTTCTGGCCGGTTTCGGGCCTGGATCCGGATATCGACCACCTGGTGGCCGAGTACTGGTCTCAGTCGCCCCAGGATGACCTCGAGGATGTGTTCCGCCGTTCCGGCACCAGCGAAGCGGTCATGGAGGCGGCTGTCAAGCCCAATCTGCACCTGCTGCGCGGACATGAACGCCAGCATCCGGCGGCAGATGAGTTTGTCATCCGGGTCGCTTGTGACATCCTGCGCCATTTCAAGCCGGATCTGCTGGCGGTCCACCCGGCGGCGATCGACGGGGCGCGCCACCAGTCGGGCTTGTTCTCAAGCCTGGTGGATGAGATGCTCGACCATACGGAGAACTGGACAACGATGATCAGGGATGCGGCCCGTGAAGCCGGAGTCCTTGAACAGACGGACATCATCAACCTGAGCGATCACGGTCAGCTGGAGATCAAGCGGGTTTTGAACATCAACGTCATCCTGCGCGACCATGGGTTGATCCAGGTCGATGACGAGGAGCAGTTCCGGGACTGGGACGCGTTCAGCAAGTCGGCGGCGCTGTCCGCGCATGTTTATTTAAAGAATCCGAACAACCAGGCGCTGCACAAAAAAGTGCATCAGCTGCTGCTGCACCTCAGGGATGAAGGCATTTATGGGATCAGCGAGGTATTCACCCGCGAGGAAATCCGGGAAAAGGAGCATTTGGATGGCGCTTTTTCCTTTGTGATCGAAAGCGACGGTTTCACGTCGTTTGGCAACGACTGGCGGCGGCCGATTGTCCGGTCGTTTGACCTGGCTGACTACCGCTTCGGCCGGGCGACGCATGGGCACTTGCCGGACAAGGGGCCTCTGCCGACGCTCATCGCGACGGGACCGTCGTTTAAACCGGGCGCGACCGTGCAGCGCCGCCCGATCGTGGACGTCGCGCCGACCTTGGCCCGGGCGCTCAACATCGACCTGGGCGAAACGGACGGACAGGTCATCTGGGAATTGCTGCAAACGCCAGGCGAGGCAGAAGCATGACGGAGAACCAGGCGCTGACAAAGGGCGATCCGCTCGATCTTGAGGTGACGGACATCAGCCACGAAGGACATGGCATCGGCCACGCCGGAGGGCTGACGGTCTTTGTCCCCAACACGGTACCTGGTGACCAGGTTATGGTACGTATCGAGGTCCTGAAGAGCCGCTATGCTGTGGCCAGGCTGATCAAACGACATAAGCCCTCACCTGATCGCATCGAGCCCGGCTGCATCTATGCGGCGGACTGTGGTGGCTGCACTTTGCAGACGCTGGCCTATGGCGCCCAGTTAAATCTCAAGCAGCGCCAGGTGCGGGAAGCGCTCACCCGCATTGGGAAAATAACCAATATCGACAACACGATGCGCCCGATCCTTGGCATGGCGGATCCCTGGCATTACCGCAGCAAGGTGCAGCTGCCGGTCAGCGGCACGAGCCAGGAGCCGAAAATCGGGTTTTACGCGCCCAACAGTCACGATGTGGTGGATGCGCGCATCTGCAAGGTCCAGCCACCCGTCTGCGATAAAATTAGATCCGTAGTCCGCGACTATATTCGCACCAGCCATATTGAACCGTACTGCGAACAAGACCATACCGGCTTGTTGCGGCACCTGGTGATCCGGCTCGGCTTTGCTACCGGCAATGTCATGGTCGGGCTGGTACTGAACGGGACGGACATCACGAGCAGGGACGTGCTGATCCAAAACCTGGTTGATGCGATCGGGGCACATGAGGATCCTGCGTTGCCGCCGCTTCACTTGACCTGCTGCTTTCTGAATCGCAACACCCAAAAGGGAAATACAATCCAAACGGCGGATAACGAGATCGTCTACGGTCAGGGCTGGATCGATGAGAAGATTCTAAATCTAACCTACCGTATATCGCCGCAGGCTTTCTTTCAAGTCAACCCGCGTCAGACAGAGAAATTGTTTGAGCAGGTGATTGAAATGGCTAACCTGCAAGGAAATGAGAATGTGCTTGATCTTTATTGCGGAACGGGATCGATCAGCCTGCAGCTGGCAAAGAAGGCCAGGAAGGTGCTGGGCATTGAGATCGTCGAGGCAGCGATCCGGGACGCTCGCGACAACGCCAGGCTGAACGACCTAAGCAACGCCGATTTTCTGGCCGGCCAGGCTGAAAAGCTTTTGCCGCAGTTAGCTGAAAATGGATGGAACCCGGACCTGATCGTTCTCGATCCGCCGCGCAAGGGCTGCGAACGCGCCGTGATCGACTCGATAGTCACCATGCAAACAAAACGGATCGTCTATGTGTCCTGCAATCCAGCCACTTTGGCCCGTGATGCGGCGATCCTGCAGGAAGCAGGCTACAGGATTCAGGCTGTTCAACCGGTTGACTTGTTTCCATGGACAAACCATGTTGAGACGGTAGTATTGATAACTAGGGCGAAAGAGTGAGTGTGCGAAAAACCCATATATATCAAGGCTTTCAGCACATATGGGTGTAAAACCCATTGAGTAAAAATCGTCAAAATATCGCTTCGAGGGAATAAGTCCATAATGGCAGTAATTGATAGTCAAGTGGTCAGGTTAGATGTCATAGCTCGGCGAGTGGTCGGGTTAGATATCAGCGTTCGCGAGTGGTCAGGTTAGATGTTTTTTCGGAAATTTTTGAGGTTGTGTGGTCAGATTGGATGTTGTGGTTTTAATTGGCGATATGCGATTATGAATTTAGGATTTATATGGTAGCTTGGCATGTTTATTGCAAATC
>JAAYJD010000173.1 GCA_012523135.1 Clostridiaceae bacterium
GGTCTTACATACTCTCCCCGAGCGTAGATTCCCGTGTGTCCCACGGTACTCGTTTGTCATGCGCTGAGCAAACGCAACCCTTCTGCTAAGATATTCTGAGCGGCATTGATGTCTCTGTCATGGTGCGTGCCACACGCCTGACACGTCCATGCACGTACGCCCAAATCTTTCGTGCCCGGCCATTGGAAGCCGCACGTGCTGCACATCTGACTGGACGGAAAGAACCGGTCCACCCTCTGGACACACTTGCCGTACCAGTCCGCTTTATACTGCAGCTGGCGTACAAATTCACGCCACGCAGCATCCGAAAGTGACTTGGCAAGCTTGTGGTTTCGCACCATTTTTTTAACCTGCAAATCCTCAAGGCAGATGAAATCGTAGTTTCGTATCAGCTGTGTACTTCGTTTTGGAGAAAATCCTGTCGCTGGTTCACGGCTTTCTCATGCTGTCTTGCCACCTTGATTCTTGCCTTATGATGGTGACCCCATCTGACGTGACAGCAAAATCATGGAGACCAAGGTCTATACCAGCCACCGCACCGGTAGGTTCTAGCGGTTTTCTCGCAACATCCGTGCAGCATACCGATACGAAATATTTGCCGGATGGCTTTTGACTTATTGTCGCGGAGAGAATGCGTCCTTCCATTTGCTTGCTCACACGGCCTTTTACCAGTCCGAGCTTCGGAAGTTTTATGCGCTTGTCCAGGACAGCGATGTTTTCTCTGACCTTCTTCGATTTGTAGCTGCGGTGTTTGTTCTTCTTGCTCTTGAATCGGGGGAAACCGGGCTTGCCGCCTTGTTTGACCCTGCGGAAGAAGTTCTGATAGGCCGCATCCAGCGCCTGCAATGATGCTTGAAGAGCTGTGGCGTCTACCTCTTTGAGCCAGGTTAGGGACTGTTCATCAATAAGCAGCTCTATAGGTTCTTCGAGAGATTGACCAGACTCGTCAATCTCTCGAAGAAAAGAGCTGCTAATTTCTTAACAGTCCCTTAATTCGCGTTTCAACGCTGTCAGCTGTTTGTCTTGGCTATACCGGGTTGGCGCTATACCCGTCTTTTTATATTGCTCAATGCGCTGGCTGAGATAGTGGTTAAAGACATACCGCGTACAGCCAAATATCTTTTGGATGAAACGTTCCTGCACCTTGTTGGGGTATAGACGAAATGTATATGCTTTTTCCACCATCTCACCTCCCAACCTGTTTTTTCCATCATAACAAACATACGTTCTTTTGGCAAACCTATCCTGAACGATCACGATTCATGACCGATAGCGGTGCTCCGCCAACCGTTGATGCAAAATAACAATGAGTTCATAACGCAGGCAGTCGAGTCCGAAGTTCAGCATGCTCATGCCTCAAAATACGAGACGTTTTGCCCTTGATTCGCTGGATCGTTTTGTGGATGCCGTACTGAGGGTCAACCTCAATCAGCCAATGCACGTGGTCTGGCATGATTTCCATTGCGATGACAGCAGCGTCTATTTCTTTACACGCAGCTTGTAACAGCTCCTTTAGACGTATATCGATTTCTTTTACGAGGACTTTGCGCCGATGTTTCGGACACCAAACCACATGATATTTGCATGAACAGACGATGTTCTGATTGCTTTTGTGCGCCATATGAACATGATGCAGATACGATCCATATCATGCAAAGAGCATTTTACCGCCTTATATCCCCATAGCTAAAGCAAGGGGCTTTACGGCGATTCTAGGTAAGCCTCGCCCCTTACCAGTTCTGCTCTAGGATCAGGGCCGCGATGTCCGCGGCCATCTGGCAGCGCGGCGTCACCAGGTCGTCGGCGCAGCTGTCGTCAGTTTTCAGCGCCCTGGCCAGGTCGGCCGAATGGAAGCGGCAGCCGGTCAAAAGATCCGGTATCTGCCCGATGTAGTCGCTGTCCAGCGCGTCTGAATAGACGCTGGCCCGCGTCACCTGACCCTTGCTGATCTGGAACCCGAGCGTCAGGGCTCCCCAGGCAAAGCGCTGGCTGATCTGGGCGTCGAAGGCCAGCGACTCGCCGTAGCGCCATGTCCAGGAGGCGTAATGCGCGTGCAGCGCTTCCAGGCGGCTGTCGCCGCGGAAGGCCAGGTCTGTGTCCCGCCTGACCTGCCAGTCGCCGTCCGCGCCAAAATGGCTGAGAAACGCCTTTTCCATCGACGCGTTGAGGCCGTCGACCGTAATCTCGGGCCTGATCGAAACCAGGTTCGTGATCCGCGAACGGACAGACGCAACCCCTTTGGCCTTCAGCTTGTCGGACGGCACCGTCAGGTAACGGGCGACGCGCTCGTACGCGGAGTGGACCAGCAAAGTCCCGTGGTGCAGCCCCGCGCGTTTATTGAGGCTGAAGGCGTTGCCGGAGAACTTGAGCCCGTCGGCCAGAATGTCGTTGCGCCCTGATCGCTCGGCCCAGATGCCCTGGTCGGCGACCGCGTCCAGGATCATGTTGAAATTGCGGCTTATGTCGAACCGGGCGCGTGGCAGCAGGATCGAAAAGTTCAGGTTGCCCAGGTCGTGGAAAACAGCGCCGCCGCCGGTGCTGCGCCGGGCCAGCCGGCCGCCCTCGGCTTCCAGCAGGCCGGTGTTGCATTCGACCCAGGCGTTCTGGTTGCGGCCGATCACGACCGTGTTGTCGTTCTGCCAGAGGTAGAGGACAGCGTCGTAACGGCCTGCCTCAAGCTGTTCCATGAGATAGGCCTCAAAAGCGAGGTTGAACCAGGGGTCGTATTCTGTAGCATACACAATCAGGGCGTTTGGCATATGGCCTCCTGTCGCCGGGTCGGTTCAGAGCAGCAGGACGTGCGCCTGGCGGGCGGCTTTCTGGTATTCGTCCGGCAGCGGCGTGTCGCTAACCAGCGCGTAGATGTTCTGCAGGCGGGCGAACGTATAGGGCATGTTGCTGTTCAGCTTACTGGCGTCCATCAGGATGATCACCTGGCGTGCCTTGCGGATGATCAGCCGCTTCAATTCGGCTTCAAAGTAGTCGCCGCAGCTGAACCCGTTCGGCAGCGAAGAAGCGCTGGCCGCGACGAATGCCAGGTCGATGTTCAGCGTCTTGACATACTCGATGGCGTTGAATCCTGACAAGGTCAAGGTTTCCCGGTTGAGCTGGCCCCCGGTCAGGTTGATCTTGACATTGGCGTTCTTGACCAGCTCGAGCGCGATGTTGGGCGCAGGTGTGAGCACGAACAGGTTCTGATCCGGCAGCCGCTGCGCGAAGCACATGCAGGTCGTCCCGGAATCAATATAGATCGACCGGCCAGGACTGAGCAGGCGGATCGCCTTATCGGCGATGACCAGCTTGGCGTCGGTGTTGGCGATTTGGCGCTGTGTGTAGGCCGCTTCCTTGAGCATCGACAAGTGGGCCAGCGACTTGGCGCCGCCGCGAATGCGCACGATGCGGCCCTGACGTTCGAGAAACTCCAAGTCGCGCCGCAGCGTCATGGAAGAGACGTCGGTATAGCGCTGCTCCAGTTCTTTGAGGCGAACTTCGCCGCGCGACTGGATGTATTGGTTGATGGCTTCACGTCGATCGGCTGTCATAGAACACACCTTGCCTGTGTTAAAACATGTTATATTTGCGTATGATTCATCATAGCACAGGGATTCCAGGAATACAACCGGTCAAATGCCATCCCCTCGCTTGGAGCCTGAAAGGCTTGCTATAACGGGGTTATGAGGCGTACCGTCGTATTTCCAACCGGCAGTCATGTGAATTACGACAAGCAGGTGTCGGCCGGACCCTGTGAAATTTGTGCTTATCCTGATCGCAGAATGTGTTAACAATTAACATATAACATGTTATAATCTAACGGTAGCCAGACCACTCACCGGTCCGTTGGACCGGCCGTCCAGCCAGGACAAGGAGATCTCTATGAAAACAAAAGCAGTCAGACTCTACGGTAAACAGGATTTGCGGCTCGATGAATTCGAGCTTCCCGCCATCACAGATGGCGAAATACTGGCCCGCGTCGTATCCGACAGCATCTGCATGTCCACCTACAAGGCGGCGATGCAGGGCGAGGACCACAAGCGCGTACCGGCCGATGTGGCCGATAATCCGGTCATCATCGGCCATGAATTCTGCGGCGAGCTTGTCGAAGTCGGCAGCAAGTGGGCCGACCAGTTCAAGGTCGGCGACCGTTTCTCCATCCAGACCGCGATCAACGATCCGACCAATGTCTACGCAGCCCCGGGATACAGCTTTCATTACATTGGCGGGGCCGCCACCTATGTCATCATCCCCGAAATTGTCATGAAGCAGGGCTGCTTGCTGCATTACTACGGCGCCGACTTCTATTTCGGGTCGCTGTCAGAACCCATGTCCTGCATCGTAGGGGGATTCAACGTCAACTACCACACCAGGCCGGGCAGCTACGAGCACCAGATGGGTATTGTCGAAGGCGGCAACATGGCTTTGCTGGCCGGCGTCGGCCCGATGGGCCTGGGCGCGATCGATTTCGCGATTCACAATGCACGCCGGCCCAAACTGCTGGTCGTCACCGACATCGACGAGGCGCGCCTGGCCCGTGCCGCCACCCTGTACAGCCCGGAGGAAGCGGCCCGCAACGGGGTCACGCTGCATTACGTCAACACGGCCGGAATCGAAGATGTGCCGGCCCACCTGATCGGCCTTTCCGACGGCAAGGGCTATAACGATGTCTATGTCTACGCGCCGGTCACGCCGGTCGTCGAACAGGCCGACAAGATCCTGGCCTACGACGGCTGCCTGAACTTTTTTGCCGGACCGACCAATCCGGAATTTTCCGCCCGTTTCAATTTCTACAACGTCCACTACAACAGCACCCATGTCGCCGGCAACAGCGGCGGTACGACCGCTGACCTGGTCGGAGCGCTCGACCTCATGACCCGCGGCGTCGTCAACCCCTCTTCCATGATCACCCATGTCGGCGGTCTGAACAGCGTGGTCGAAACGACGTTGAACCTGCCCAAAATCCCGGGCGGCAAAAAGCTGATTTACACCCATGTCAAGATGCCCCTGACCGCGATCGCGGACTTCGGCAAGCTGGGCGAGACCGACCCGTTCTTCAAACAGCTGGCCGAGCTAGTCGCCAAACACAGCGGGCTGTGGAACGGCGAAGCCGAGCAGTACCTGCTTGAACATGCCGACTGCATCTGAGCGCGGTCGGGAAGGAGAATCCATGCAAATGTGGTCTAGCGAAGAAACAAGAAACAAAGCCGCGACCCTGGCGCCTGTCGCGCGTGCCCTGGCCGCGGGCGGACCCGCTGTCCGGGTGCGGGTCGAAACCGATTCGGACAGCGGACCGGCCGACCTGCAACTGGACGGAACTGCGTACGCCACCGCGGAAGAAGCCGGTGCCGCCCTCAAGGCCGCCTGGCCTGCCGCAGGCCGACCCGGAACCGTCCGGATTGCCGGCGTGGGACGCTTCGTCTTGACCGAAGCCCCGCAGGACAAGAAAGCCGGCCGCCTCGGTGGCCGCATCTGCCTGGTGACCGGTGCGGCACAGGGTTTTGGCGAAGGCATCGCCCGTGAACTGGCCCTGGCCGGCGGCATCCTGGTGATCGCCGACCTCAATCTTCCCCTGGCCCAGGCTGTTGCCCGGTCACTGAATGATCAGTATGGTGCGGGAACAGCGCTGGCTGTCGGCGTCGATGTCGGCAGCGAGTTGTCTGTGGCGGAGATGGTCACGGAAACCGTTCTGGCCTTCGGCGGGATCGACCTGCTGGTCAGCAACGCCGGCGTGCTGCGTGCCGGCGGTCTGGAAGACATGACCCTGGACACCTTCGAATTCGTCACCCGCATCAACTACACGGCCTTTTTCCTGGTGACCAAGTACGGCTCGCGCCCGATGAAGCTGCAGGCCCGATTCGATCCGGCCTACACGGCCGATATCGTCCAGGTCAATTCCAAGTCCGGCCTGGAAGGTTCCAACCGTAATTTCGCCTATGCCGGCGGCAAGTTCGGCGGGATCGGCCTGGTCCAGAGTTTCGCCAAGGAACTGGTGACCGACCGGGTCAAGGTCAACGCCGTCTGCCCAGGAAACTATTACGAGGGACCGCTCTGGAGCGATCCGGAGAAGGGATTGTTCGTCCAGTACCTGCGCGCCGGCAAAGTTCCCGGCGCACAATCCGTCGACGATGTCTACCGCTTCTATATCGACAAGGTCCCGATGAAGCGCGGCTGCTCGCCGCGCGATGTCACACGGGCCATTTTGTACTGTGCGGAGCAGGCCTACGAAACCGGCCAGGCGATTCCGGTCACCGGCGGCCAGAATATGTTGAAGTGACGCGTCTGCCTGCTGCAAAGCGACAGGACGCAGGAGAAAAGGGAGGTTCAGACCATGGCAACCGCTGTCATCATGCCCAGGCAGGGCCAGTCCGTTGAAAGCTGCATCATCGGCAAATGGCACAAACAGCAAGGAGACCCCGTTCAGGAAGGGGACATCCTCTTCACCTACGAGACGGATAAGGCGACGTTTGATGAAACCGCAAAGGTTTCCGGAACCCTGATCGCCGTCTATTTTGACGAGGGCGATGATGTGCCTGTCCTGACCAATGTCTGTGTCATTGGCGAACCGGGGGAAGATGACGCGCCCTTCCGACCGGATGGAACGGAACCGGCTGTCAAAGCGGCTCCTGCGCAACAACCCGAGCAGGCAAGCGCGCCGGATGCGGCAGCAGCCCCGGCCGTCGAAACGAGTCCGTCATCGGGTGCCATCAGCCCGCGTGCCCGTCATCTGGCGGAAAAAACGGGCGCCGACCTGCGCCAGGCTGAAGCGACAGGCCCCAAGGGCCGGGTCATCGAACGGGATGTCCGCCAGCTGATCGAAACGGGCAAGCTGGCGACACCGGCTGCCCAGGCCGCCGGATACCCGGCCGGCCTGACCGGTACGGGCCTTGGCGGACGTGTCACGACCGGTGATGTCCTGGCTGCGAGCCCGCCGGCCGTACCTGCAGCGGCTGCAGCTGCGGCTCCTGATGAGGTCACCACGGAAAAGCACAGCACCATCCGCAAAGTGATCGCCCGCTCCATGCAGGCCTCGCTGGCCACGATGGCTCAGCTGACCCTAAACAGCAGCTTCGACGCCAGCGAAATGCTCAGTTTGCGCAGCCGTCTCAAAAAGGCTGCCGAACAGGGCCTTTCCGCCGAACAGGGCTTTGCCCTGGCTGGCCAGGTGCCGACCATCAACGACATCATCCTCTATGCCGTTTCGCGCGTCCTGGCGCGCCATCCGGCCTGCAACGCCCATTACGACGACGAGAAAATGACGTATTTCCGCCATGTCCATCTCGGCGTGGCCATCGACACCCCGCGCGGTCTGATGGTCCCGACCTTGTTTCAGGCCGACACATTGCCGCTGGCCGACATTTCACGTTCCGTTAAGGAGCTCTCGGCGGCCTGCCAGAAGGGGACGATCAGCCCCGACCTGCTCAAGGGCGGGACATTCACTGTGACGAACCTGGGCACGCTAGGCGTCGAATCGTTTACCCCGGTGATCAACCCGCCCCAGACCTGCATCCTGGGCGTCAACACCATTGTCACGCGTGTGCGTGAGCAAAACGGCCAGCTGACGACTTATCCGGCGATGGGACTGTCGCTGACTTTTGACCACCGGGCTGTCGACGGCGCCCCGGCCGCCCGTTTCCTGAAGGACCTGGTCCAGGTTCTGGAAAACTTCACGCTGCTCCTGATGCAGTGAACGAGGAGGCTAAAACATGGTTGACTTGATTGTGCTCGGCGGCGGGCCCGCCGGGTACCTCGCGGCCGAAAGGGCCGGCGCGGCCGGACTTTCGACCGTCCTGATCGAAAAGGACAAGCTGGGCGGTGTCTGCCTCAACGAAGGCTGCATCCCATCCAAAACGCTGCTTAACAGTGCTAAAATCTTCGAACACGCCATGCACGGCCAGGCCTACGGCGTGACCGCGGAGAACGTGCGTCTGGACCAGCCGGCGGTCATCAAGCGCAAGAACAAGGTCGTCAAGAAGCTGGTCGCCGGCATCGCCGCCACGCTCAAGTCGGGCAAGACCGTGATCAAGAACGGAACGGGCACCATCCTGGGCCGCGAAAACGGCGTGATCCGGGTCGGCGTCGGCGACGAGGTTATGGAAGGTAAAAAGCTCCTGATCGCGACCGGCTCAGAGGCGATCGTACCGCCGATCCCCGGTGTCAGGGAAGGCCTGGCCGACGGCTCCGTGCTGACCAACCGGGAGATCCTCGACCTGGAAACCATCCCGGAATCGCTGGTCGTCGTCGGCGGCGGCGTGATCGGCCTGGAGATGGCCGGCTATTTCCAGACTGTCGGCAGCAAGGTCACGGTCATCGAGATGCTTGACCATATCGCCGGCAACGCGGATCGCGAGATCAGCGCCGCCCTGCAGGCTGCTTTTGCCAAGCAGGGCATCACCTTCCATCTCGGCTGCCAGGTGACCGGGATCGGCGGCGGCCAGGTCACCTTCAAGGACAAGGACGCGACACGCCAGGTCGCGGCAGACAAGGTGCTGCTCAGTGTCGGCCGCCGTCCGGTGACCCGCGGCATCGGCCTGGAGAACATCGGCGTTTTCGTCGAGCGCGGCCGGATCGTCACCGACCGCCAGGGCCTGACCAACGTGCCGGATGTCTACGCGGCCGGCGATGTCAACGGCACCTGGATGCTGGCCCACGCCGCCTATCGCGAAGCCGAAGTGGTCGTCAACACCATCCTGGGCAAAAAGGACACCATGCGCTACCAGGCCATGCCGTCTGTCATCTACACCAACCCGGAGATGGCCTTCGTCGGGGAAACCGAGGAAACCTGCCGCGACAAGCAGCTGCCCTTCCGCAAGGTCGTCCTGCCCATGAACTTCTCCGGCCGCTACATGGCCGAGAACGAAGGCGGCACCGGCCTGATCAAGCTGCTCATCGACACGGAGCGCGAGCGGATCCTAGGCTGCCATCTGCTGGGCAGCTATGCGTCCGAGATCATCCTGGCCGTCGGCTTCCTGATCGAGACCGAGATGAAGCTGCCCGAGATCCGCGAACTGATTTTCCCGCATCCCACGGTGGGTGAGATCATCCGCGAGGCCGTTTTCCATACCTGATCAAGCCGTCCAACCAGGACAGAGCGGCGCCAAGCGCCAGCAAACCGGAGGATCGATACATGGCAAAGCAATTGTTTATCAAACCTGAAGACGTCAGACAGTCCGGCTGGATCAAGTTCCGGGACATTCCCGTCAACCAGTACAGCAAATCAGTGGCCGAAGAAACGGACACCTTCAGCAAGGACGATCTGCTGCGCATCTACCACGACATGCGCCTGATCCGTGAGTTCGAATCGATGCTGTACGCGATCAAAACCACCAACAGCTACAACGGACTCGAGTACAACAACCCCGGCCCGGCCCATCTGTCGATCGGCCAGGAGGCCTCTTCGGTCGGTCAGGCCTACTTGCTGACGCCGCACGACTTCATCTTCGGCTCGCACCGCAGCCACGGCGAAATCCTGGCTAAAGGCCTGTCGGCCATCCAGAAGCTGCCCGATGACGAGCTGCTCAAGATCATGGAGTCTTTCCTGGACGGCGCGACCTGGAAGATCGTCGAGAACGCGGCCAAGGACCAGAACCGCGCATTTAAGGACCTCGCGATCGATTTTCTGGTCTACGGGGCCCTGGCCGAGATTTTTGCCAAAACGACCGGTTTCAACCGCGGTCTGGGCGGCTCGATGCACGCCTTTTTCCTGCCGTTCGGCATCTACCCCAACAATGCGATCGTCGGCGGATCCGGCGATATCTCGGTCGGTGCGGCGCTCTACAAGAAGATCAACCGCAAACCTGGCCTGGTGATCTGCAACATCGGCGACGGATCGCTGGGCTGCGGCCCGGTCTGGGAAGGCTTCATGCTGTCGGCGATGGACCAGTTCCGCACCCTGTGGCAAGACGACATGAAGGGCGGCCTGCCGTTGATCTTCAACATCATGAACAACCAGTACGCCATGGGCGGCCAGACCCGCGGCGAGACGATGGGCTACGATTATGTCGCCCGCATCGGCGCCGGCATCAACCCCGACCAGATGCACGCCGAGCGCGTCGACGGCTACAACCCGCTGGCCGTGATTGACGCCTTCCGGCGCAAGAAAGAGATCATCGACGCCAAAAAAGGCCCGGTTCTGCTCGATACCCTGACCTACCGCTACGCCGGGCATTCGCCGTCGGACGCCGACTCCTACCGGACCAGCGAGGAAAAGGAAGCCTGGGAGAGCCAGGATTCCATCGCCGCGTTCCATGCCCAGCTTGTTCTGGCCGGCGTGGCGACCGAAGATGAAATCGCGGCGGTCGACGAAGCTGTCGTCAGCCGGGTGACCCGCGCCGTCAGTCTGGCGATCGACCCGCAGGTGTCACCGCGCATGGATCTGGCCAAGACCCCGGATGCGCTCGAGAAGATGATGTTTTCCAACCAGCAGGTTGTGCGCATGGAAGACCGCGCCTGCGATGTCCTCATGCCCAAGGAGGAGAACCCCCGCCTGCAGCAGATCGCCCGCAAGAGCCGTTTTGCCTTCGATGAGCAGGGCAAGCCGGTTTCCAAGAACAAAGTCTACCAGTTGCGCGACGGCCTGTTCGAAGCGATCCTCGACAAGTTCTACGAGGACCCGACCCTGGTCGCCTACGGCGAAGAGAACCGCGACTGGGGCGGCGCGTTTGCCGTCTACCGCGGCCTGACCGAAGCGATTCCCTACCACCGGCTGTTCAATTCGCCCATATCTGAAGGCGCGATCGTCGGTTCGGCCGTCGGCTACGCGATGAGCGGCGGCCGCGCCCTGGTCGAACTGATGTACTGCGACTTCCTAGGCCGGGCCGGTGATGAAGTCTTTAACCAGCTGCCCAAGTGGCAGGCCATGTCGGCCGGCATTCTCAAGATGCCTGTCGTCGTGCGCGTGTCGGTCGGCTCGAAGTACGGCGCCCAGCACTCCCAGGACTGGACCGCGCTTTGCGCCCACATCCCCGGCCTCAAGGTTGTCTTCCCGGCGACACCCTACGACGCCAAGGGCCTGATGGCCGCCGCGCTCAACGGGACGGATCCCGTGATCTTCTTTGAGAGCCAGCGGATCTACGATGTCGGCGAGCAGTTCCACCAGGGCGGCGTGCCCGTTGAACCCTACCAGATCCCGATCGGCGAGCCGGACATCAAGCGCGCCGGAACCGATGTCACCATCCTGACCATCGGGGCGACTTTGTACCGGGCGCTTGACGCGGCCAAGCTGTTCGAGCAGCAGGGGATCAACGCCGAGGTGATCGACGCCCGCTCGATGGTGCCGTTCAATTATGACCTGGTGGCGGAGTCGGTGCGCAAGACCGGCAAGATCATCATCGCCGGCGATGCCTGCGAGCGCGGCTCGTACCTCAACGACCTGGCTCGCAACATCAACGACCTCTGCTTCGACGACCTGGACGCACCGGCCATCGTGCTCGGTTCCCGCAACTGGATCACGCCGGCCTACGAGCTGGAGGAGCATTTCTTCCCGCAGGCCGACTGGTTTGTCGACATCTTCCATGAGCGCATCCAGCCGATTCCCGGCTACGCGCCGAAGCACAGCTTCACAGATGTCGAAATGAAGCGGCGCAGCAAGCTGGGCGTCTGAGTTTGCGCCTGCAGGGCCCGGGGTCGGTGTGTCCGATTCCCGGGCCTTTTCGTCCCATCGGCCGGGACAGGGTTCCGGTTATCTGGTAAAATGGAAAAAAACACAGGAGTGACGCATGCTGACGAAACCTGACCCCGACCTGATCCAGGCGCTTAACGATCCGCAGGCCGCACGTCGACTCGACGCCCTGCGCCAGCTGAGCCTTTCTGTCGGCCGGCGCGAAAAGCTGCCCGGCCGCGATGTCAACAACCACATTCACACACAGTATTCGTTTTCGCCCTATTCGCCAGCCAAGGCAGTCTGGATGGCGTTCCAGGCCGGACTGGCCACAGCCGGCATCATGGACCACGACACCATCGCGGGGGCGCGCGAGTTTATCGAGGCAGGCCGGATCATGGGTCTGCCGGTCACGGTCGGGGCTGAATGCCGCGTCTCGTTTGCCGCAACCGCCCTGGCCGGACGCCGGATTAACAATCCGGACCAGGACACGGTCGCCTACGTCGCCCTGCACGGCGTGCCGCACAGCCAGATCGACGCGCTCAGCGACTGGTTCCGCCCCATCCTGGCGGCGCGCGGCACACGCAACCGCGCCATGACCGCCCGCTTGAACCAGCTGCTGGAACCGGCCGGCATCTGCCTCGATTACGACCGGGACATTGTCCCGCTGTCCGCGTTTGCCGAGGGCGGCCAGGTCACCGAACGGCACTTGCTTTTTGCCGTGGCCCAGAGCCTGCTCGCTCGCTTCGGCGCCGGTACGGAACTGGTCGCGTTCCTCAAGAACACACTGGCCATCCCGGTACGGGAAAAAGCCCGCCTGCAGCTAGAGGATCAGGCCAATCCCCACCTGGCATACGATCTGCTCGGCGTTCTCAAGAGCGATTTGGTCGAGGCGTTCTACATCGACGCCAGCGACGAATGCCCGCCGGTCGCCGAACTGGCCGCGTTCGCCCAGGCGCACGGCATCATCCTGGCTTATGCCTATCTGGGCGATGTGACGGAATCGGTGACCGGGGACAAGAAGGCCCAGGCTTTCGAGGATGGCTACCTGGACGAGCTTTTTGTCCTGCTCAAGGAGATAGGCTTCAAGGCCATCACCTACATGCCGTCTCGCAATACCCGTGAACAGCTGGTCCGCGTCCGTGCGCTTTGCGATCGGCACGGTTTCTTCCAGATCAGCGGCGAGGACATCAACCAGCCGCGCCAGCCGTTTATCTGCGAGGCGATGCGCGATCCGTTTTTCGCCAATCTGTATGATGCCGCCTGGGCCCTGATCGGCCACGAACGCCTGGCCACGCAGTCGCTGGACCGCGGCTTCTTTGCGCCAGAGACCGTTGGCGACTATCCCGACCTGGCCGGGCGCGTCCAGGCCTACCGCGACCAGGCCCTGGCGCTGTACGGCTATGAGCCCGCCCGCTGACCTAACAACACGACAGGAAAACAAACCGATAGAGGAGGAACAAGAGATGTTGAACCAGGAACTCATTCAGAAGCAATACGAGGCTGCGACCGAGGTCTACGCCCAGTTCGGGGTTGACACCGCTGCCGTTATCGAGCAGATGAAGCAATTGCCGATCTCCCTGCACTGCTGGCAGGGCGACGACGTCACCGGTCTGGAAAGCCTGGCCGGCGGCGTTTCGGGCGGCATCATGTCGACGGGCGCCTATCCGGGCAAGTCGAGATCCGGCGCTGAACTGCGCGCCGACATCGATATGGCGATGAGCCTGCTGCCAGGCAAGCAGCGTGTCAATCTGCATGCCAGCTACGCCGAGCTGGACGGCGAGGCGGTCGACCGCGACGCTTACGAGACCCGTCATTTCGCCCGTTGGATCGCATGGGCCAAGGAAAGGGATGTGGCGATCGACTTCAACCCAACCTGCTTTGGCCATCCGCTGGCTGCGGACAACCTGACCCTGTCCCACCCGGATGAAAAAATCCGCCGTTTCTGGATCGATCACTGCAAGGCCAGCCGCCGCATTGCCGCCGACATCGGCAAAAGCCTGGGCAAACCGGTGGTCAACAACATCTGGGTTCCGGACGGCATGAAGGACATGCCCGCGGACCGGCTGCTTTACCGGCGCTTACTGCGCGATTCGCTGGATGAAATCCTGGCTGAGCAGTATCCGGCTGAGTATTTGGTCGATGCCGTCGAGTGCAAGCTGTTCGGGGTCGGTGTCGAGAGCTACACCGTCGGGTCCCACGAGTTCTACATGGGGTATGTCGCCCACGCCCGCGCCAACGGCTGCGACCACCTGGTGCTGACGCTGGATATGGGCCATTTCCATCCGACGGAGACGATCGCGGACAAGATCTCGTCGCTGCTCCTTTTCTATCCGAAGCTCCTGATCCATGTCAGCCGCGGCGTCAAGTGGGACAGCGACCACGTTGTGATTTCGGATGAGAATGTTTTTGACGTGATGCGCGAGATCAAGCGGGCGGGCGGCTTTGGCCGCGTCTACCTGGCGACCGACTTTTTCGACGGCAGCATCAACCGGATCGCCGCCTGGGTGATCGGGATCCGCGCCGCCCAGAAAGCCATGCTGGCGGCCTTGCTCGAACCGACGGACAAGCTGCGCGAGGCGGAAAACGCCGGCCGTTACGCCGATCGGCTGGCCCTGATGGAAGAAGCCCGCACGCTGCCGTACGCGGCGGTCTGGAATAAGTATTGTCTCGATGAAGGCGTGCCCGCCGGTGTTGACTGGCTGGACAAGGTCCACGAATACGAGCAGACCGTACTGAAAAACAGGACCTGAGCCGCAAAAGCCGGTCAGGCAAGGAGTGGACAAGATGATCGATAACCAGACTTTTACCCAACGCCATGCGTCCCGGCTGGACGATTTTGTGCGCATGTCGCGCCTGGCCGGCGGCGCTTCAGACTATGTCCAGGGCGGCGGCGGCAATACGTCCTGCAAGGTGGACGACACCCTGATGGCGATCAAGGCATCCGGCTTCCGGCTGGACCAGATCGGGCAGGACCAGGCTTATGCGGTGCTGGATTTTCAATCGCTGCGCCAGTTCTACCTGGGGACAGACCCCCGGGACCTGGCGGATATCGAGCAGGAGGGTTCGGCCCGTGCCAAGGCTTCGATCCGTTTGGTCGACGGCCTGCCCGCGCTGCGGCCATCGGTCGAAGCCGGTTTCCACGCGATCCTCGACACCTTCGTGCTGCATACGCATCCTGTTTACGCCAACCTGGCGACCTGTGCCGCGCAAGGCCCCGCCATCGCCGCCGCGGCGCTTGCGGACTTGCCGGTCAGCCATGCTTTCGTGCCGTACATCAATCCGGGTGCCCAGCTAACCTTTGCTATCCGCCAGGCGATCGGCGAGACCGAAGCGAAAACCGGCCGCAAGCCGGCGATCCTCCTGATGCAGAACCACGGCCTGGTGGTCACCGGTCCCGATGCCGACACCTGCCTGAACCTGCATGAAGAGGCTAACCGGTGTCTGGCCGCCGCCTTCGGGGTCTCGCGCCAGGATTGGCCGGCGGTCGAGGTCCGGCCCGAATCCGGGCAGGACGACGGCCAGCACTGGGTGTCGGCGACACCCTGGTTGGGCAGGCAGCTGCAGACCCGGTCCTGGGACCATGACTTCTTCGCGGTTCAGTCGCTGTACCCGGACCAGCTGGTTTTTCTGGGCGGCAAGATCGCTGTCCTGGAGCCGGGCGCTCCGGTGCCGGAAGGCATCGTCTGCACGCTGGACCGCGCCAGCGGCGAGGTCCGCTACCGCTGCGGCTTCAACGAAGCGCGCACGATCGAAGAAACGCTTTGCGCCGTCCTCTTCATCACCCAGACGATTCAGCAGGCCGGCCACACGGTGCGGCTGATGAGCGAGGACAATCGCAGTTTCATCAGCAACTGGGAGAGCGAGAAGTACCGGAAAAGCATCACAGCCCAATGAGCTGCAGCCTGAAAGGGGAGAGCACCATGACACAACACAAGCAACTGCTGGCTTTTGATTTCGGCGCATCCAGCGGCCGCGCGATGCTGGGGCGTTTCGACGGCGAACGCATCGATCTGGAAGAGGTCCACCGCTTTCCCAATGACCCGGTTCAGGTCGGGGCGACTTTGTACTGGGATGTTCTGCGCTTGTTCCATGAAGTCAAGCAAGGCCTGATCAAGGCCAAAGGCTGCGGCAAAATCGATTCGTTCGGCATCGATACCTGGGGCGTTGACTTTGGTTTGCTGGACCGTGAGGGGCGGCTGCTCGAAAACCCGGTGCATTACCGGGATACCCGCACGCAGGGCGTGATGGACCAGGTTTTCCAGGTCATCCCCAAGGACATCCTCTACCAGCGCACCGGCACCCAGTTTCTCCATTTCAATACCTTGTACCAGCTGTATGCCCTGCGGCAGAAGCGGCCCGAGCTGCTGGAACGTGCCAGCGGCCTGCTGCTGATGCCCGATCTCTTCCTGTACCTGCTGACCGGCCAGCGCCAGGCCGAATTCACCATCGCTTCGACCGGCCAGATGGTCAATCCGTATACCGGCGACTGGGACCTTGACCTGCTCAAAAAACTGGATCTGCCGGTCGGCTTGCTTAGCCCGATCGTGCATCCCGGCCAGATCGTCGGCGCCTTGTCGGCGCCAATCTGCGCCGAGCTGGGTCTCGAACCGATTCCGGCGGTGGCCGTCACCTCGCACGACACGGCGTCGGCCGTCGTCGCCGTACCGGCTGTTCAGGACGATTTCGTCTACATCAGCAGCGGAACCTGGTCCTTGATGGGGATCGAGAGCCCGGTTCCCCTGATCACGGACCAGACCTACGCCTACAATTTCACCAATGAGGGCGGCTTCAACCGGACGACACGCTTCCTGAAGAACATCATGGGCCTGTGGCTGATCCAGGAATCGCGCCGCCAGTGGAACCGCGAAGGTGCCAATGTCAGTTATGCCGACCTGGAGCGGGAAGCGCTGGACTGCCGGCCCTTCCGCAGCCTGATCGACCCCGACGCCGATGTGCTCGGGTTCCCGGGCGATATGCCCGAACGCATCCGGCAGCTCTGCCGCGAGACGGACCAGCCGGTTCCGGAAAAGCGCGGTGAAGTCGTCCGCTGCATCTACGAGAGCCTGGCGCTCAAGTACCGGGTGACCAAGGATCAGATCGAATCCGTCACGGGGCGGCAGTACCCGACCCTGCACGTCGTCGGCGGCGGCACCAAGGACGGCCTCTTGTCCCAATTCACGGCCAACGCCACCGGCAGCCAGGTGGTGGCCGGCCCGATCGAGGCGACGGCACTGGGCAACATGGCGGTCCAATTGCTGGCCCAGGGTGTCCTCAAAGATCTGGCTGAGGCGCGCCGGGTGATCGCGCGTTCCTTTGCGCTCAAGCAGTACCAGCCTGCGGACCAGCCCGCCTGGCAAGACGCGCTCACGCAGTACCGCAGGATCTATCCCAGCCTCAAGTAAATGAAATACCGGCGGGGGGGACCGCCGGTATTTCTAAGGAGGGGGTTATGAAGTAAGGGGATGCTTTGAATTACCTTAAGCATAGCAGGGAAATGTATCACGATCGTGGTCGTTTCGTGAATAAAATGTTAAGCGAAGTGGGGAACGGAGGCAAACGATGACCCTGGAAGGAAAAACATTCAAGGCCAACCTTTTGATCCAGAATACGGTCGTGACCCATCCGGACGGACCGCAGCGCTTTACGACGCGCCTGGAGCGCTGTCTGGTCGATTTGTGCCGCCAGCTGGACATTCCCATCCCGATCTGGATGGAAAAAAACACGCGCGAGTTTGCCCGTTTTCACCAAACCATCTTTTTTGCCGAACAATTCACCGAGCCGATCCGTTTCGAACGCTTCCAGATCCGCTGGCTCGAGTGATCGAACGCTGATGACCAGGAGGAATATGATGCCAGACAACCAACAGCGCCCGCTGCCGCCAGCCGAGTCATTTGTTCCGAAAAACGAATTCACCGTTGCTGAATTGCTCGACCTGATGGCCTTTCTGCGCAGCGAGCAGGGGTGCCCCTGGGACAGGGAACAGACGCACGGCAGCCTGAGGCAGAATTTGCTCGAAGAAGCGTACGAGGTTATCGACGCCATCGAGAGCGGCCAGCCGGACCGGTTGTGCGACGAGCTTGGTGATGTCCTGATGCAAGTCGTTTTCCATGCCCAGATGGCTGCCGAAGACGGCACTTTCACGTTTTCCGATGTTGTCACGGCGATCTGCAACAAGCTGATCAGCCGCCATACGCACATCTTCGGCCCTGACCGGGCGTCGACGCCGGACGCAGTCATCGCCAACTGGGAAAAAAACAAGAAGCTCGAGAAGGGGCTTGAGAGCCAGACCCAGGTTCTGCTCGATGTCCCGCGTACCCTGCCCGCGCTCCAGCGCAGCTACAAGGTGCAGCAAAAGGCCGCCCAGGTCGGCTTCGACTGGGCCGAGGCAGACGGCCCGCGGCAGAAGATCGAGGAAGAACTGGCGGAAATCCAGGCGGCCCCAAACCAGGAGCGCCTGGAAGACGAATTGGGTGACCTGCTGTTTTCAGCCGTCAACTATGCCCGTCATCTCAAGGTTCAGCCAGAGATGGCCCTCAACCGGGCCACGGAAAAATTCATCCGGCGTTTCGCCGCCCTGGAAGCGCTGGCCGAGTCCCGGCAGCTGAAGCTCGGTACATTGCCGCTGGCGGAACTGGACAGGCTGTGGGATACGGTCAAGCAGGATGAGAAAGGTGGCGACAGCCATGCGTCTCGATAAATTTCTCAAAGTGTCGCGCCTGGTCAAGCGGCGCACGGTTGCCAACGAGATCTGCGCGGCCGGCCGCGTCCAGATCAACGGCCGTCCGGCCAAACCCGGCGCGGAGGTCAAGCCCGGTGACATCCTCGAGATTGGTTTCGGCTCCGGTCGAACCCAGGTCAGGATCCTGCAGCTGCGGGAAACGGTGCGCAAAGAAGAAGCCGCCGACCTGTACGAAATCTTGAAAACGCCAACAGATCCCGCCTGAACGTTGTTACAAACGCGTTACAGCGGCGTTAAATCGGGGCCTGCGGACTGCGGATGCTGCCGGAACCGGTTGTATTCACCGATGCTGTTCTTTACAATGAAGACGATGGGTCATGACTGCAATGAAAATATATTCATCTGCAAGCCGACAAGACCCGCGCGAGGTGCAAGACAGCATGGAAGCCGTTCGGCGACAACCGTATCGCTCTGTCAGCAACAGCAAAATCCTTTTCAGGATCCTGATCGGGATGCTGCTGGTCGTTGTGCTGGCGTCGGCGATCGCAATCTATTTTGAGCAGGAAAAGCAGCTGGCCCGGATCGACGCGCGCCGGGAAGCACTGGCCGGAACACGCCAGGAAGCGGCAGCCGAGCTGTCCGAAATGCGCGAACTGCAGCAAATTGTCGGCAGCGACGCCTATATCGAGCGCGTCGCGCGTGAGCAGCTGGGCATGGTTCGTCCCGGCGAGGTGGTCTTCACAGACAGGTAGTGCGTCATTTTACCGCCGGAAAGATGGCTTGTTCTGCCCAACCGGAATCGTTTACGGCCTGTTCTGCCGCCCGAAAATATCTGCTGAATAATACAAAAATCGGCTGCTTTGCCTGAAACTGGTTGACAAAGCAGCCTTTTGATATAATAATCAATTATACGCATTCGTCTGCGATCCGGCGAGCCGTTCAGAATCGGGCTTGCCCGTTTTATACCGGAAACGCAGGCAAATGGAAAATGAGGAGGAAGAATGTCACATGAGAAAGACCAGACCGATTAAATTACTGTCGGTATTGCTCATGCTAGCGATGACGGTCACGCTCTTTGCGGCCTGTACCGAAAAAGAGACGACGACCACGACCACCGCTGGCACGACGACAACCAAGGCCACCACGACCACACAGGCCACGACCACCACGGAAGCAACCACCACCCGTTTCCGTCAGAGCACGCCGCTTGTGGTTGGCTACTCGCCCTTCAGCGAGAAGTTCAGCCCGTTCTTTGCCGACACGGCTTATGACAACGATGTTGCCGGCATGACAGCTGCGGGCCTGCTGACAACAGACAGAACCGGTGCCATCGTCTACAATGCTATCGAGGGCGAAAAGCTCGATTACAACGGCACCGAATACGAGTATAAGGGCATCGCCAATGTCAAGGTCGACTTTAACGAGTCCACCAACAAGACGACCTACACCTGGACAATCCGCGACGATGTCATGTTCAGCGACGGCGAACTGATGACCGCGGACGACATCATCTTCACCTATTATGTCTATTCCGATCCCAGCTACACGGGTTCGACAACCCTGTACTCGGTTCCGATCCTGGGCATGAAAGACTACCGCACCCAGACCACCAGCGAAGTCTATGAAAAGTACGACGCAATGTTCGACGCCATCTACGAAGCCGGCGAAGACCATGTCTGGGCCGCAGGCGACGCATGGACCAAGGAACAGCAGGAATCGTTCTGGGCCATGATCAAGCAGGCCTGGATCGACGACGTGCAGGCCATCGTCAACTACGTCTTGGCCAACTACATGGGCTATGCCGAGCAGTACACCGGCTTCAAGCCTGAAGACATCAACAAAGAAGAAGGCCTCAAGGTCATGATGGGTATGGTCCTGTGGGGCTTTGCCGAAGTCGGCGATGACAAAGTCCTGACCGGCGTTTCCGGGAAGACCTGGAATCTGGCCGAGAAGCAGTACCCGACGATCGAGGACTACTACAACGAAACCTATACAAAATACGAAGGCGACCCGGAAGCCTACTGGGGCGTCGAAGCGGCTGATGACACCTCTGTCGTCGACGTTGCCCGTTCTGCCTTTATCGGCGAATGGGGCCCGAAAGACGAAGCCATGGGCGGCAAGGGCGTCCCGAACATCGCCGGCATCAAGAAGCTGAGCGACACGTCCGTGGAAGTGACCGTCGAGGGTTTTGACGCCACCGCCATCTACAGCCTGGGCGTTTCCGTCTCACCGCTCCATTATTATGGTTCTGAGA
>JAAYJD010000174.1 GCA_012523135.1 Clostridiaceae bacterium
CCATGAACAGAGCCGCTTCCGCCCGGTACTCGTTGGGCCACGGCATGTCCCATTCCGAAATGAAGAAGGGTTTTTCGGCCAGGCGGCTGAACGGGTAACTGACGAACAGCGTGTGCTTTTTATCGGATATGGGATCGTTCATGAAGCGGCGGTGATCGCCGATATAGGAATAACTGTGCGAGTCGCTGAACGTGTTGTCGGCCTGGGCGGTCAGGTGGTCGACGGAATAGCCCCAGTTGTCGCCGCAAAGCGGGATGCGCACGCCGTTCATCCGCAAGTCGTCGCGCATGGCGGTGTAGTACGCCTGTTCCAGCGACACATAAAACGATCGCAACGCCGGATCGGAACGGTCGGTCAGGTCGACCGGGTCCGCGGCATAGCCGTTTTGCGCGGCCCACTGCCGGAATCTTGCTTCCAGTTCCGATTTGTAGGGTTCGACCTTGACCGTCCAGCCGGTGTGAAACAGGGTGGTTTCGGTGCTCATGGCAAACAGGGCGACCGCCGGGTCGTCGCAATAGCGCAGGCCCGTATAGGGGTTGTAGTGGGTCAGCAGGTCGCGGTTATACTTTTTCTGCAGTTCGATCATGGTGGGGTCGAAGATGCTGTAGGGCTTGGCGGCGCGCTCGGTGAGCTGCCCGGCATTGCGCACGCCGTCGTCGCTCTTGAACATGCGGTAGTTGATGCCGTCCATGTAGAGGTACAGGCCGTTTTGCTTCAGGCAGTAAACCAGGTAGTCCAGCCGGTCCATGCTTCGTGGATCGAACGTATGCGTGGCGTTCTCGTGCGGGCCGCGTTCAAACGCAAAAATATTCGGCAAGGCCCATTCGGAATCCAACTGGTGGAGCCGGACGATGTTGAGTCCGAATTTAGCGAGACGGCGGGCCACTTTTTCCGCGTGGTCGTGGGAACAGAAATTCATGCCGCTGTTGAAGAGCGTGCCGAAAAAGCGTGTCGGCGTCCCGTCTTCGAAGGCCAGCTTGTCATCCTTGACGACGACGAAACCGTGCCTGCCGGCAGGTGTTTCATTCTGAAACACATGGGAAATGTCGATGGGCGCGTCGTCCCACTTGAGGACATACGGGATAAAACGTGACATGGCAAAACCTCCAAACCAAGTTAGGGCCGCACATACACCTTCAGTATAGCCACATCGAGAGGGCCGCGCCTTGACTTTCCAGACCAGTCATAGCACAATCCGGACATGGACACCTGCTTTCATATGCGCCAGATGGCGAAATACGAAGATTTCAACTTCAGCGTTTCCCGCCTGACGCTGAACGCGGATTGCGCGCCGCACCAGCACGATTTCAACGAGCTGGAGATCATCCTCGGCGGCAGCGCGATCAACAGCATCAACGGATTCGCGTTTCCTGTCGGTACCGGCGACCTGTTTGTGATCGGCAGGGAGGCCAGGCATGAAATCAGGCAAGTCGATGCGCTTGAGCTTTACAACATCGCCTATGACGCGTCAGCCCTGCGTTCCTGCAACGAGGACCTGCGCGGACTGCCCGGTTTCCACACGCTCTTTGCGCTCGACGCATTATACGCGGGCCGATCCGGGATTCGCATGAAGCTGAATCCGGCGGTTTTCGCGAAGGTTAAGACTTTGCTCGAGGAATTGCACGCCGAATACACCAACGGCGAGGCAGGTTTCCGGTCCATGATCATGTGCGACTTCACGCGGCTCCTGTTGATTTTGTCCCGCAACTGTGAGTCTGGCGAGAAGGCGGGCAGCATCGGCAAAATCGCTCATGCGTGCGCGTACATTGAACGGGAATACCTGAGCGACGTGAACATCGGCCGCCTCGCAGCATCTGTTTTTATGTCAGAACGTCATTTTCGGCGGCTTTTTGGTCAGATATACGGCATGTCGCCCTTTGCTTATATCCTGAGTCTGCGGCTGGCGTATGCCTGCCAGCTTTTGCGGACAACCGGCCAGTCCATCACCGACATCGCGATGGCAAGCGGTTTTTCCGACGACAACTATTTCACGCGCTATTTCAAGCAGAAAACAGGGACAACGCCCGGTCGCTACAGATCTGATGGGCCGAAAAATCCAGCTTGAACGGGACAAGGGCCAGCCGGGATCGCTTGACATTGCATCCGCTGCGCGTGTTGCCCGGGGCAGGCCGTCAGGTGAGCGGCGTAAAAGTCAGGCGGCCGTCACGCTGCCCTGTGGTATCGTAAAGTGCGAAGCGGCCTCCGTAACCGTCGCCATCGGCGACGAAGCCGGCAAAGACCAGGCGGTCCTGGAGGATCGCCGCCTTGGGCACGCGCAGCCCGTCCGGACCGACCTGGTTGCCGGACGGTGCCGTCCAGGGTCCGAACGGATTTCGTGACACGAAATAGTGCGCGGTGCCGCGCAAGCTGTAGACAAGATAGGTGAAGCCGTTGTAATAAAAATAGTCCGGGCATTCCGGCTGTTCCCGGGTGTCCAGGCAGATAAAGGGCGCCAGCTGGCGCCACTGTTCCAGATCCGTTGAGACCAGGTGGGCCAAGCTGCCGTTGCCGGCGACGGATGTCGTAACCAGCATGTGAAACAGGCCGTTTTGGTCTGCGAAGACCTTGGGATCCCGGGCCGAGACCGGCTCATACGGTTCGCTCAAGGTGACGAACCGGCCGCTCTTGTTGAACCGGACGCCGTCCGAACTGGTTGCCCAGGTCAGGCGGGCCGGGCTGCGGTCGCTCATGCGGACGGCATAGAAGGCATAGCAAGTGCCCTCGTGCCAGGCCAGCGAACCGGTGCAGATCGAGCCTTCCTCCTGGCTCTCGATCGGGATGGCCAGCGGGCAGGAGCGCCACGTCTTGAAATCGGTTGTCGTGATCTGAGCCCACTGGTGGGCACCCAGGCCCCACTTGCTCCGGTGGTGACGCCGGTCAAACAAATAGAACAGGCGATAAACGCCGTCGTGCGCAAATGGCATGCAGTCGCCGACGCTGGTGTTATGCCCTTTTGGCCGCCAGCTGGCCAGGTCGCGGACGATCTCCTCCCGGCCGGCTGCCCGATATGCCTTATCGAAGCTAAAATCGTCGTGCAGCGTGACGGCTGCATCCCCGGTCTGGCACATGGCTCTGCTTAGATCCGCGCTCCCGAGCGGCCAGTCCTCGTCCTGCAGCGCATCGTTGACATACAGGGCGATCCGGCAGCCGGTGTTGACGACCTGGACCGCATCGCCTGCCTGGGCTTGGCCGATCAGCACGATTGGCTCGTCCGGGCGGGCATCGAAGCGGATCTCGGCCCGGAGCGTATCGGAGCGACGGGTCACCGCAACGACCGGGCAGGAGGTCTTGCCGGCAACCAGCAGGTCGCCCGTTCCGCAAGCGGGAATGGAGAGGACCCAGGTTGGCGGCAGCTGGCCGAGGACCATCTGGTTTTGCAGCTGCAGTTCCATAATCTGCCCTTCCTCGTCAGAAAACGATCCGGTTCTTGCCTTGTCTTTTCGCCTCGTACATTTTTACATCCGCGGCATGCACCAGGTCGGATTCGCTTTCGCCGTTATACAGGCTGACCCCACCGCTGACCGTGATGCGCAGGTCGTCAAGGAATCGGTGCTGCGCGACAGCCTGGCGGATCCGCTCGGCCGCTTTTACCGCCGTCGTCAGGTCAACCTGGCTGAAAACGACCATGAACTCCTCCCCGCCGTAGCGGCCGACCTGGTCGGTTTCGCGGATCGGGTTCCTGATCAGGGCGGCAACCGCGGCAAGCACCTGGTCGCCGACGATGTGGCCTTTGCTGTCGTTGACGTGCTTGAAATCGTCGATGTCGAACAGTGCAACCGACAAAGGCGACCGGGTCCGGGTTGCTTCGGCCATGGCGGCTTTCAGGTGCTCGACGATGGTCCGGTGGTTGCTGACCTGCGTCAGGCCGTCGATGGCCGATAATTCCGCGAGTATCCTGTTCTTCCGCTCCAGGTCCAGCTGCAAGTTTTTCTTTTCGGTGACATCGAAGACGATACCGGCCAGAAAAAGCGGCTTGCCGTCCGGATCGCGCCGGGTTATCCGGCCGCGGTCGTAGTACCAGCGGTAAGAGCCGTCCTTGGCCCGGATGCGGTATTCAGCTTCGTAGACCGCCGCCTGCCCGGCCAGGTGGTCTCTCATGGCCTGCATCGTATGTTCATAGTCATCCGGATGGATCCGTTCCGTGAAAAATTGGTAGGGAACCGGTGACGGGACCTCTTCCGGAGCATAGCCCAGCTCGGCGGCCTTGAGCGGGTTGAAGGTGACGGCATTTGTCCTGATATACCAGTACCAATGGCCGAGATTGCCGGTCCAGGCGTACTC
>JAAYJD010000175.1 GCA_012523135.1 Clostridiaceae bacterium
CTGCCGTCCGGAAGGACTGCAGCTTTTTCTGGTGACGCTAAGGAGAATCGAATTCCTTTATCCGCCGTGAGTGGGCGGCGTCTTGACCGCTTGACCATAGGCCCGTGTGCACGTGCTATTACACCATGGCCAAAATAGGGGCGCAAGCCCCTGTTTGGGCTGACCGCGCCTCTTGTTACAGAAAATTGTCCCTGTACAGCGTATGATCATCTGGTATAATGAATGACGGACATATGTTTGTTTTTACAACGCTGGACTGACGAGGAGAGAAATGACATGCAGCCTGCCATCCGGATTCGCGGTGCGCGCGAACACAACCTGAAAAACATCAGCCTGGAGATCCCCCGCGACAAGCTGGTCGTCCTGACCGGTCTGTCGGGTTCCGGCAAATCGTCGCTGGCCTTCGACACCATCTACGCCGAGGGTCAGCGACGCTATGTCGAATCGCTGTCGTCGTATGCCCGCCAGTTTCTCGGCCAGATGGAGAAACCGGATGTCGACCACATCGAGGGCTTGTCGCCGGCCATATCGATCGACCAGAAGACGACCAGCCGCAACCCGCGTTCGACCGTCGGCACCGTCACGGAGATCTACGATTACCTGCGTCTGCTCTATGCCCGCGTCGGCACCCCGCACTGTCCCCAGTGCGGCCGGGAGATTGAGCGCCAGTCGGTCGACCAGATGGTCGACAGCCTGCTACGCTACCCGGAGGGCAGCCGCCTGATCGTGATGGCGCCGGTTGTGCGCGGCCGCAAGGGCGAGTTTGTCAAACTGCTCGAGGATTTCCGCAAAGCCGGTTACGTGCGGGTGCGCGTCGACGGCGCGGTGCGCGAGCTGGATGAAGAGATCCAGATGGAAAAGAACGTCAAGCACACCATCGACGTGGTGCTGGACCGCCTCGTGATCCGGCCCGGCCTGAACCGGCGCCTGACCGATTCGCTGGAGATGGCACTGGAACTGGCCAGCGGCCTGGTCCTGGTCCAGATCGAGCAGCCGGCTCAGATCGATCCGGAGAGCGGGGAAGAGCAGGTGCATCGCGAGGACGTCGTCTTTTCCCAGAATTTTGCCTGCCACGCCTGCAACATCAGCCTGGAAGAGATCACGCCCAGGATGTTCTCCTTCAATAATCCCTACGGCGCCTGCCCCCAGTGCACGGGCCTGGGCCAGATGAGCCACATCGATCCCGAGCTGGTCGTCTTTGACGACAAGCTGTCCCTGGATGACGGCGCCATCCAGGCCGGCGGCTGGAACTTCGCCGAACGTACCAGCTGGGCGCGGGCCTTTGTCGAGGCGCTGGCCAAACGCTATCACTTCTCCCTGAAGACGCCATTCCGCGACCTGCCGGAGCCGGTCCGTCATATTATCCTGTTCGGCAACGCGGGCGAAGTTCTGGACGTCGACACCTCCAACAGCAAGTACGCCCGCGGCAGCACCTACCACAGCGACTGGAGCGGGGTCGTGCCTAGCCTGGAAAAGCGTTATGCCGAGACCAGTTCAGATGACATGAAGGCCTACTATGAGCAGTTTTTGTCGGTCACGCCCTGCCCGTCCTGCCATGGCGCCCGGCTCAAACCGGCCAGCCTGGCCGTGACGGTCGGCGGGAGCAGCATCCATGCCCTGACCACGCTGCCCATCCGGCAGGCCCGGCAGTTCCTCCACCAGCTCAGCCTGACGGAGCGCCAGGCGGCGATCGCGGTGCAGATCCTGCGCGAGCTGGACGCCCGGCTGGCGTTCCTGGTCGATGTCGGTTTGGACTACATGACGCTGGCGCGGGCGTCGGCCACACTGTCCGGCGGCGAGGGCCAGCGCATCCGCCTGGCCACCCAGATCGGCTCCGGCCTGATGGGGGTCCTGTATATCCTGGACGAACCGAGCATCGGGCTGCACCAGCGGGACAACAAGCGCCTGCTGGCGACCTTGAAGCGGCTGCGCGACCTGGGCAACACGGTCCTGGTTGTCGAGCACGATGAGGAGACCATGCGCGAGGCCGACTACATCGTCGACATGGGACCGGGTGCCGGTGAACATGGCGGCGAGGTGGTGGCCCTGGGGACCGTCGAGGACATCATGGCCAACCCGAGGTCGGTGACCGGCCAGTACCTGAGCGGCAAGCTGCGCATCGAGATCCCGGCCCGGCGCCGTCTGGGCGAAGGCCATTTCCTGGTGGTGCGCGGCGCCAGGGAGAACAACCTCAAGAATATTGACGTGCGGGTGCCGCTGGGCGTCATGACCTGCGTCACCGGCGTGTCGGGCTCCGGCAAGAGCTCGCTGGTCAACGGGATCATCCTCAAGAAGCTGGCCAGCGACCTGAACGGCGCCCGCCGCTTTCCCGGCGCCTGCGACGCGATCGAGGGGCTCGAGTGGCTCGACAAGGTCATCGCGATCGACCAGTCGCCGATCGGACGCACCCCGCGCTCCAACCCCGCGACCTACACCGGCGTGTTTGACCTGATCCGTCAGCTGTTCGCGGCCACGCAGGACGCGCGCGCACGCGGCTACAAGCCGGGCCGGTTCAGCTTCAACGTGCGCGGCGGGCGCTGTGAGGCGTGCTCGGGCGACGGCGTCAACCGCATCGAGATGCATTTTCTGCCGGACATCTATGTCACCTGCGATGTCTGCAAGGGCAAGCGCTACAACCGCGAGACACTCGAGGTCCGCTATAAGAACAAGAACATCGCCGAGGTGCTGGATATGACCGTCGACGAGGCATTGAACTATTTCGAGCCGATCCCGCGCATCGCCCGCAAGCTGCAGACGCTGCAGGATGTCGGCCTGGGCTACATCCGGCTCGGCCAGCCGTCGACCCAGCTGTCCGGCGGCGAAGCTCAGCGCGTCAAGCTGGCGACCGAATTGTCGCGCCGCGGCACCGGCAAGACCTTCTATATTCTGGACGAGCCGACGACCGGTTTGCACGTCGCCGACGTGCACAAGTTGGTTGACATTTTAAGTCGCCTGACAGACAATGGTAATACCGTTTTGGTGATTGAGCACAACCTTGATGTCATTAAAACGGCGGATTACATCATCGATCTCGGACCTGAAGGCGGAGACGCCGGGGGGATGGTCGTCGCCGAAGGGACACCGGAGGCGGTGGCCGCTGCCGAAAACTCCTACACCGGTCATTACCTCAAACGCATTCTTGCGGGTAATCCGGAACCGGCCGAGATAACGCCAGGCCAGGACCGGGCAGGTCACGCTGCCAGCCTGGAGGCAATTTTTAACCCGCAGACCCTGACAGGGGTTGCGGCAGGAAGGAACAGATAGCAACCGATGACGAAATGTGTCATGTGTAAAAAAAATGTCGCCGTCGTCTTCACGACGCGCTTTGAGAACGGCCAGCGCATCAGCGAGGGGCTTTGCCTCAAATGCGCTTATCGGACGGGCCTGGGCGGCATGGACGAGCTTTTTGCCAAGGCCGGCATCAACGACAGCAACATCGACGAACTGACCGAGCGGATGAACCGGGTGATGTCCCAGATGGACGGGCAGACGCCGGAAGGCTTGTTCAAGTCCTTGATCAGCGGCAGCTTCGACCTGGAGAACCTGGTCGGACAGGAAGGCGAGGAAACCGGCGAACTTTCTGAAAGCCGGGAGTCCAATGAACTGCTGCCGGCAGCCATCGGCGGCGAGTCGGAGGATGCCCCGGAAACGCGGCGCAGCCCCAACGGCGAACGCGGACCGGAGCGGGCGCGCCCGGACCGCAAGCGCAAATTCCTCGACCAGTTCGGCACCAACCTGACGCTCAAGGCGCGCGATGGCAAGATCGACCGGATCATCGGCCGTCAGAAAGAGCTGGCCCGCGTGATCCAGATCCTCAACCGCAGGGCCAAGAACAACCCCGTCCTGCTCGGTGAACCCGGTGTCGGCAAAACGGCGATCGCCGAAGGCCTCGCCGTCAAGATCAACGCCGGAGAAGTCCCGGCCAAGCTGCTGCACCAGGAGGTCTATCTGCTGGACATGACCGCCATGGTGGCCGGCACCCAGTTCCGCGGCCAGTTTGAAAGCCGCATGAAAGGGGTCGTCGACGATGCGCGTCGTTCCGGCAATGTTATCCTGGTGATCGACGAGCTGCACAACATCATGGGCGCCGGCGACGCCGAGGGCGCCATGAACGCGGCCAACATCCTCAAGCCGGCCCTGGCCAAAGGCGAAATCCGCGTCATCGGGTCGACGACCCTGGACGAGTACCGCCGCTACATCGAGAAGGACTCCGCGCTGGAGCGCCGCTTCCAGAAGGTGATCGTCGACGAGCCGTCGGCCGCCGAATCGATCGAGATCCTGAAGGGCATCCGCGATTACTACGAAGCCCATCACCACGTGACCTACAGCGATGCGGTGATCGAGACCGCCGTCCGGATGGCCGACCGCTACATCACCGACCGTTTCCTGCCGGACAAGGCGATCGACCTGCTCGACGAGTCGGGCTCGAACGCCAACCTGGCCGATACGACCCTGGTCAAGCTGGACCAGTGCCGCGCGACGCTTGACGAACTCAAACACGAGCAGGAGGACCTGGAAGGAAAGATATCCACCAGTCCGGAGGATGTCCAGCTTTACGAGAAGCAGGCTGAACTGCGCTCCCGCCTGCTGCGCGCGGAAAAGGAACTGAGCGGACTGGAACAAGACAACCAGCCGACCCCGATCAGCACCGAGGACATCGCCCGTGTCGTCGAGATGTGGACCGGCATTCCCGTGCAGCGCATCAGCGAGACCGAGACCGAGAAGCTGCTCCATTTGGAGGAACGGCTGCACCAGCGGGTGATCGGGCAGGAGCAGGCGGTTTCCGCCCTGTCCCGGGCAATCCGCCGCCACCGGGCCGGTTTCGGCAAAAAGCACAAACCGGCGTCGTTCATCTTCGTCGGGCCCACCGGCGTCGGTAAAACCGAGCTGGTCAAGGCGGTCGCCGAGGCGATGTTCGAGAGCGAAGACGCGATGGTGCGCCTGGACATGTCGGAGTTCATGGAGCCGCATACGGTCAGCAAACTGATCGGATCGCCGCCGGGTTATGTTGGCTACGACGACGGCGGTCAGCTGACCGAGAAGATCCGGCGCAAACCGTACAGCGTCATCC
>JAAYJD010000176.1 GCA_012523135.1 Clostridiaceae bacterium
CCCCTGGCTGCTGAAACCTCCGGCCGTGATCCCCGTCGACCTGGGCCGCCAGCTGCTCGTCGACGATTTCTTGATCGAGTCAACCCACCTGGTCCGGGTGTTCCACCAGCCCGCCAAGTACCCCTGCAACTCGATACTGTTTGCCCAGGACCCGAACGAGCGCAGCGACAACTACCCGCACGCCGCGCTGGCCAAGTGCGGCGGTGCCTGGTACGACGAGCGCGACCGTCTCTTCAAGATGTGGTACATGACCGGCTATGTCGGTTACCTGGCCTTCGCGCAAAGCGAGGACGGTGTGCACTGGCAGCGGCCTGCGCTCGACGTGGTGCCCGGCACCAACCTCTGCCTGCCGCGGGATCTGCACCCGGATTCGGGCACAGTCTGGCTGGATCGGGCGAGCAGGGACCCGGATGCCCGCTTCAAGATGCTGCTGCGCGAACCCAACGACCAGATCAAACACCGGACTGGCGCCGACGCCGGCAACGCGCCCGGCCATCTCTTGACCTCGCCGGACGGCATCCATTGGCAGGTGCGCGGGGAGACCGGCCCGATGGGCGACCGCAGCACGATGTTTTTCAATCCCTTCCGGCAGAAATGGGTGCAAAGCATCCGTTCCAGCTGTGCGCGCGGCCGCAGCCGCCACTATTGGGAACACGCGGACTTTCTCCAGAGCGGCGACTGGCAGGCCGGCCAGCCGATTCCCTGGGCCGCGGCCGACGCGTTTGACCTTGGCGTCGCTTCGCCGCCCCAGCTCTACAACCTGGATGCCGTCCCCTACGAGAGCCTCATGCTGGGCCTGTTTCAGATCCTCAAGGGACCGCCCAACGAGATCGGCGAACAGCGCGCCGAACCCAAGCTGACCGAACTGGTGCTGGCCATCTCGCGCGACGGTTTCCACTGGCACCGTCCGGAGCGGCAGGCGTTTATCGGGGCCCGCCGCGTGCCGGGTTCCTGGGAATTTGGTTATGTCGAGCCGACCGGCGGTCTTTGCCTGGTTGTCGGCGACGAGCTCTGGTTCACCTATTCCGCCTACGGCGGCCAGCCGGAACGGCTGCAGGAGCGCGGCCTTAAAAGCGGCATGTACGGCCATGGCGCTGTCGGCCTAGCCAAGCTGCGCCGCGATGGTTTCGCCTCCCTGGAACCGCGCCATGATGGCGGCTTTTTGCTGACCCGGCCGCTGCTGTTCAGCGGTGACCACCTCTTCGTCAACGCCAATACCGCCGGTGCACCCTTGCGCGCGGCCATCCTCGAGCCGGACGGCCAGCCGGTCGCCGGCCTGACAGCCGATGACTGCCTTCCCCTGGTCGGCAACAGCACCTGTATCGAGCTGCGCTGGCGGGAATCTTCCGCCCTGGCGGCGGTTCGCGCCCGCCCCGTGCGGCTGCGCCTGACCCTGGACCGCGGCGAGCTGTACAGCTTCTGGCTGACCGCGTCGCCGCGCGGCGCCTCCGGCGGCTACCTGGCGGCTGGTGGCCCCGGCCTGCCCGGCGACCGCGATGTGGACAGTAAATAACCTGATTCCTGCAACCCTCTGCCCCAGGCAGAAAAAAGAGCAAGAGCGAGGAAACAAACGAGATGAAAACACACGAGACTTCAGACAAGCAACTGCGCATCGGCATCGTCGGACTGGGCGGGCGCGGCCAGGGCCTTTTGTCCATCCTGCTGGCGATGGACGACGTGGCGATCACGGCCGTCTGCGACCGCTACGAAGACCGCACCGAGACCGGTACACGCCTGGTGACCGACAATGGCCGCCCGCGTCCCTTTACCACCCGGGATTACCGCGAGCTGCTCAGGCGCGACGATGTCGACTGTGTCATCACGCCCAGTTCCTGGACCTCGCACAGCGAGATCATGGTGGCGGCGATGAAGGCCGGCAAGCCCGTGGCCAGCGAGGTCGGCGGCGCCACCTCGGTCGAGGAATGCTGGGAGCTGGTCCGGACCTACAAGGAGACCGGCGTCCCCTGCATGATGCTCGAGAATTGCTGCTACGGCCGCGAGGAGATGGCGCTGCTCAACATGGTTCGCCAGGGTATCTTCGGCGAGCTGATCCATTGCCAGGGCGGCTACGAGCACGACCTGCGCGACGAAGTCTCGCTGGGCCTGGACCAGCGCCACTACCGTTTCCGCAATTACCAGCACCGCAACGGCGACATCTACCCGACCCACGCCCTCGGCCCGCTCGCCAAAATGCTGAACATCAACCGGGGCAACCGTTTCGTCAGCCTGGCCTCCTTCGCCACCAAGACGCGCGGCATCCGGGAATGGGCCCAGACCAACGTGCCGGCCGACCACGCGGCCAACGCGGCAGGCTTTGTCCAGGGCGACGTCGTCACCACGGTGCTGACCTGCGCCCACGGTGAAACGGTCGTCCTCACGCACGACACCTCCCTGCCGCGGCCCTACTCGCGCGGCGGCCGCGTCCAGGGAACACGCGGCATCTGGATGGAGATCAACGACAGCATCTACCTGGAAGGCCAAAGCCCCAAACACCAGTGGGAATCCTTCCGCAACGTGATCGGCCGGTACGACAACCCGCTCTGGCAGGATTCGGATGTCGCCGCCTTCGCAGCCGGACACGGCGGCATGGATTACCTGATCCTGCGCGCCTTCATTGAGCCGCTGCAAAACGGCCTCACGACACTGCCGATCGACGTCTACGACACGGTGACCTGGATGGCCGTGACCGCCCTGTCCGAGGAATCGGTCGCCCTGGGCGGCCATCCGGTGCCGTTCCCGGATTTCACCCGCGGCGCCTGGATCGAGCGAGAAAAGGCGCCGCAGCACCGTTACAGCCTGGACTGACCGCATCTTGCTCCGCTGAAAAGGAGGTAAGCTGTGCAAGGGATCCGCTGCGTTTTCTTCGATGTCGGCTACACCCTGGTCGATGAAGACGACGTCTGGCAGCAGCGCTGCCGCGAACAGGCCGAAACAGATGAGGCCAAACGCCTGGGGCTGACGCCAGGTCTGCTATACGCGGCCATCGGGGAGGCTGCCCGGGCATACCAGCCGCAGTACCGGTCTGTCGTCGCGCGCTATGGCCTGACCCAGGTCGCGCCCTACCGCCACGCCTTCGAAAAGCTCTACCCGGACGCGAAACCGGTCCTGCAAGCTCTGGCCAACCGCTATTTACTGGGGATCATCGCCAACCAGGCGAACGGTCTGCGCGACCGGCTGCAAAATTGGGGGATCCTGCCCTTTTTTACGCATATCGTTTCATCGTGGGATGTCCGCCTGATGAAGCCGGACCCCCGCCTGTTCCAACTGGCGCTGGACCGGGCCGGCTGCCCGGCATCCGAGGCCGTCATGGTCGGCGACCGGCTGGACAACGACATCGCGCCCGCCAGGGCCGTCGGGATGCAGACCGTCTGGATCCGGCAGGGCTTCGGCGGGCTGCAGGTGCCCGGATCTGACGCCTACCGCCCGGATCGAACCGTACCGTCTTTGCGCGACCTGCTGCCCATTTTGGGCGTAGATCCGTTTCCACTGCCATCTTGAGGAGGTGTTGTTCATGGAACCTATCGGCCGGATCGTCCTGGATTTGGCCCCCAAGCCGGGTAATCCGCGCAACAGCGAAGGCGCGTTGATCACCCTCAAAGACGGCCGCCTGCTGTTCGTCTACTCGCGCTTCAACGGAGACAGCGCCGCCGACCACGCGCCGGCCAGCCTGGCCGCGCTCTGGTCCGGCGACGGCGGTGAAACCTGGACGCCGGAACAGATCATCCTGACCGCCGAACAGGACCAGGCGGAAAACATCATGAGCGTATCTTTAATCCGCCTGCTGGACAGCAACCTCGGGCTGGTTTATTTCCTGCGCCGCGGCTTTGACGACGGCAAGGCCCACCTGCGCCGTTCGGCCGATGAGGGCAGCACCTGGTCGGAACCGGTCAGCTGCGTGCCGGCCAGCGGCTACTATGTCACCAACAATGACCGGATCGTCCGCCTGCGCAGCGGCCGCCTGGTCGTGCCCGGCGCCTTTCACCGGACGCGCAACGGACCGAACGGCTCTGTCACGTTCAACAGCTTCAGCACATCGCTCTTCTTCTACTCGGACGACGACGGCCGGACCTGGTCGGAGTCGACCGCGTGCGCCATCTCGGCGCGCTGCTCGCGTTCCGGTTTGCAGGAGCCTGGCGTGATCGAGCTGCAAAACGGTCTGCTCTACGGCTGGGCCCGGACCGACTTGGGCGTCCAGTACGAGATGTTCTCCAGCGACGGCGGCGCGACCTGGTCGGCTCCTCAGCCATCGCGCTTCACCTCACCTTGTTCGCCGCTATCGCTGAAACGCGATCCGCTGACCGGCAACCTGGTCGCACTCTGGAACCCCATTCCCGAGTACATCACACGTAAAAAACCGGCCAAGGCCTGGAACGGCGGGCGCACCCCGCTGGTCTGTTCGGTCAGCCGCGACGACGGCGCCAGCTGGGAAGAGCCGATTGTCCTGGAGGACGAACCGGACAGCGGCTATTGCTACATCGCCATGCATTTTTTCCGTGACGATCTGCTGCTGGCCTATTGTGCCGGCGGACCTGATGATGGCGGCTGTCTCAACCGGCTGCGCATCCGCAAGCTGCCGGTCCCCGGCCGCGACGCTGCTTTTCGGAGGTAATCGCGATGCTCCAACCAATCCTGCTCACAGTGAAGGACAGCTACCAGGCCTGGTGGGACGGCACCAACACGGATGCCGTCATCTGGTGCCGGTATAACACAGGTACCGCAAGCGGGAAAACCGGGAACGCCTTCCGCAAGGACTGGATGACTGAATCGCCCGGCTGGACGCTGGCCCAGGCCGTCGAACGCGTCTTCCAGGGCGGTGACTTCGCCGCTGTCGACGAAGCTCTGGATTACGTTGAGGCAGCTCATGCGGACACCGGGTACGCCGGCGACGGCTTTCCCAGCTATTTCTTCAACCTGGGAGCCGGCTGCGCCGCAGCCATGATCTCCCAGTTTTTCCAATATTACAACAACACGGTCTGGTTTGAACGGGATGAGCCCCTGGACTGGAACCAGATCCTGTCCTTTGATCCCGCATCGCCGAACCCGTACTGGGAACTGGTCGTCAAGACGGCGCAGCGCGTCGCGGCACGGTTCCAGGGCAGGTTTGTCGTCAGCAACCTGGACTTGGGCGGCAACCTGGATATCCTGGCCTCCCTGCGCCGCTCCGGCCAGCTGCTCTACGATGTCATGGACGAGCCCGAGAAGGTCAAGCTGGCCTGCGAGCGGATCTGGCAGGTCTGGCAAGAGATGCATGCAGCGATCGACCGCATCGTCCTGCCCGCCAACGGCGGGTTCAGCACGAGCTGGATGAGCATCCTGTCGCCGGACACCTACTACCCGTCGCATTGCGTCATTTCCGCCATGCTCTCCCCGGGCATGTTCGACGCATTCGTCGTGCCGTACGTGTCCAGGGATATGGCCTTGTTCCGCAAGGGCCTCTACCACCTGGACGGTCCGGGCGAGCTGGTTCACCTGGATCTGCTGTGCACCATCCCCAATCTGCACGCCATCCAGTGGGTGCCGGGACCGGCGATCGGGTTCCTGGACGATGTCAGTTTCGCGCTCTACCGGCGGATCATCGAAAAAGGCAAGAAA
>JAAYJD010000177.1 GCA_012523135.1 Clostridiaceae bacterium
CGGGCGGACAGCTACGAACAGGGCCGGATCCTGAGGGAAGGGCTGACCGTTGTGTTGGCGGGACAGCCCAATGCCGGCAAATCGTCGCTGCTGAATGCCCTGGCCGGCTATGAGCGGGCGATCGTCACGGCGATCCCCGGCACCACACGCGACACGGTCGAAGAACGGGTCGATATCCGGGGTATCCCGGTTCGCCTGATTGACACCGCTGGCCTACGCGAGACACACGACCCGATCGAGCAGCTCGGCGTCGCGCGGACACGCCAGGCGCTGCGCCAGGCCGATCTCGTCTTCTGGCTTTTGTCACCGCCGCTCGACGATGTCGACGCCGAACTGAAGCAGATGCGGCAAAGCGGTTGCGAGCACCTGGTTCCGCTGGTCAGCAAAGAGGACTTAGCGGCAAGCGCCGAACTGGTCGCCCGGATCAGGAGCAGCCGTCCGTCCGGACCTTTGCTGACCTGCTCGGTGCTGACCGGCGAAGGGATCGAGCAGATCCGCGACGAGATCGTCCGGGTTTATGAAAGCCGGGGTGCGGCGCAAGCGCAGGATGTCCTGGTCAGCAACAGCCGGCAGCGCGTCTGCCTGGAAAAGGCCTCCGAACAGCTGGAAGCCGCCCAGGAGGCCCTGACCAGCGGGCTGACACTGGATGTTGTCGCGTCGTTGCTGCGCGGCGCGCTGGACGCCCTGGCGGAACTGACCGGAGAAAATGTCTCAGAAGAGCTGATCGATACAATTTTTTCCCGTTTTTGCGTCGGCAAGTAAACAGCTTCCCGGGTGCGCTGAAGATCGGGAACGAGTGAGGAATGGACATGATGAACTTAGCACAGGCTTTTGAACAGCCCGGTGCCTATCTGGCGGGATGCTATGACCTCGTGGTTATCGGGGCCGGCCACGCTGGCTGTGAAGCTGCCCTGGCCAGTGCGCGCCTGGGATGTTCGACCCTGGTCCTGGGCATGAACCTGGATACGGTCGCCAACATGCCCTGCAATCCGAATATCGGCGGGACGGCAAAAGGCCAGCTGGTCCGGGAAATTGACGCCCTCGGCGGCGAAATGGGCAAGGCGGCCGATCGGGCCATGATCCAGTTCCGCATGCTGAATGCGTCCAAGGGGCCGGCCGTGCTGTCCCCGCGCGCCCAGATCGACCGGCGGCAATACCAGCAGGACATGAAACACACGCTGGAAAAGCAGCCAAACCTCGATCTGCGCCAGGGCGAAGCTGTCGCGCTGCTAACAGAGCCTGAAGCCGGCCGGCCGGCGATCTGCGGCGTTTGCCTGCGTACCGGAGCCATCTACCGCTGCCGGTCCGTCGTTCTGGCGACAGGAACGTTTCTGGAGGGCAAGATCATCATCGGCGACTGCCAGTACAGCGGCGGGCCGGACAGCCAGTTCGCCGCGCACGGCTTGTCCGATTCGCTGCAGTCGCTCGGCTTGCCCCTGATGCGTTTTAAGACCGGTACACCGACTCGGATCAAGCGATCCAGTGTCGACTTTTCCTATTTGGAAAAACAGGACGGCGATGTGCTCATCCAGCCGTTTTCATATGCTAACGAAGGCGCGGACCTGGCTTGCGACCAGCTGCCTTGCTACCTGACCTGGACCAACGCGAAGACCCGGACGGTCATCGAGGCCAATCTCGGCCGTTCGCCGCTGTTCAGCGGCTCGATCGAGGGCGTCGGGCCGCGTTACTGTCCGTCGATTGAAGACAAGATCGTCAAGTTTCCGGACAAGCTGCGCCACCAGGTTTTCCTGGAACCGATGGGCCGCGTTACCGAAGAAATCTACCTGCAGGGCATGTCGAGCTCCATGCCGGAGGATGTCCAGCTGGAGATGGTCCGGTCTTTGCCCGGGCTGCAGGATGCGCGGATCATGCGCAGCGCCTACGCGATCGAATATGACTGTCTGGATCCCACGGCGCTGTCGCCTGCCCTGGAAACATTGGCCGTCGGCCGCCTGTATTCAGCCGGCCAGATCAACGGCACGTCCGGTTACGAAGAAGCCGCGGCCCAGGGGCTGATTGCCGGCATCAACGCCGTGCGCCAGCTGACCGGCCAGGACGCGGTGCTTCTCGACCGTTCGCAAGCCTATATCGGTGTCCTGATCGATGACCTGGTGACCAAGGGCACCCGGGAACCTTATCGGATGATGACCGCCCGTGCCGAATACCGGCTGCTCCTGCGCCAGGACAACGCCGATGCCCGGCTGACGCCGCTCGGCCGTTCGATCGGCCTGATCGACGACGCGCGCTGGCAGCGCTTCCAGCTCAAGCAGGCCCATATCGAAGCTGAAATCGACCGCTGCCGAGCAACCCGTGTCAAGCCCGGCCCGCTGGCAGACCAGGTGCTTGCGGCCCGGGGCAGTTCGCCGCTGCGCCAGCCGGCCAGCCTGGCTGAACTGCTCAGGCGGCCTGAAATAGACTATGCCAGCCTGGAACCGCTGGACGAGGGTCGCCCGCACCTGACACGGGCCGAACAAGATGCCGTCGCCATTGCCTTGAAATACGAAGGCTACATCCGTTTGGAAGAAGAGCGCATCCGCCAGTTTCGCAAGCTGGAGCGTAAGCGCTTGCCGCCGGACCTTGACTACCAGGCCATCCGCGGGCTGCGCCTGGAAGCGCGCCAGAAGCTGGCAAAGCTGCGTCCCGTGTCGATCGGCCAGGCCGGACGTATTTCGGGTGTTTCACCGGCCGACCTGTCCGTCCTGCTGGTTTATCTCCGGGCGCTGTCCCAGCGTAACGAGGAGCCTCAGCATGAATCCCGCTGATCTGACCCTGACCGGCTGGCTGGACCGGGTCGGCGATCTCAACGGGGAGCCGTTGCCGTCGCTCGTCCGTGAGCAGATGATAACGTTCATCCAGATGCTCCAGACGGCAAACCAGCATGTCAATCTGACCGCCATTGCAGACGATGAAGGCATCGCCATCCGCCATATACTGGACTCCATGACCCTCCTGCCGCTGATCGATCGCCTGCAGGCCGAATCCCCTGGACCGCTCAGCCTGGTCGATATTGGAACCGGTGCGGGGTTCCCCGGCATGCCGATCAAATTGCTGCGGCCGGCCTGTTCGGTCGTGCTGCTCGATTCGCTGGCCAAGCGTCTGCGTTTTCTCGACGAGGTGATCGAAAAGCTGCAGCTGGACCAGATCCGGACCTGGCACGGGCGGGCGGAGGATGCAGGCAGGACATCCGGCCTGCGCGGTACATTCGACCTGGCGGTCGCGCGCGCGGTCGCGCCACTCAACGTCCTGGCCGAATACGGCCTGCCCCTGGTGCGGACCGGCGGTCTCTTCATCGCCATGAAAGGCCATCCCGAAGGCGAATGGCCGCTGGCCGAACGGGCGGTTCGCATACTGGGCGGCGCGCTCGAAGAGGTGCGCCGCTTCACCTTGCCCGGAACCGATATGCAGCGCAGCTTGTTCTGCCTGCGTAAAGTCCGGCCGACCCCGAACATCTATCCCCGAAAGGCCGGAAAGCCTGAAAAACAGCCTTTGTAGTCCCCGAAACGGATGATTTATGGTATAATTGATTAGATTCGCCAAACCTTGGCTAGAGGAGGAACGACTTGCATGGCTGACCAGTTGAACAGGGACGCAAAAGAACTGCAGCGGCAAAAAGAAGCTGCTGTGGACGCGGCTTTTAAAAACCCTGACAACACCATTATCCCCATAGACCTGGAAGAGGAAATGAAAAAATCCTTCATCGATTACGCGATGAGTGTCATTTCGGACCGGGCGCTGCCGGATGTGCGCGACGGACTCAAGCCGGTTCACCGGCGGATCCTCTATTCCATGTTCACCCAGGGGTTCACGCCGGACAAACCTTACCGCAAATGCGCCACGACGGTCGGCGATGTGCTGGGCCGTTTCCACCCACATGGCGACGCGGCGGTTTACGATTCGCTGGTGCGGCTGGCCCAGGATTTTTCCATGCGTTTCATGCTGGTCGACGGGCACGGCAATTTCGGTTCGCGCGACGGTGACTCACCTGCAGCCTACCGCTACACGGAAGCGCGCCTGGCGCGCATCTCGATCGAGATGATGAGCGACATCAACAAGAACACGGTCGACTTCAAACCGAATTTCGATGAGCATGAGATGGAGCCGGTCGTCTTGCCCAGCCGCTTTCCCAATCTGCTGGTCAACGGCTCGACGGGCATCGCCGTCGGTATGGCCACCAGCATCCCGCCCCACAACCTGGGTGAAGTGATCGACGGCGTCGCGCTGCTGATCGACCAGCCGGACGCCACCGTTGAAGATCTGATGACCGTGATCAAAGGGCCAGATTTCCCGACCGGCGCCATGATCATCGGCATGTCCGGCATTCGCGAAGCCTACCGGACCGGCAAAGGCCGGATCGTGGTCCGTTCGCGCACCGAAATCGAACCTATGCGCAACAATCGCCAGCGGATCATCGTCCATGACCTGCCCTATATGGTCAACAAGGCCCGCCTGATCGAGCGGATCGCCGACCTGGTCAAGGACAAGAAGCTGGACGGCATATCCGATTTGCGCGACGAATCCGACCGCAGCGCCGCGGTCCGCATTGTCATCGAGCTGAAGAAAGATGCCAACGCCAACGTCGTGCTCAACCAGCTCTATAAGAACACCCAACTGCAGGATGCCTTCAATGCCAACATGCTGGCTCTGGTGCCGGACGAGCAGGGCCGTTTCGAGCCCCGGGTCGTGAACCTGCTCCAGTCCTTGCAGCATTATATCGGGCACCAGAAAGACGTGGTCACCCGCCGGACCCGTTTCGAACTGGAAAAGGCCGAGGCCAGGCGGCACATCCTGGAAGGCTTGCGCATCGCCATCGACAACATCGATGAGGTGATCGCCATCATCCGCTCGTCCAGGACAGAGGACATCGCCAAGGAGCGCCTGAGCGAGCGTTTCGGCTTCAGCGAAAAACAGGCGCAGCATATCGTCGACATGCGCCTGGGTCGCCTGACCGGACTGGAACGGGACAAGCTGGAGCAGGAGTACCGTGAGCTGTGCGAGAAAATCGACTATCTCATGCGCGTTTTAGCCGAAGAGTCGTTGCTGCTGCAGATTATCAAGGATGAACTGCAGCAAGTCCGCAACCGGTACGCTGATGAACGCCGGACCAGCATCGAGATGAGCGAGGATGACGAAATCGATGACGAATCCCTGATCCAGGAAGAAGACATCGTGATCACCCTGACGCATTTCGGCTATGTCAAGCGTATGCCTGTCGACACCTGCAGCATCCAGCATCGCGGCGGGCGCGGTGTCAGCGGCATGCAGACGCGGGAAGAGGACTTCGCTGAAACCATATTAACCACCTCGACCCACGCAATTTTACTCTTTTTCACCGACACGGGCCGTGTCTATCGCCTCAAGGGCTACCAGATCCCGGAATCCAGCCGCCAGGCCCGCGGCATGGCCATTGTGAATCTGCTCCACCTGGAAGGCGGCGAGAAGGTCAAGACCGTAATCCCGGTCACGTCATTCGAGCAGGGTGTCAGCCTGCTGATGGCGACGCGTGCCGGCGTGGTCAAGAAAACGGAACTGATCGAATACGCCAACATCAACAAGAACGGCCTGATCGCCGTCAACCTGCGCGAGGGCGACGCGCTGGTCGGCGTCCAGCTGACGTCCGACAACTGCGACATCCTGCTGGCTACCCGCAACGGGATGGCCATCCGCTTTGATGAGGCGCAGGTGCGCGCGACCGGCCGCAACACCCAGGGTGTGCGCGGTATCCAGCTCGACGACGGCGACGAGGTCATCGGCATGGTCCCGACGCGCGCGGACCAGACCCTGCTGGTGGTTTCCGACCGCGGGTACGGCAAGCGCACCGAACTTGAGGAATACCGGGGACAGACACGCGGCGGCAAAGGACTGATCACGTATCGACCGTCTGAAAAGACGGGGCTCCTCGCCGGTATCGCCCTGGTGAACGACGACAATGATGTGATCCTGATCAACGATTCCGGTGTCCTGATCCGGATCTCGGCCGCCGAGATCCCGATTCTGGGCCGCAATACGCAGGGCGTCACCCTGATGCGGACGCGTGAGGGCAAGGTCGTCGACATGGCCGTCATCGAGCACGAGGTTTGTGATGATGATCAGGAGACTGGCGCCGACGCTATGGCTGAGACGGAACCAGAGGAGACATGACCCTGTCGGCTTGATACCGGTGAGAACGAAAGATTTCGAATAACCAGGCCAGTTGCAGTCGATTAGGGCAGCTGATTGAGCAGACGAGGTGTCAGGGTCACTTCGTCTGCGTTTCCTTTTGGGACATTGAGCCGGGTGAGGATGCCTTCGCACACAGCCAGGCATAGACATCCCAGGTGGATTAGCCCTGCAGGCTGTCACGGCGTTCGCTGTTGATGTGCCAGCAAAGCAGGTTGCTGTCAGCCTGGGTGAGAGAATCGAACGCTGAGCCCTTGGGCAAGACGGCACGGATAAACGCGCGGGCGCGTACGATCTGGGCTTTTTGATCGGAATGGAGCGGATCGCATGAGAAGACGCGGGAGCGACCGTCCCGTTCCTGGGCAGAGGGGTTGGAGAACCCGGAATGGGGCCATGGGATCCTCCTTCCTGCGGCTGGCCCAGAGAAGCTTAGATCCAGTGTAACAGGTCGATCGTTTGTTGTGCTTATCGCCCGGTCGATGTTTGCAATGCTTATTTCATAGGCAAGTGTGAATTAAAGATTTCAATTAGCCCCAAAAAAAAAGATCGTCGTAAGGTGTTGACAAAGGGTTGTGTCGATGATAAGATAGCAAAGCGCCTCGGGCAAAACCGAGGACCGGACCTTGAAAATTGAACAGTGAAACAAGACAAAGACGAGCCAAAAGTTCAATTCAACGAGA
>JAAYJD010000178.1 GCA_012523135.1 Clostridiaceae bacterium
GGCCCATAGGCCGTATGCCCGCTTGTCAGTTCGACGGCCTGGCAGCCCCGGGCGGCCACCGAGTGGGTCGCCTGGTCGCTGCGTACCGTGCCGGCCATACGGCGGAAGGTTTCGCTGATTAACCCGACATCCGAGGGGGAACGGGCTTTGTCCCAGTTGAGGTAGGCATGGGCGAAGTCACGCTGGACGAGCGTCGGAAAAACGACGGTCCCCTGTTCGGTCACGGCCTCCATGGCCGCCTCGATGACCGCAAGCGGGCCGTCGGCCACGTAACCGAAGCTTTTCATGGATGAATGGATCAGCAGGATATCCCCGGGCCGCACGCCCAGCGCCTGCAAGGCTTGGACGATATCCGGTTTTCGGACGACGGTCCTGTCTGCCATTTCCGCCATGTCACCCTCCCTGGCCCAGCAGCTGGTCGATCGACACCATCCGCTTTTCCCGGATTGAAAGGTTCGCAGCCGCGCCGATCAGGACCGAATGGGCGCCAGCCAGGCTGTTGGCGCCGTGTCCGAGCGGATCGGGCTGCGGATCCAGAAACAGCATGCGGCGCAGCCGCTCGTCGCCGCCGCCATGTTCGCCGGCCAGCCGGGAGACATGGTGTTCGGTCAGGCGGTTGTTAAGGTCCAGGACCCTGATCTGGATGTCTGGTTCCTCCGCCTGGGGGCCTGTTTCGTAGTTGGACATTTCCAGGCGACCTTGCGACCCGTTGATCGCCAGGTGCCAGCCTTCGTAGGGGGTCGTCGCGTTGAGTGAATAGGCCATCACCGCCCCCTGGCCGTATTGGACGGTCACGGCCATGGTGTCGTAGATGTCGATATCCGGCGCGAAGACACAGTTATCCTTGATATAGCCGTCGTAGCTTTCCTGTTCGGTGTAAAAGGTCTTATCGAAGTCGGTCAGTTCGTAGTAGAAGGGGCATTCGCGCTGATGGGCACAGGTCGAACAGCGCGTGCCGTGGTAGGGCGCGTTTTTCCGGCCATAGACATTCAGCTGGCCGAAAGCCGAAACCAGGCTCGGTTGCTGGCCGATGACCCAGTTGACCATATCGAAGTGGTGGGTCGCCTTATGCACCAGCAGGCCGCCGCTCTTTTGCATCCGGGCATTCCAGCGCCGGAAATAGCTGGCGCCGTGCGCGGCATAGGCCATGTTGCGGGTCAACAGCCATTCAAAGTGGACGCTGTACACCTGGCCGACCGCCCCTCCGGCAATGATCTCCTTGAGCCGGGTGACAAATGGCACGAAGCGGTAATTGAATGTCACCGTGACCTTCTTGCCGGTCGCCTGCTCCGCGTCCAGAATCGCACGGCAGCCGGCGGCATCGGTCGCCATGGGCTTTTCGACGATCACATCGCAGCCAGCCTGGAGCGACTGGACCGTATACGCGCTGTGATAGGCGTCGACGGTCGTGACGATGACACAGTCCGGACGAGTCTTGGCCAGCATGTCCGCAAAGTCGGTAAAGACCGGCATGCCGCCGGCCAGTTCGGCGAAAACCTGTGCCCGACCGGGGTTGATGTCGTAGACACCGAGAATGTGACATTCATGCGCGAAGTCACGTTTCATGGGCTTGGCGTACATGTGCAAGGCCCGGTTGCTGGCTCCGGCAAAGACATACGTTTTCATGACATACCCTCCCGACTCCGCGCTGATCTTCATCCAGCCCGGTTAACACCAGGCTACAGAATCAGGGGCCCGGCGTCAATCTAGAAAATGAACTTGCGCGCCTGCGCAATCAGGTCGATCGCTTCGTAATGACGGTGCCGGCGCTCCATCACGGTCGGTTTCCAGACCGTCTGCAAAAATCCGGCCAGGCGCTCCTGCGCGATGTGCTCCCGGGCATAGGCGACCGTCTCGGGAAAGCTTTCCGCTTTGGACCAGTTGCTGCCGGTCGGCACCTGCTCGTAGCCATGCGCCTCGAGCAGGTCGTA
>JAAYJD010000179.1 GCA_012523135.1 Clostridiaceae bacterium
ATATATTATTATTAGGAGTGATTTATATGGGAACAATTATTAGGCCGTCAAGTGAACTTCGAAAAAATTACAACAGCATCGCCGAAATTTGCAGAAAAATGAAAGCGCCTGTATTTCTCACCAAGAATGGTGTCGGTGATACAGTCATTATGGATATGGAAACATTCAATCGGCGCGAAGATGATTTGGCAGCAGCCGAGCGTTTGCTAAATGCAGAACGATCCCGTTTGCTTGGATCTCCAGGATATTCGATGGATGCATTTGAAAAGAACATGCGTGAAGCTATTGCCAATGGATCTGAGCATGGTACATGACGAAAAGGCATATCAGATCACGATCGCATCTGATGCGCATGTCAGAATGTATGACCATTTTGAATTTTTAGCACGTGTCAGCGTCAATGCAGCTCACAGGCTTTTGGAGGGGCTGCTTCAAGACATTCGAAAACTTGCAACCGACCCTTTTAGATATCCCGTTTACAACCAGCCTTACCTGCCAATCGATAAATATCGCTATATCATATCAAGCAAAAGGTATCGGGTTTTGTATCAGATTTGCGGCAATCAAGTATTTGTTGATGATATTCAAGACTGTCGGCAAGATGATAGCAAGAGTCTCATACGCAGATAAATAAAAAAAGGATCGGTACTCCTTGACGGGTCTAGATTGTTTCATTCACAATCATGGTTTGTCTACAACCTTTACCTTATCGTCAATGAGTTTATATCGTCTTATTTGAATACCATTTTGATATAAATATGGCTAAGAAAAGCTGCAAGCGAATCGTCATGACGTCATCCAGTGAATTTCATAGACTTGACAGCAACCTGCCGAGATATGCAAAAAACAAAAGCGGATGCACACTTTTTTGTCGGCGTAGGATGAAAGAGGCACGATCTTTGGGCAATCGTGCCTCTCTTTTCGTTTCCTCTGCCAAGATGATGTTCGTTCTTACATCTCCGGCCGGTTGAGGCTGAAGACGCAGGCCGGGTTCTGCGGGTCGTAATCCTTGCCCTCGAGGTAATCGTCGATCGCCCGGGCGGCTTTCTTGCCGGCGCCCATCGCCAGGATGACCGTGGCGGCGCCGGTGACCGCGTCGCCGCCGGCAAAGACGCCCGGCAGGTTGGTGGCCATCGTCTCGTCGTCGGCCACGATGCCGCCCCAGGGCTGGGTCGCCAGGTCCGGTGTCGTCGACTTGATCAGGGGATTGGGGCTCTGCCCGATCGCCACGATCACGGTCTCCAGGGGCAGGATAAACGCTGAATCCTTGATTGCGACCGGCCGCCGGCGTCCGGACGCGTCCGGCTCGCCAAGTTCCATCCGGATGCATTCCATGCCCTCGACCCAGCCCTCGGCCGTGCCGATGATCCGGGTCGGATTGGTGAGCAGCTGGAACGCGATGCCTTCCTCTTTGGCGTGGTGCACTTCCTCGGCGCGGGCGGGCATTTCAGCCTCCGAGCGGCGGTAGACGATCGAGACCGTTTCCGCGCCCAGGCGCTTGGCGGAACGCGCCGCGTCCATCGCGACGTTGCCGCCGCCGATCACGGCGACGCGCCGGCCGACCTTGACCGGGGTGTCGCAGTCCGGGAAGCGGTAGGCCTTCATCAGGTTGACCCGGGTCAGGAACTCGTTGGCCGAATAGACGCCGTTGAGGTTCTCGCCGGGCATGTGCATGAAGCTGGGCAGCCCGGCGCCTGTGCCGACAAAAACCGCCTCATAGCCCTGCTGGCCCAACTCGTCCAGCGTGTACAGCTTGCCGATCACCTGGTTGGTCAGGATCTCGACGCCCTGCTGGCGCAGCCGGTCGATTTCCGCCTGGACCAGCGCTTTGGGCAGCCTGAATTCGGGAATGCCGTACATCAGGACACCGCCGGGTACGTGGAAGGCTTCGAAGATGGTGACGGCGTAGCCGCGCTTGGCCAGGTCGCCGGCACAGGCCAGTCCGGCCGGCCCGGAGCCGATCACCGCGACCTTGCGGTTCTTGGGCTCGGCCTGATCCGGTACGGCGAGCCCCTGGGCCATGGCCCAGTCGGCCACGAAACGTTCCAGGCGCCCGATCGCCACCGGCTCGCCTTTCTTGGCGCGCACGCAGAGCTGTTCGCACTGCGACTCCTGCGGACAGACGCGGCCGCAGATCGCCGGCAGGCTGTTGGTCGCCGTGATCAGGTCATAAGCCGCGGCAAACTCGCCGGCCGCCACCAGGGCGATAAAGCCGGGGATCTCGACATTGACCGGGCAGCCCTGCATGCAGGGCTTGTGGCGGCACTGCAGGCAGCGCCCGGCTTCCTGCATGGCCTGTTCGGGCGTGTAGCCCTGGGCGACTTCGCGAAAGTTGCGCACGCGGTCGGCCGGATTCTGCTCCGGCATCGGCACTTTTTTGGGGGACATGTCAGCCATGGCGGTGCTCCTCTCCGGTCAAGCGGCAGCGGTGGATCTCGTCGCTTTGTTTCTCGTTTCCCTTGTACATCTGCTGACGGCGGATCGCCTCGTCGAAATCGACCTCATGGCCGTCGAAATCCGGGCCGTCGACGCAGGCGAACTTGGTCTTCCCGCCTACCGTGACCCGGCAGCCGCCGCACATGCCTGTCCCGTCGACCATGACCGGATTCATGCTGACGATCGTCTTGATCCCGTACGGCCGGGTCAGGTTGGCGACAAACTTCATCATGATCAGCGGCCCGATGGCGATGACCAGGTCGTAGCTGTTGCCCGCGTCGAGCAGTTCTTTGAGCACGTCCGTGACAAAACCCTTACGCCCGTTGGAGCCGTCGTCGGTCGTGATGATCAGCCGATCGGCCGCGCCGCGCATCTCGTCTTCCAGGATGATCAGATCCTTGTTGCGAAAGCCCGCGATCATGTCAACCTCGGCGCCCAGCTGGTGCAGCTTCTTGGCCTGGGGATAGGCGATCGCCGAACCGAGCCCGCCGCCGATCACGGCCACGCGCCGGTAACCCGTCAAATGCGTCGCCACACCCAGCGGCCCGACAAAATCCAGGATGCTGTCGCCGGCCTCAAGCTCGTTGAGCAGCCGGGTCGTCTTGCCGACCACCTGGAAGATGATCGTCACCGTCCCCTGTTCGCGATCGAAGTCGGCAATTGTCAGGGGAATGCGCTCGCCGTCCTCATGCACCCGCAGGATGATGAACTGGCCCGGCTCGGCCTTGCGGGCGATCGCCGGAGCCTGGACGTCCATCCGGGTCACGGCAGAATTGAGCGTTTGTTTGCGGATAATCGGATACATAGGCGCTACCTCCAGGTTTGGGTCGAAAAACCAATCCCTTTCATTATAATGAAATCCATCCTGAGTTCAATGCAAAAGCGGCTGTTTTTCCTGGCGGTTTCCCGCTCTTTTCGGCGCGGTAACGCGGGATACTGTCCCGACGGGGCACATCCGGGATAATAGAGGCAGCACAAAATTACAACAGAAAGCAGGCGATACCATGAACAAGAAATTGTCCGAAACCTTCAGCGCCCAGATCAACAAAGAGTATTTTTCCGCATTTCTCTATCTTGGCATGTCTAACTGGTTCAACCAGAAGGGACTGCGCGGCATGGCCAACTGGACCTATGTCCAGTACCAGGAAGAGCTGGCTCACGCCCAGAACCTCCACCATTACATGCAATACCGCAACGAAAGCGTCACCCTGAGCCAGATCGACGATCCCAGCGGCAGCTGGCAGTCGCCCCTGGAGGTCTTCCGCCATGTGCTCAAGCATGAGCAGTATGTGACCGAATCGATCAACAACCTGGCGACCGTCGCCCTCAAGGCCAACGACCACGCCGCCTACAACTTCATGCAGTGGTACGTGTCGGAGCAGGTTGAAGAAGAAGCCAACGCCAACGACATCATCGACCGTCTGGTCCTGTCCGGCGACAACAGCAACGCCCTGCTCATGATCGACGACCAGCTGGGGGCGCGTACCTTTGCCGCACCGGTTGTGCCCGGTCTTCCCGCCGGCGCCTGAGCGCCTGGCATCAACCCGCGGGCTCCGGTTGTCCGCCGCAGCCGGAGCAGCAGGCGCAGCCGCCTGACGGTAGCTCGAGCGCGGCCAGTGCCGCGGACAATTGCTGGCGCAGACACCCCGGTGTCATTTTTACCCACACGGCATAAAACGCCTTGATGAGGTCTTGCCCGCGCGCGCTTTCAAAATCAAGCCAGCGCCGGGCGGCCTCTTCTTTTTGCAGGTCCGCGGCCAGTTTTCCCAGCTGGTTTTGCGCCACGACGGTGTCGTGCCAGCCGCCCAGCGTCTGCTGGATCTGGCGCAGATCCTGGACCAGCTCGTCGGCTTTTTCATCCAGACAAGGCCGGGCAAACAGGATCAGGTCGCGCAGGTCCTTGCCGGCCAGGCGCAGCTGGTGCAGCACGTCCTGGCTGGAAACGGCATCGGGCGCGCCGATCACGCGGCGGTAGACCGTAAGGCAGCCCAAAGCCTGCCCGAGCATCCCCGGCAGCACGTCCGCCAGCTCAAACAGGCGTACCTGGCCGCGATTGGTTACCGGGACGGGCAGCATGGCCAGCAGCGCGTCGGCCGAGGCCACGGCCGCCAGTTCGCGGCCCAGGAGCTGCAGCGTCTTTTTGTCAGCCAGCTGTTTCTGCAGGGCCTTATGCAGCTTGTCACACCGTTTGTCCAGCGCCGCCAGGAGCAGCGCCGCACCATCGTCGTCTGTCGCGCAACAGGCGGCAGCTCGCTCGGAGGCGATATCCGCGTCGCGCACCTTGCCCAGCAGACCGAACAGCCCGCGGTAGCTTTTACAGCGTTTCTTCACCCACCTGGCGTCGATCCAGGGGCCGGTATAGGTCAGCAGGGCCAGCGCGCGGCGCAAGGCGACCCGGGCATCGTGGACGCCATCCGCCGCTTCAGTCCGGTCTTCTGACGCGGCTTTCTTCAGTTGGACGATCACGATTTCCAGTTGGGCCTGCAGGGCCTGACGCACGGCTTCGGCCAACGGGGTTTGGGCCGTTAAGGCATTCTTGTCTGTCATCTGGTTTCGCTTCCTCTCTGCTCGATGGCTTTGTCTATGGCCGCATGCACGCGGCGGCGCAGCCCGATGATCCAGGCGCTGCTTTACGGGTAGCATCTGAAGGTCAGCGGTTCGGTCAGGTCCTGGTCGATCAGCGCGTTCACAGCCTTACGGCCGATCAACGATTCGAGCAACTGCAGGGCGCCTAGATCGTTCAAGGCCTGGTGGAACACCTTGAGGCGCAGCGAAGCCTGCGGGGCGCCGCCAGGGCCGGGATAGACCAGGAAGGCGTCGCCGGCCGGGAACGCCCCGTCGGCGTCGTTTTCCACATAGGGGTTGAGCGGCCTGACGGAATACTGGCTGTTGTAGAAGTTGTAGCCCCAGTGGAGAAAGCCCTCGATCCGGTAGCGGTAGAGCTGCACGCCCAGGATGCGGCAGCGGGCCGACGGCATGGCCATGAAGCGGTTGCTGACAACCTGGTGCTGGCCGCAGCAGTAGTAGGTCCAAAGGCCGGGCACATTCGCTTCCAGGAACGGCTCGATGTGGTTGTTGGCCGGGATCGGGTGCGTGACGGCACCGGTCTGGTAGAAAGTGAAATCGCTCAGGGCGTCGATCACCGGGTAGTCGCCGATCAGGGGTACAACCAGGTCGCGTGCCGCCTGGTAGGAAGCCAGATCCTTGAGCGACGGTTCGTCGGAGATGTGAAAATAGACGTGGCCGGCCAGGCCCCATTCGTCCAGGCTGGCGACCAGCCGGGGCAGGAAGACTTCGAGGAATGCGCGGTAGGCGGGGCTGTCTGCCGGCGTGTCCCAGCCGAAAACCCGCTCCAGGCCGTTTTCGGTCCAGGCCATGATCTTCGGCGTGGCACGGGCCCCCCACTGGGTGAACAGGTGGGCGATCTCTAGATTGGCGATGCCGCTGTCCCGGGCCAGGTCGACCCAGCGCTTGAGGGCGGTCAGGTCAAACGACCAGCCGTCTTGGTCGCGCCGGACATCGACCAGCTGAACGGTCGTCCGTTCGCCGCCGACCGCCGTATCCAGCGGCGGGGTGAAGACGGGCGTCAGGACCAGGTTGACGCCGTGCGCGGCGGCCGTCGCCAGAAAGCGGCCGACGATCTGCCACCACGCTTCGGACCGGACCGGCACCCGGTAATAATCGGCCAGGCAGTCCGCGTGGAACCACTCGGTATGCAGCAAGGTCTGAGGCGGCAGCGCGGCCGGGCTGACCGTCAGGTCGAAGCAGCCATCGGCCAACCGTTCGCCGGCAGCGTCCAGCACAACGGCGCGAAAATCTTGCCGGCCGGCCGCCAGGACTTCCGGCACGACCAGCTCCAGCCAGCAGACCTGCCACTGGTTGTCGGTCAGGCGCAGCAGCCAGGCGTCACCCGCCAGATGCGCGCCGGCTTCTTGCGCCTGGAGCAGGTCGGGGACCAGGCCGGGCCGGTCAGTCAGGATGTTATCGTCGTGGCCCGGGTAGACCGGCAGGCGAACCGGCACCGGCAGGACCCGGCTGACAGATAGCGCGGCCGGGCCGCTCAGCTGGAGGTAGACGGTGGCGCTGTTGCCGGACACGCCCGGCTCATAGCGCCAGCGCAGGGCGACCTGGACCGCCGTCCGCTCGCCGCGCAGGGCCGTCCAGTCGCCGGGCCGGAGCCGGTCGTCCGGCTGCGGGTCCCGCCCGGGCAGCAGCTTGGTTAGGCTATTCAGGAAAACCATCTCGATAAGCATGTCAATCACCTCGATCGTGTGACGGCAGACAGCTGCCTGCCTTCCGTCATTTCATCATAACCCGAAACCGGCCAAAGAGCCAGCCGAACACCCGGCGCAGCCCAGGCGGAAAACAGAGCCAAGATCGTCAATTCCGGGCAAAATGTGTATAATGTTTTCTGAACGACCGCTGCCGGTTGGTCTGGCTCGAGGCCGGCTGCCGGATGGTTGAATAAGCGCAAGAGGTGATCTTATGTCCGATAACCACAAGCTGGACCAGCTGGCGATTGACGCCATCCGGGTCCTGACCGCAGAGAGCGTCCAGAAAGCCAAGTCCGGCCACCCCGGCCTGGCGATGGGCTCTGCCGCCCTGGCCTATGAGCTGTTCGCGAACCAGATGCATTACAACCCGAAAAACCCGGCCTGGATCAACCGCGACCGGTTTGTGCTCAGCGCGGGCCACGCCTCGATGCTGCTCTATTCGCTGCTCTATCTTTTCGATTACGGCCTGACTCTGGACGACCTCAAGCAGTTCCGCCAGTGGGACAGCAAGACGCCGGGACACCCGGAATACGGCCACACCGCCGGTGTCGAAGCGACCACCGGACCGCTCGGCCAGGGCTTCTCCATGGCTGTCGGCATGGCCATGGCCCAGGCGCACCTGGGCGCACGCTTCAACAAGCCCGGTTACGACCTGTTCGACCATTTCGTCTATGTCCTGTCCGGCGACGGCTGCATGATGGAGGGCATCACCAGTGAGGCCGCCTCCCTGGCCGGCACCTTGAAGCTGGGCCGCCTGATCGTCTTCTACGATGACAACGACATCTCCATCGAGGGCAACACCGATGTCGCCTTCACCGAGGATGTGCCGGCGCGCTTTGCCGCCTACCACTGGCAGGTTCTGGAGATCGCGGACGGCAACGACCGTCCGGCGATCGCCGCGGCCGTCGCCGCGGCCAAGGCCGACCTGTCCCGCCCCACCCTGATCGTGGTCAAGACCGCGATCGGCTTTGGCTCCCCCCTGGCCGGACAGGCCAAGACCCACGGCGAGCCGCTCGGCGAAGAAAATGTCGCCAAAACACGTGAAATGCTGGGCTGGCCGGGACGCGAACCGTTCGATGTGCCCGCCGAGCTGCTGGCCTATCTGAAAGCGAAAACGGCGGCAATCGCCGCGGCCGAAACCGCCTGGCAGGCGCGGTATGCCGCGTACCAGGCCGCCTACCCCGAAGCGGGCGCCGAGCTTGAGCGCTGCCTGCGCCTCGAGGTGCCGGACCTGCTGGCGGACCCGGAATTCTGGTCGTTCTCCGGCGCCCAGGCGACCCGCGCCACCAGCGGTGTCTGCCTCAACCGGCTGGCGGACCGCCTGCCCAACCTGATCGGCGGCAGCGCCGACCTGGCCCCCTCGACCAAGACGGTCCTGAACGGCAAGCCCTGGTTCAGCGCCGAACAGTACGACGGCAGCAACATCCACTTCGGTGTCCGCGAGCATGCCATGGCCGCCGCGGCCAACGGCATCGCCCTCTACGGCGGCCTGCGCCCCTTCTGCGCCACGTTTTTCGTCTTCAGCGACTATCTGCGCGGTTCCCTGCGCCTGAGCGCGATCATGAAAGTACCGGTTATCTACGTGCTGACCCATGACAGCATCGGGGTCGGCGAGGACGGCCCGACCCACGAGCCGATCGAGCACCTGGCGGCGATCCGGGCCATCCCCGACATCACGGTCTTCCGCCCGGCGGACGGCAAAGAGACGGCCGCGGGCTATGTCTACGCCCTGCAGCACCAGGGGCCGACCTGCCTGGTCCTGACCCGCCAGAACCTGCCCACCTATGCGGCGACCGGACCCGAGGCGCTCAAAGGCGGTTACATCCTGGAAGACGCGACCGATCCGGACATCATCCTGATGGCCTCCGGCTCAGAGGTCGAGCTGATCGTCAAGGCGGCCGCCGCACTCCGCGAGCAGGGCGTTTCCGCCCGGGTCGTCTCGATGCCCAGCATGGAGATCTTCGAACAGCAGCCGGACAGCTGGAAGGAAAAAGTCCTGCCGCAAGCCAAGCGCCGGCGTCTGGCCGTCGAAGCCGGTTCCTCGATGCCCTGGTTCCGCTACGTCGGGCTGGACGGCCAGGTGATCGGGATCGACCGCTTCGGCGCCTCCGCCCCGGCCAACACCTTGTTCGAGCAGTTCGGCTTCACGGTGCCTAACGTCACTGAGGCCGCGCTCGCCCTGGTGAAAAAGGCTTGATTCATGCAAGTTGTCAGCACATCTTGCTTTGTGGGTCGCTTATATCGCCCATATCGCCAGATTTGCCTGAATTTTTGAAATTTTGCAAAAGCAACCTTGCATTTTAAGCGGCCTATGCTATACTGAGACCTAATAAGTGGTTCTGAAACAAAGGTGTTTCGTTCCCCCGGGGAGCGCAACACCTTTTTTTGTTTCAGAATCGCCCAGACCGGAACAGGAAAGGGGCGTTTGTCATGTTTGAAGTCAAGGAAAAAGCAGTCGACCTGGGTGCGATCTTCGGTGTCAATGTGTTCAGCGATGCCGTCATGCGCCAGTCGCTGCCCAAAGCGATCTACAAGGCTTTGCGCAAAACCATCGAAGAGGGGCTGGCGCTGAGTGAAGAGGTCGCCGAAGTTGTCGCAGCCGCCATGAAGGAATGGGCCGTATCCAGGGGGGCCACCCACTACACGCACTGGTTCCAGCCCATGACCGGCGTTACCGCAGAAAAGCACGACTCTTTCATCTCGCCGACCGCCGACGGCAAGGTGATCATGGAGTTCTCCGGCCGGGAACTGGTCAAGGGCGAACCGGACGCCTCCTCCTTTCCTTCAGGCGGTCTGCGAACCACCTTCGAGGCGCGCGGCTACACGGCCTGGGACTGCACCTCCCCCGCGTTCATCAAGGACAACTCGCTCTACATCCCGACCGCTTTCTGTGCCTACACCGGCGAGGCCCTCGACAAGAAGACGCCGCTGCTGCGCTCGATGGACGCGCTCAACAAGCAGGCCCTGCGCATCCTGCGCCTGTTCGGCAACAGTGCGGTCCGGCGCGTCACGACCACGGTCGGCCCGGAACAGGAATATTTCCTGATCGACAAGCGCTATTTCGACCAGCGCAAGGACCTGATCCTGACTGGCCGCACCTTGTTCGGCGCCCGGCCGCCCAAAGGCCAGGATCTCGAAGACCACTACTTCGGGCAGCTCAAGGACCGGATCGCCGCCTTTATGTCCGACCTGGACAGCGAGCTGTGGAAGATGGGCGTGTCGGCCAAGACCAAGCACAACGAAGTCGCGCCGGCCCAGCACGAGCTGGCCCCGATCTTCAACACGACCAACATCGCCAACGACCACAACCAGCTGACCATGGAGACGATGAAGAAGGTCGCCCTGCGTCACGGCTTGGTCTGCCTGCTGCATGAAAAGCCGTTTGCGGGCGTCAACGGCTCCGGCAAGCACAACAACTGGTCCCTCGCAACCGACGACGGCCAGAACCTGCTCGATCCGGGCAGCACCCCGCACGAGAACATGCAGTTTCTGCTTTTCCTGACCGCCGTGATCAAGGCCGTCGACGACTACGCGGACCTGCTGCGCGTCGCCGCGGCCAGCCCGGGCAACGACCACCGCCTGGGCGCCAACGAGGCGCCGCCGGCGATCATTTCCATTTTCCTCGGCGACCAGCTGACCGACATCTTCGACCAGCTGCAAAATGGCGGGGCCACCTCGTGCAAGAACGGCGGCACGCTCAGTCTGGGCACGTCGAACCTGCCGGACCTCTACAAGGACAGCACCGACCGCAACCGCACCTCCCCGTTTGCTTTCACCGGCAACAAGTTCGAGTTCCGAATGGTCGGCTCGTCCCAGACGATCGCCCAGGCCAATTTCACGCTCAACACGATCGTCGCCGAGACACTGGGCCAGTTCGCCGACCGGCTCGAAGCGGCGGACGACCTGCCAAAGGCGCTGGCGGCCCTGATCAAGGAAACGATCTGCGCCCACCGGCGGATCATCTTCAACGGCAACAACTACACCCAGGAATGGGTCGAGGAAGCTGCCCGGCGCGGGCTGCCCAACACCGCCACCACGGTCGAGGCGATCCAGGCCATCCGCCGGGAGAAGAACCTGGCCCTGATGGAAAAGCACGCCGTCCTGTCCCGCGGCGAGATGGAATCGCGCGCCGAAATCCTCTATGAGAACTACATCAAGACGCTGCACATCGAGGCCCTGACCATGATCGAGATGGCCCGGCGCCAGATTTTGCCGGCTGTCATCGCCTACAAAGGCCACCTGGCCGGCGTGATCGTCCAGGTCGGCGCCGCCGGCGGCGATGTCTCAGTCGAACAGGCGCTGTGCGGCGAGATCAGCAGCCGCCTGACCGCCTTCAGCCAGAACCTGGAACGGCTCGACAAGGCGGTCGACCAAGCCGAAGCCGTGACCAGCAGTGCGGCCGACAAGGCCGTAGCCTACCGCGACCTGGTCTTCGCCGCCATGGCGCCGCTGCGCCAGGACGGCGACCGGCTCGAGGAGCTAATCGCCGCCGCCTACTGGCCGATCCCGACCTACAGCGACATGCTGTTCAACATCTGAGCGTCAGAACGGCGCCAGCAGGGCGACGGCCAGCAGCAGGGCCAGGAACAAGGCGTTCAGGCCGGAAAAAACCAGCAGGAATCGACGGCGTTCGCCTGGGGCGGGCGCCGTTCGGCTGTACAGGCGCCAGGTGATCACGCTGGCCAAAGACGCGACCAGGGTGCCGCAGCCGCCGACATTGACCCCGCGCAGCAGTTCAGGCCAGCGATCGGTGAAGCCGGACAGCAAGATGGCGGCCGGCACGTTGCTGATCACCTGGCTGACCAGGCTGCCGGCCAGAATGACCTGCGCCGGGCTTGCCAGCATTCCCTCGGCCAGCCGGGCCACCGCCTCCAGGCGGCTGATGTTGCCGACGAACACAAAGAAAAAGGCAAACGTCAGCAGCAGGGCGTAGTCGACCCGGACCAGGCTGGCGGACCGTAACGGCAAGACGGCCAGCAGGGCGCCAGCCAGCAGCAGCCAGGCCGGCAGCACCCCGAAAACACACAGGACCGCTGCGCCGAACAGGATCAGGCCGACAATCGGTACGGCTTTTTTTCGGCTGCCCGTTTGCTCCAGGACGTCCGCCAGCGGCCGGTCCGGACCCAAAAGCGCCAGCAGGCCAAGCCCCAGGAAGCCGGCCAGACCGACCGGCCAGACCGCGCCCCAGAAAGCCGGCCAGGTCATCCCGCCGTGCGTGTACAAGTACAGATTCTGCGGATTGCCGACCGGGGTCAGCATGCTGCCGATGTTGGCCGCGAGCGTCTGCAGCACCAGCAGGCGGATGGTCATCCGCGCGTCCCCGGCCGCGCCGGAAATACGCAAAGTCAGCGGCACCAGGGTCAGCAAGGCGACATCGTTGGTGACCAGCATGGCCAAAAAGAAGGTGAAAGCCGTCAGCAGGACGAATAAGCGGCGCTGGCAGCCGGCCCGGCGCAAAACCAGCCGCGCGGCGGCGTCCAGCCAGCCGGCCTCGCGCAGCAGCTCGACGGCGAGCATCAGGACAAACAGGCAGATCAGGACCTTGAAATCCAGATACGAGGCGTAGGTCCGGTCCGGCGGCACCCACAGCATCGAGAGCAGGGCCAGCAGACCAGACAAAACCAGCACCGGATCCTTGCGCCAGAAAGACCAGACGTTCCCCGCCATGACCTGCCCCCCTGATCGGCCCGCGTCAGGGGGCCCTATCGCAAACGATCATAGCAGAGTTGGCGCAGCCGCGCCAGATGCGCCGGAAAATTTCGCCAAGGCTCGCGCCTGCCTGACGCAGGGCGGCCCGTTTGCAGTATAATGGCACAAGGAAGCGACGCTGGCCGCTTCACGGATCAAGGAGGATTTGTCCGCATGCTCAGACTGGTCCGCTACATCCGCCCCTATGCGGGCGCGATCATCCTGATTTTTCTCTTGCTGTTCGCCCAGGCAATGATCGACCTGTCCTTGCCGGAATACATGTCGCGCATCGTCAATGTCGGCATCCAGCAAAACGGCATCGAAGAACCGCTGCCTGCCGTCCTGCGCCGCGCGACGCTCGACCGCCTCAAGCTGCTGCTGCCCCAGGCGGCCGCCGACCGCCTGGAATCGGCTTACCGCACGCTTGACCGCCAAGCGCTCGAACCGGACGACTACGCCTCGTGGCAGAGCCGTTATCCCCTGCTGGCGAGCGAACCGCTGGCCGTGCTGGACGATGCGGCCCGGCTCGACACGGAACCACGCACCCAGCTCGCCCAGGCCCTGGCCGTGATGGCGATGCTGACGCAGGACGGGTTCGCCCTGCCCGGACTGCCGGCCGGTGCCGATCCCCTCGATGTCCTGGCCGGTCTGCCTCCCGAACAGCGCGCGCAGCTGACCGGACAGCTGACGGAGCGGCTGCAAGCCGTACCGGACCTGATGCTGAACCAGTCGGCCATCGCCTGGATCGCCGGGGAGTATGAACGCATCGGTCTCGACCAGGCGGCCGTGCAGAGCCGCTTCATCCTGAAAACCGGCGGCATCATGCTGGTGATCGCGCTGCTCGGCGCCGTCTGCGCCGTCGCGGTCGGCTTTTTCGCCTCCCGGACCGCCGCCGGCGTGTCGCGCGACTTGCGCCTGGCGACCTTCAGCCGGGTCGAGCAGTTCGCCAGCGCCGAATTCGACACCTTCTCGACCGCCTCGCTGATCACGCGCACCACCAACGATGTCCAGCAGGTGCAGATGGCGCTGGTCATGCTGATGCGTATCCTCTTTTTCGCCCCGATCCTGGGCACGGGCGGGATCATCAAGGTGATCAACTCCAACATCGCCATGGGCTGGATCATCGCTCTGGCCGTCGCCGTCCTGATGACGCTGATCGTCGTCCTGTTCCAGGTCGCGGTGCCGCGCTTCAAGAAAATCCAGAAGCTGATCGACCGGCTGAACCTCGTGACGCGCGAGATCCTCTCCGGCCTGATGGTAATCCGCGCCTTCAACACCGAACGGCACGAAGAAGAGCGTTTCGACGCGGCCAACCAGGATCTGACCCGGATCAACCTGTTCGTCTCCCGCCTGATGGTCCTGATGTGGCCCCTGATGATGCTGATCATGAACATGGTCTCGCTCCTGATCGTCTGGGTCGGGGCCAAGCAGGTCGATTTGGGCGCGATGCAGGTCGGCGACATCATGGCCTTCATCCAGTACACCATGCAGATCATCATGAGCTTTTTGATGCTGTCCATGATTTTCATCATGCTGCCGCGCGCCAGCGTGTCCGCACAGCGGATCGCCGAAGTGCTGGCGGTCGAGCCGAGCATCTCCGACCCCGCCGAGGCACGCGATTTCGACCCGGCCAAGCGCGGACTGGTCGTTTTCGAGCAGGTCTCCTTCCGCTACCCCAACGCGGAGGAGGATGTCCTGCAGGAGGTCTCGCTGACAGCCCGTCCCGGTGAGACCACCGCGATCATCGGCAGCACCGGCTGCGGCAAATCGACCCTGGTCAACCTGATTCCCCGCTTCTACGACGTCACGGCCGGCCGGGTGCTGGTCGACGGCGTCGACATCCGCCAGGTGCCCCAGGATCGCCTGCGCAGCAAGATCGGCTATGTGGCCCAGCGCGGCATCCTGTTCACCGGCACGGTACGCGAGAACATCACCTACGGCAAACCGGAGGCCGACGAAGCAGAAATCCGCCAGGCTGCCGTAACCGCCCAGGCGCTCGATTTCATCGAGGCCAGCGAAGCGGGCTTCGCGACGGCGATCGCCCAGGGCGGTTCCAACGTTTCCGGCGGCCAGAAGCAGCGCTTGTCGATCGCCCGGGCTCTGGTCCGCCAACCGGACATCTATATTTTCGACGACGCGTTTTCGGCGCTGGACTACAAGACGGACGCCGCCCTGCGCCGGGCGCTGCGCCAGCAGACCCGCAACGCCACGATCATCATCGTCGCCCAGCGCATCGGGACGATCCGCCATGCCGAAAAGATCATTGTGCTCGATCAGGGCCGGATCGTCGGCCAGGGCCGCCACGAGGAACTGCTCAAGACCTGTCCGGTCTACATGGAGATCGCCGCGTCACAGCTGACGGAAAAGGAGCTGGCCATATGACAGAATCCAAGCCGAATCCGGTATCCGGCATCAAGAGCGAACCTGACCGGCCCAAGCCGGGGCCGCAGCAGCGCGGCCCGGGGCCTGGCGGTCCCGGCGCCCATGCGATGGTCCCCGGCGAGAAGCCGAAGGATTTCGGCCAGACCAGCCGCCGGCTGCTGAAGACGATGAAACCCTATCGTCTGCCGGCCCTGCTGGCCTTGAGCTTCGCCGCGGGCAGCACGATTTTCGGCATCATCGGACCCAAGGTGCTGGGCCGGGCCACCACCATCCTCTTCGAGGGCGCCGTCGCCAAGGTGATGAACCAAGCCGGTGCCGCGATCGACTTTGCCGCTATCGGGCGCATCCTGGTCTGGCTGGTGATCATCTACACCTGCAGCACGCTTTTCAACTACATCCAGGGTTATGTCATGGCCGGTGTCGCCATGCGGATCAGCTATGGGTTCAGGAAAGACATCGCGGCCAAGATCAGCCGGCTGCCGCTCGGCTACTTCGACCGCCAGACCCACGGCGAGGTCCTGTCGCGGGTCACCAACGATGTCGACACGGTTGGCCACACGCTGCAGCAGAGCCTGGGGCAGCTGATCGCCTCGATCACCACCCTGATCGGCGTGCTGGTCATGATGCTGACGATCAACTGGGTCATGACGCTGGCCGCGCTGTTGATCGTGCCGATCACGGGATTTCTGATCCGCTTCGTCGTCAAACGCTCGCACAAGTATTTCGCCCAGCAGCAGTCTGTCCTGGGCGAGGTTAACGGCCATATCGAGGAAATGTACGGCGGCCATGTCGTCATGAAAGCCTACAGCGGCGAGGCGGCCTCCGTCGCCACGTTCAGCAAGCTGAACGTGCAGCTCTACAGTTCGGCCTGGAAATCCCAGTTCCTCTCCGGCATGATGCAGCCGGTCATGCAGTTTGTCGGCAACGTCGGCTATGTCGTCGTCTGCATCCTGGGCGGCTACCTGGCGATCCGGCGAGCCATCTCGGTCGGTGACATCCAGGCCTTCATCCAGTACATGCGCACCTTCACCCAGCCGATCGCCCAGGTGGCCGGCGTGGCCAACGTGCTCCAGTCCACAATGGCGGCCGCGGAACGCGTCTACGTGTTCATGGATGAGGACGAGGAAATGGCCGATCCGGTCAAAAAGGAAGATCCGGACGCCATTTGCGGCGCGGTCACCTTTGACCATGTGCATTTCGGCTACAAGGAAGGCCAGACGATCATCAACGATTTTTCCGCCGCAATCAGGCCTGGCCAGAAGGTGGCCCTGGTCGGACCGACCGGCGCCGGCAAGACGACGATGGTCAAGCTCCTGATGCGCTTCTACGATGTCAACAGCGGCGCGATCCTGCTCGACGGCAAAGACATCCGCTCCTTTTCCCGCTCCGGCCTGCGCGGCCTGTTCGGCATGGTCCTGCAGGACACCTGGCTGTTCAACGGCACGATCCGCGACAACATCCGCTACGGGCGCCTTGACGCCACGGACGAGGAAGTGGCCGCGGCCGCCCGCGCCGCTTATGTCGACCACTTCATCCACACGTTGCCGCACGGCTATGACATGGTCCTGAACGAAGAGGCCAGCAACGTCTCGCAAGGCCAGAAGCAGCTGCTGACCATCGCCCGCGCCATCTTGTCCGACCCGAAGATCCTGATCCTGGACGAGGCGACCAGCTCGGTCGACACGCGTACGGAACTGCTGATCCAAAAGGCGATGATCGAGCTGATGCAGGACCGGACCAGCTTCATCATTGCCCACCGGCTGTCGACCATCCGCGACGCCGACCTGATCCTGGTCATGCGCGACGGCGATATCGTCGAACAGGGCAGCCACGAGCAGCTGCTCGCCGCGGGCGGCTTCTACGCTGAGCTTTACAACAGCCAGTTCGAGGCCGGCGAGGCGGTCTGATCCGCTTTTTCTCAGGTCAGGGCCTTGTTGCCCCGGTCGATGGCGATCGGGCCGGTACGCACGATCTCCAGGATGCCGAACGGCCGCAGCAGGTCGATCAGGGCCTGCAATTTTGGCGGTCCGCCGGAGATGGCCACCGTCATGGTGCTGGTCGCGACATCGACGATGCGCGCCCGGAAGACGTTGACGATGTTGATGATGTCGGTCTTCTTCTCATCCGGCGCGTCGACCATGATCAGGCCCAGTTCCATCAGGACGGACTCGTCGTCGTCGATCCTCTTGACCTTGACCAGGCTGGTGATCCGGTTGAGGCGCGCCAGGACGACATCGACCGCCTGATCGTCGCCGCCGACGATGATCGTCATGCGCGAGATGCCCGGCCGTTCGGTGCTGCCGACTGCCAGACTCTCAATGTTGCAGTTTTCCTCGCCGAACAGCTGGGTGACATGCCAGAGCACGCCGGCCTTGTCTTCAACCCACACGGACAGGATGTTCTTCTTTGGATTTGCCATCAGGACAACCCCCTTCTTTCCGGATCGGACTGGCCGAGCATGGCCAGCGCGAGCAGGATGGAATAATACTTGGCTTCGCTGCTTTCCGCCCTGGAGGTCACGATCAGGGGAACGCGCGCCCCGGTGATCACCCCGCAGGAGCGGGCCTTGTTGAGAAAGATCAAGGTCTTGACCAGAATGTTGCCGGCCTCGATGTCCGGCACGAGCAGGATGTCCGCGTCGCCGGCCACCTCGCTGGTGATGTGCTTGTGGCGGGCCGCCTCCAGGTTGATCGCGTTGTCCATCGCCAGCGGCCCGTCGATGATACAATCGTGGATCTGGCCGCGCTGGCCCATCTTGGCCAGGGCGGCCGCGTCCAGGGTGTTGGGCATGTTCGGATTGACCGTCTCGACTGCGGCCAGGACCGCCACCTTCGGGGTCGGCACCCCCAGGGCGCGGGCGACGGACACGGCATTCTTGATGATCTCGACCTTCTGCTTGAGGTCCGGCGCGATGTTGATCCCGGCGTCGGTGACAAAGAGCATCTTGCTGTAGCCGTCCACCTCGTAAAGGCCGATATGGCTGAGCAGGCCGGTCGTACGCAGGCCTTTGTCGCGCTACAGCACGGCCCTGAGCAGGTCGGCGGTCTGCAGCAGCCCTTTCATGATCGCGTCCGCCTCGCCGTTCTGGACCAGCGTGACGGCGATCTCGGCGCTCTTGCGCTCGTCCATCTCCTTGATGATTGTCATCGACGAGACATCGACGCCCAGCGTGTCGGCGATCGTAAAAATCTTCTCCTTGTCGCCGATCAGGATCGGGTGGGCATAGCCTTTGCGGTAGACCTCCCAGATCGACTGCAGGACGTGGTCGTCGTGGGCGGCGGCGACGGCGATCCGCCCCGACGTGCGGAGCCGGACGATGCTCTCGATCGCATCAAAGTACTGCATCTTGGCTCTCCTCCTTGGTGTAGTGCCGGGGTTCTTCTTCGCCCCGCAGCACGCGCAGGACACCCGCGGCCAGGGCCTGCAGCTCGAATTCGCCGGGATAGACCAGCAGAGGGCCCAGAAAGCCGACGCGCCGCCGGATTTCATCGAGCAGTATGTCGCTGCGCGCCAGGCCGCCGGTCACAACCAGCGCGTCGACGCGGCCTTCCAGGCTGGCCGCCAGCGCGGCCATCGCCTTGGCGACCTGGTAGGCCATCGCCTGCAGCAGTTCGCGGTAGTCCGGCCGACCGGCCGCCTCTTCCTCGATGCGGCGGCAGTCGGTTGTGCCGGTATAGGCAAATAGGCCACCCCGGCCGTTGATCTGCTTGCGCAGCCGGGACAGATCGCCGTTCTCGGCCGCCGCCAGGCGGATCAGCTGCAGGGTCGGCAGCGTACCGGCCCGTTCGGGCGAAAACGGGCCTTCCTCGAGGGCATCGTTGACATCGATGACCCGGCCCCGGTCGTGGGCGGCCACGGAGATACCGCCGCCCAGGTGGGCGACGATCAGGCGGGCTTGGCTGTAGTCAAGCCCCAGGTCCGCGGCCGAGCGCCGGGCCACGGCTTTCTGGTTGAGCGCGTGAAAGGCGCTGCGCCGCCGGATCGACGGCAGGCCCGTGTAGCGGGCCAGCGGGAACAGCTCGTCGACCGACGGCGGGTCGACGATGTAGGCTGTCTTGCCTTCCGGCCAGGCCAGGGCCGCGGCGATGCGGGCACCCAGGTTGCTGGCGTGCTCGCCGTAGCGGTTGGCGGCCAGATCATCGATCATCGCCTGGTTAACCAGGTACGTGCCGCCGGCGACCGGATGCAGCAGACCGCCGCGGCCGACATAGGCCGTGACATCAGCGCGGGTCAGGCCGGTCCGGGCCAGGTCCTCCTCCAGCGCCCGGGTCAGGGCATCCAGGCGGAACGCGAGCTGGCCGCCCAGGCCGTCCGGCTGCTGCAGCTGCTCATCCGGATGGCGGATCACCCGTTCGCCCAGGCAGGCGTCGTCGCGAAACAGGCCAGTCTTGGTCGAGGTGGAGCCGGGGTTGAGCACAAACAGGACAGGCATGGGCAGCACCCTCCTTCGTCTAGGGGCTGGTGCCGATCTGCACCAGGACAACATGCTTGACATATTCGGTCCGGTAGTAAACCGTGGCCTTCGTACGCACCGCCTGCAGCGCTTCCTGGGTGAGCGCTTCGAGGGTTTCCTCGCTCAGCGGTTCCAGTCCGGTGTAGAGCCGTTCGAACAAGACGCTTTGCCCGGATGCCAGATCGGCCTGGCGGACGAAGCGGTCCAACGCGCCGGCCAGTTCAGCGGCACTGCTGACCGCAAGGCCCTGGTCACGGTAGTAAAAAGCGCCGTCGTCCGGGCTGGGCAGGGACGAAGCGCGGTCCCATTGGTGAGACACGCGCATCTGCTCGTCCGAACGGAACAGGTGGATGTGGCGGACCGGCTGGCCGGCACCGCCGTCCGGTGCCGGATCGTCGTGGGTGACATCGACATGGTAGGCGCGGCCGGCAAGGACAACCTGGTTCCAGGCATGACCGATGCCGTCCGCCGTTCCCGTGACGATGCGGACATCCAGGCCCAGCGCCTGGCCGATCAGCTGGAAGGACTGGGCGTACCCCTGGCAGAGCGTGACGTGGTCCAGCAGGGCGCTGGCCGCGTGGTTGTTCTGCTGGTCGCCTTGCAGGTCGTAGGCGATGTGGCGCACGAGATAGTCATGCAGCAAGATCAGCTGCTGGCGGGGCAGGCTGGTCTGAGACCGGATCTCGTCGGCGGCCGCGCGCGCAACCGCCAGCACGGAGCCGATCAGCTCGTCCAGTTCCGCGTCGCTCAATGCCGCTGTTTCGTCCCAGTAGCCCGGTTCCAGCGACATGCCCGCCACCGTGTCATCGCTGCGCACCGTATAGCGGATCTGGAACGAACCGTCCAGATAGAAAAACTGCGGCTGCGTCCAAACCAGCGTGCCGTAGAGCGCGTGCAGGTGGTCGACGAGCGCTTTGAACTGGTCCTCGGGCACCGCAAAACCAACCAGGGCCGCGTCGAGGCGGATGCTCTTGTCCCGCGCGTCCAGACCGGCCTGGATCAAGCCAGCGACCTGCTCGTCGAAGGCCGCGCTCCGGCTGAGATCGAGGGATGGCCAGGGCGTTACTGTCGGGATGACAGGACGGCGTGACGACGTGGTAACAGACGAAGACGGGTTGCTGGACGGCTCCGATGCCGGAATGAGCCGAATCTTGAGGCAGCCGGTCAGCGCCGTCAGCGCGGCCAGGAACAGAGCCAGGGCCGTCAGACGCCAGCGCGCTGTCATCGGTGCGTTCCCCCGCTTTGCATCGCCCGCCAGCGCCTGGCCAGCCATTCGAGCCGCGGATAGGCGTGCTCGAAAAATTGGCGGTAGGCGGCGCAGAACCGGTTCACGCCTGGTTCATCCCCTTCCGGCTGCTCGCGGTCGCGCCGGCAGCCGTTGCGGCAAAGCGGATAAAAGCGGCAGCTCTGGCAGCACGCGGGAACCGGCCGGGACAGGGCCACAAAGCGCTGGGCCCGTTCGGAGCGCAGCAGCTGGGCAAAGGAATGCTCGCGCACATGGCCCAGGCGCCAATCGTCGGTGACATAAAAATCGCAGGGGTAGACGCTGCCGTCTGCCTCGATGACCAGCTGGCAGGTACACAGGCCGCCCAGGCCGCACTGCTCCGGGGCTTCGCCGGCCAGCATGCGCACATCATTGTCGAACAGGCGGATGCTAATAGGCTTGCCCTGGCTGATGTCGTCGAACCAGAGGTCGAACAGGCGCATGAGGAAAGTGGCGTAGCGCTCTGGCCGAACGGCATGGGGGTCGTCCTTCGGGTCGCTGCCCAGCGGGGCCAGGCAGGGGATAAACTGCAGGTATGTGTAGCCTTTCTGGGCGAAAAAGCGGTAAACCTTGTCGGGGTGGCGGGCCAGCAGGTCGCTGACAACCGTCAGAATGTTGAACTCGGTGCCGTGAGCCGCAAACAGGGCGGCCGCCTGCAGCGCGCGCTTATGCGAGCCGATGTTTTTCGCGTCGACACGCAGCGTGTCGTGCAGCACAGCCGGCCCGTCGACGGACAGCCCGACCAGAAAATGGCGTTCGGCCAGGAACCGGGCCCAGTCGGCGTCGATCACCTGGCCGTTGGTTTGCAAGGCGTAGTGCACCGGCAGGCGGCGCGGGTTCAGCCGGTCGACCTTTTCAACCAGGCGGCGGTAAAAGTCCAGCCCGCACAGGGTCGGCTCCCCGCCCTGGAACGCCAGGGTCAGGCTGTCATCGGCCTGTTCGAAGGCCCGCGCCAGAACCTGGTCCAATACGTCGTCGGTCATCAGGCCATAGGAGGCCACGGCGCGGCTGCTGCTCAGGTCGTGGTAAAAGCAGTATCGGCAGCGCAGGTTGCACAAGCTGGATGCCGGTTTGATCAAAAGGCTAAGTGGCGGCATGTCTCTCTCCCCATGGCTTTCTTTGCTTGTATTATCGCACAGATTGAAGCCGGGGTGAACGGGCCTGGCAGCAAAGCGCCGCCTGCAGCCCGGTCTCGGTCAGGCGCGGATAGAGCGGTTCCGGCTTGGCGAGGATCCGGCCGCAGGGGCAGGCGACATACGACCAGCCCGGCGGACCGTCCAGCTGCAGCGCCGCACGGACGGAGGCGCTGGCAAAGGGCAGGAACGGGGCCAGCAGCTGAGCCAGGTTGCAGATGCCGTGCAGGCAGGTGGCCAGGGTCCGGTCACAGGCGGTCGGGTCGTCGTGGCGCGTCTGCCAGGGTTTTTCCCGGTCGAAATACTGGTTGAGCTGGCGAACCAGCAAGAAAGCCCGTTCCAGGCTCTTGCGGATTTCAGCGCGATCCAGGAACGCGCCGCAGTCTCTGTAGGCGTCCTCGATCTGCCGGCGGAGCGCATGGTCGCAGGCTTCGTTGGGCGTGACGGCGTCACGGTACTGCCAGACAAAGGCGAAGGTCCGCTGGACCAGGTTGCCGAACGCGCCGAGGAGTTCGCCGTTGTGGCTGGCGACAAAGGCATGCAGCGAGAAATCGGCGTCACGCTTTTCCGGGTTGTTGGCCAGCAGGCCATAGCGGACGGCGTCGGCGGGGCAGCAATCGAGCAGTTCGGCCGCCCCGATCACGTGGCCGCGGCTGGTCGAGATCTTCTCGCCTTCGAGTGTCAGGTACTCGGAAGATACGATGTGGTCCGGCCGTTTCAGTTCCGGAGCGGCGCCCAGCAGCAATGCGGGCAATATCAGGGTGTGGAAGACGATGTTGTCCTTGCCGTGGACATACCAGGCGGACGCGTCCGGCTGCCAGAAGGTCCGCCAGTCGCGGCCTTCCTGTTCGGACCAGATCTGGCTGGCCGACAAGTAGCCCAGCACGGCATCGATCCAGACATAGACGCTCTTGCCCTCCCAGCCGTCCAGCGGCACGGGCACGCCCCAGTCCAGGTCGCGCGTCACGGCGCGGTCAGCCAGGCCTTCGCGCAGAAAACGGCGGGTCTCCTGGCGGGCGTTGGTCCGGAAACCGGCCAGGTTTGCTGCTGCGTCGCGTTCCAGGGCCGGAGCAAGCTGCGCCAATTTCAGGTAAAAATGTTTTGTCGCCTCCTGCCTGGCGGGCGTGCCGCACACGCTGCAGACCGGATCCAGCAGATCCTCCGGGCTGAGCAGGCGCGTGCAGGCATCACACTGGTCACCGCGGGCGATCGCCCCGCAGCCGGGGCAGCGGCCCAGGACATAGCGGTCCGGCAGGAAGCGATGGCAGACGGGGCAGGCAGCTTGCCGGACCGGACGCTCCTCGAGCAGCCCGTTGACCAGCAAGCGGCCGAAAAAGTCCTGGACCAGCCGGATGTGGCGGGGGTCATCGGTCCGGCCATAGTGGTCGTAGGAAAAGCCCAGACGCCGGAATACGTCGCTAAAGGCCGTGTGGTAGCGGCCGGCCAGCTCGGCCGGATCGGTTTTTTCCCGGGCGGCCCGGACGGCGATGGGGGTGCCGTGGCAGTCGGTCCCCGAGACATAGAGCACCGGGTGGCCGGTCTGGCGAAAATAACGCGCCAGCACATCGCCGGGCAGCAGCGCGGCGATCTGGCCGATGTGCAATGAGCCGTTGGCGTAGGGCCAGGCTCCGCCGATAAAGATGGGTTGCATGCTGTTCGCCTCCTCGAGATGGATGGCGGCTGCAAAAAGCCCGCCGCCTGCTTGTGTTTGCAGGAGACGGGCTGAATGTCCCGTGGTACCACTCCGCTTCACCTGCCCCTCACAGGACAGGTCTTGACAGGTACGGCCGCCGTGGTGCGGCTTATACCCTGACGATGTAACGGTCGTCGGACCGGAACAGCCTAAGCCCGCCAGGCGGATTCAGCTATTCAGACTCCAGGGTCATGTTCAGCCGGTGATCGGGCGTTTCCTCGCAGCGCAGGCTTTTGGCCATCCGGAAACTCTCTGGGGCGCGATCCGCTCGGCTTACTCTCCCCTTCTTCGTCTTGTTACGCTTATCTTATGCCGCGACCGCGGCGCTGTCAAGCGTTGCTCATTGCCCCAGGCAGTGGCCGCCGCAGCAGCCGCCCGCAGCGCAGCTGGGCGCTTCGCCGGAACAGGTGTCGCAGTTCTGGTCGCGGTACTTGAGGATATTGACCTGACGGTAAACCGTCTCCAGCTCGGTCGACGTGCAGGACGGGCAGCGGATGCTTTTTTCGCTGCGCGCCTGGATGCTCGCTTTGACGGAGAAGGCGGTCTGGCAGCTGGCGCAGCGCAAGTCGTAGTATGGCATGCAGATCACGCTCCTTTTTGGATTCTTGCCCCGTACTTTACCACGAGATGCGCAGCGTCTGCAAGCGGTACGGTGCCACCTGGCAGCGGACAGTCCGGCCGTCGGTGTGCACCGGCACGTCATTCGCGGCCTTTTCCTCGAGCAGGTTTTGCGCGGCGACACGGGCCGGCTGTTTCCAGAAGGTCAGCTCGGCGGTCTCGGGCCGGTCGGACAGACTGGCGAGGCGCACGATCAGGTCCGGACCGTCTTCGGCCGCCTTGAGGGCGCAGAGCCGGATAGCGGTGCCGGACAATTGGAACAGGGACTGGCTGAGCGGCCAGGTTCCGGCCTGCGCCTGCGCCAGCGGCAAAGCCAGCAGCGCCTGGCAGAATGTATCGGCCGTCTGACCGGGCGCGTCGTGGTCCGCGTCCACCAGGCCAATCCCCAGGCGGATCGTGTGCCGGCCGATTTCCGGCCAGGGGTCCGGGTCGATGCTGGACCGGATCAGGTTCAAGGTGAGGCCGTCCGGCAGGCCGCGGAAGCCGTGCTTGCTGTCCGAGACGAGCAGCAGGGCGCGGCCGTCCGGGCTTGGGGCCAGGGCATAGCGGCTGGCCGGGACATCGTGGTCGAGCGGCGGCCGCTCGATCTCGCCCATCGGGATGTCATAGCGGAAGGATCCCGGACTGGCAAGCGGCATGAAGAGCTGCAGCTGGGGCAGGCCGTCTTCCTTGCTGCCGATTTCCTGCCAGCGCACATCGGTGTCCAGGCGCAGCAGGTTCGCGCCCTTGTCCAGCGACACGGTGACCTGCAGCGTCGAGCCGGCGCCGAACGAGGTCTCCCAGCAGATGCTCTGGCGCAACGGCCCCGCGTCCTGGCGGACAAAGTGCACCGCTTGCTGCAGTGAAACGATCTGCTGCCAGGCGCCGACCACCCAGGCGGTCATCCCGCGCGCGGCGTCCTCGCGCACCAGGCGGAAAATGGCTGCCGGGTTGGCCGGATCCGCGTAGTCGCGGCCGGTCTTTTTGTCGACCAGCGACACGATGGCCGCGTTAAGCTCGGACAGAACGACCCGCAGGTGCTCATTCTCGAGGACGCGCTCGGTCGGCACGATCTGGCGCGGCGACGGGAACCCGACCGTTTGCGGCCGGGCCGGGGCCTCGTCGACGATCAGGGTGGTGTAGCCCATGGCCGGGACACTCGCCTCGGCCAGGATTGTGAGATAGCGGTGGCCCCAGTAGGGGTGGCGGCCCTGCTCCAGCACCTGGCAGGCCACAAGACGGCCGGAGCCGTCGCTGACGGCCAGGCGGTCGGGATCGCCCGGCCAGTCCCACAAGGTCAGTTCGCAGCCTTCCGACCGGCTGAACGGCAGCGGATTCCAGACCATGAACAGGCGGTGGCGGCCGCTGTGGCGGGCCGTGCGCGGCAACTGGCCCAGGCCGGTCGGGAACCCGACACCGGCGCCTTCCGCGCGGGTCAGGCGGATGTCTTCTTCCCGGCTGATCGCGGTCGTGTCAATGTTATCCGCCAGGCTGCGCAAGGCGTTCATGTGCCCGGTATTGGCCAGGGCCAGGGCTTCCTGGTAGCCGGCCATAGCGTATTCGCGCGTATCGGCCGTACCAGACCCCGGCAGGATGTCGTGGAACTGGTTAAAGAGCACCTTGCGCCAGGCACGCTCGAACGATTGGCCCGGCGAAGGTGCAAAGGCGCTGCCCTGAGCCAGGGCCGCGGCGGCTTCTGCCTCCTGCAGGGCCTGTTCGGCCAGCCGGTTGCCGCGCTTGATCCGCGTCTGGGTCGTGTAGCAGCCATCGAAGATGAAGTTGCGTTCGCCCGTGGTCACGGGCAGACGGTCCTGGATCTTTTCGGCCTCGCGAAAAAAATCGTGGAACGTGCCGAAACGGTAGTGGGGGAAGATCGGCCAGCGGTCCATCGCCCGGATGCGCTCGAGATCGCGGCGGGTCGGTCCGCCGCCGTGGTCGCCCACACCGTAAACCCGCAGGGCGGATGTCAGGCCAAGCGGGCGGCAGAAGCCCGGAACCATCAGGGCGCAGCGGCCGTCGATGTCCCAGTTGTACCAGAGCGGTTCCTGGAACACGAGGACGCTGCGGCCGGACGGCGCCTGCCAGCGGGTGAGGCCAAGGTGCCTGCTGCCCCGGCAGTGGTAGTAATAGCGCACGCCGGCGTCCGCCAGGATCTCCGGCACATTCTGGTGATGGCCGAAGGTGTCCGGCTCAAAATCCAGGTCCAGCGAGGCCGGATCGATCCCGAGCAGATCGGCCAGGTAGCGGCGGGTGTAGAGCAGGTGACGGACTGTGCTCTCGGCGTTGGGCATGTTGCGGTCCGACTCGACCCAGGTGGCCGCGGTCACCTCCCAGCGGCCTTCCTGCACACGGTGGCGGATCCGTTCCAGCAGCGCCGGGTCGTGGTTGGCGACGATCTCGTAAAGGGAGACCTGGGACTGGGCGATGGTGTAGTCGGAATACTGGTCCATCAGGTCCAGCATCGTGCGGCAGGTGTCAAGCGTGATCGACACCGTCTCGTCGACGGACCACATCCAGTTCATGTCGATGTGTGCATGCCCGATGCAGATCTGAGTAAAGGATTTGGCCCGGACCGCCAGGCTGGCCAGCTGCGTTTCCACGGCCAGAC
>JAAYJD010000002.1 GCA_012523135.1 Clostridiaceae bacterium
GGTCTCGATCATGCCCTGCACAGCAAAGAAATATGAATCAAAACGACCGGAAATGAGCGTGAATGGTCATCATCAGGATGTCGATGCCGTACTGACAACCCGTGAACTGGGCAGGATGATTCGCCAGGCGGGGATCGATTTCGGCCAGCTGCCCGAAGAAACATACGACGCGCCGTTTGGCATCACGTCAGGAGCTGCAGCCATCTTTGGCGTTTCCGGCGGTGTCATGGAAGCCGCATTGCGGACCGTCTACGAAAAAGTGACGGGTAAGACGCTGCAGAAAATCGATTTCTATTCGATCCGGGGCATGGGCGGGATCAAGGAAGCTGAAGTGGACCTGGACGGTCTGAAAGTCAACGTGGCTGTCACGCATACGCTGACCAACGCGGCCACAATCCTGAACAAGATCCGGGCTGGCAACTGCAAATACCACTTCATCGAGGTCATGGCCTGTCCCGGCGGATGCATCGGCGGCGGAGGGCAACCCTATCGCACCACCAATGATTTGCGACTGAAGCGGGTCGCGTCAACTTACCAGGTTGACCGCACCCTGCCGATCCGCAAGTCGCACGAGAACCCGGCGGTGGCTGAACTCTATAAACATTATTTGCTAAAGCCTCTGGGGGAGAAGTCGCATCACTTGCTGCACACGCACTACACCGACAAGAGTAATAGCCGGCATTAGGATCATCCGGGCAGCGGCACCCAAAATAAAAGATCTTCAGCATTGCATCAATCCTGGAGATCTGATAAATATTCCATTCTCCAACAAGATCACACCCAACCAACCGCCACGCCGGATCTGATCGCAACCTCAAACCGGTCTTCATAAACCGTGGTCTTGTCGATTTGCCGCCTGCCCAGTTTCTCTTCAAATTCCTTGATCACCGTCAGCTGTTTCCGAAGGAAGATACTCATATCGACAAATAGGCTGTCCCAAACATCCACATTGAGGGTTTTTGTAAGCCGAAATGATTGGCGCCGCGCGCAAGAACAATGCTGGTGCAACCGGCTTATAGCCAACCGTGTTGTGCAGTTTACCTGTGCTTGTTGCTATCCTTGACTCGAGGATCTAAAATAATATTGTAGCGTGTCATCAACAACTGGAATCAAATTTGAAAGATGGTTTTTGTATGACGCATCCAAACGATTCATTTGTATACAACCCATTGAGCCCCGGATATGAATAGGAGGTGATTCGTGTGCCAAATAAAGATGGAACTGGGCCAAAAGGTCAGGGCCTGAAAGATGGTCATGGCAAGGGTAAAGGCAAGGGTAAAAACCCTGGTCAAGGCCCTATGACTGGAGGGAAAAAAGGAACTAAGGAAGAGTCCAAAAAGTAACCTGGATTTGAAATCGCGAACGAGAATATTACGAACAATCGCATGATTGCTGACTGGAAAGGCCGGGCCTATCATTATTGTTGATCTTATTGTTTTGGGGCCGGGCCTTTTTGGTTGGATGTGCGTAACGTTAGCAGTATAAACACGGCCTCTGGCCTTGAGACCATTAGCGAGCAACCAAACCACCACTATATTTCATTCATCATCACGGCGGACCTGAAGATAACCTCGAACCGGTCCTCATGAAACGTAACCTTGTCGAGCAACCGCTGGACCTGCTTCTCGTCGTGTTCCTAGATCACCGTCGGCTGTTCCTAGGTGGATGCTCATTGCGGCGCTCCGCTTCTGCAAGTCATCCCTGCTGGTGATTTCCATCTGAGCTTTTGCTTATCATCGCGCAGACGGTAAATCCCGTTGGTGACATGTGTTAGATCGGCATGGGTGCTAGCCAGCTTCAATAGCCGCATCACGTTGTCTTTGGTGACCGCATCATTTTATATGTGTAACGCATGTGCTATCGGCTTTGGTCCAGATTGATAGAATTTAGTTGTTAGATTTTGCGCTTTTCTGTCTTTGTCGTTTTAGCTGTTAAAGTCGCTCACAAACAACGGAGAAAGCTCAGACTTAGATGATATTGATTTTCATTGATGTGATGGTACGTCATTTTTCTGGGCCTATCCACAGCGGGAGGTGAGAAGCATGAAGCCACGAGGCTATTTGATGATAGAACACCGTTTGATCGAAAAAGTATTGTCGCTGATAAGCAAAGCGGTTGATCAAATGGACGAAAAAGGTACTGTCGATCAGTATTTTGTGCAATCGGTGGTCGACTTTATCCGGACATATGCCGATCGAACGCACCACGGGAAAGAAGAAGATATTCTGTTTCAGCAGCTGAAGACCAAGACATTGAATCCGTGTGATAAAGCGATGATGGATGAATTGATTGAGGAGCACAAAAATGCACGCCTTGTCGTTTCGGAACTGATACAATCCGAAGCAGGCTTTATGGATGGCGATAGAGCTCAGATCCGCGTGATAAAAGAAAAACTCACATTTTTAATGAACTTATATCCCAATCATATCGCCAAAGAAGACCATTCGTTTTTCCCCAATACGGAACGATATTTTACAGCTGACGAGTTGGCTAAGATGCTGGATGATTTTCATGCTTTCGACCGCAACATGATTCACGAAAAGTACACGATGTTATACGAATCGCTAAGCGCCAATCTATCTAAAATGGGATAAATGTCGTTTAGTGTCACGTGTTTGAACGCAAGCGGGACACTGCCGTCCTTCCACATCCGCCATCACGCCGGACCTGAAAACACCTCGAACCGGTTCTTGTCAACGTGACCTTGTCAACAACCGCCTGACCGGATGCTCATCGTATTCCTTAATGGCCGCCGTCTGTTTCTTGTGGAACAGGCTTGTTCCAGCGATGTGTTTTACTTGATCAGATTGATGGCAATTGTCGCTTGAAGACGGATATGAGCCACCTTGTGCTGCCATAACTTTGAGCGGTCGCAATGGTGCTGACCAACTCCCAACCCTGCATACCCAATTCATCCAAATTCTTTTGGAATTCATATTGGTCCACTTTGCCGCCCAAGAAGCCCTTAGCATCTGTAAACAGCGTTTTGTATTCATATTTTTCCATTTTTATAGTCTCCTCTAAACATTATTACCCATGAAGAGCACGCTGACCTTCGGATTGCGGCATATGGTAACGAACAACCAAACGCCAACAGCAAAACCGCTCCCGTTAAGAATGATGTCTGTTATATCGAAGATACCCAATTGAAAGATGAGCTGAAAAACCTCCAGGATAAGCGACACAACGAAACCGGAAAGATACAGCATCCCCGGTATCTTCTTTCGGAAAACATATCCCACGAAGAAACCGACCGGAATAAAAAAAAGAAAATTGGAAATTGGATAAAACGGTATTGTCATGAAATCATGGATGATCGTGAACGGATTGAGATTCACACCTGTTCGCCCGGAAGTCCTGATCATGACAACATAGAGAAGAAGCAGGCAATAAAAAAGTCCAGATATCCAGAAGACCGGTTTGATCAAAGATTTTTTGAATAAGCTCCAGAGTATCTGGAAGAGGATCAACGACAACAACAACCGCATGGATACGCTTAGAAATGCATCATCAAATCGGCTTAGCAGAAGTCTGTCGAGAAGAACAGCAAACAGGACGAGTGACAAAGCACATGAAATGATTCCTAAGGCAATACCCATTACGATGTCGCTTCGTTTGCTTTTTTCCTTACATTGTGTCATCGTCACCTCACATGCCATTGGAGAGCGTCGCTGCTTCAAATTATACATGATGATTTTGCTGGATAACGGTTATTGTTTTTTATTTTTTTCTTAACGGTTCCATGACTACATGATGGAACCATGCTCCTATACTGCATTACGGCTGCTTATACCGCCATTTTCCGATCAAGGTGACCAGGAATGCGCCGGGGTTGATAGCTGCGGCAACCAGGTTGCTGACACCGATGATCTGGTTCAGTGAATCGCTGCCGTCATCAATCAGGTAGGTTCGCGTTGCCGGCGGCTGGGCTAAACCGGCAGCATCCAGGTCAATCCGCCCGTCGTGTACCGTGAGCGTATCCAGCTTATCCAGCAGATCGGCTTCGAGGGTATCGAGCAAATGGGTGTAGGCATCGATAATCTGGCGGTTAAACGTCGTCAGCGGGTCGTTTGGACCGTTTTGCAGCAGCGAGACATGATCTAAAAGCTGGTCCACGAACGCCAGGTAATCGGACCAGCCCTGATTTAAAAGAATACAGGCAGCCTGCTGCTGTGCCTGGTTGACGGTTTCCTGTGTCGTTGCCCGGACCAGCTGCTGGTATTTGCCGACATGCTGTGGTTCACGGCTGTCTTGCCAGACCGTTAATTGCCTGTGACCGGTCAAAAGATCGAAGCGCAGCTTATAGATGCGTTTTCGTTGTTCTTCAACCAGCACCGAATAGCGCATCAGGTTTTGCCGCTGCTGGAATAATTGTCCTTCCACAACCCGCTGGGTATGATCCATGGCCTGGCGAACCCGCACATCCGCGATCGGGCCAGAACCGCCTTTTTCGGAGGGCGATGCATCCAGGCGAGACAAATCCTGCCAGGCGGGCGGCAACACATCGCGAATCTGGTAGCGCTCGACCAGGTCGTCCTGCAATGACAAGAAGAATTGACTTTCACCGAGATCCCCCTGCCGCCCGGCGCGCCCGCGCAACTGCCGGTCAATGCGGATGCTGCGGTGGCGGTTTGTGCCGATGACGAGAAGACCTGGTCTGTCTCTTTGTTCAAGCCGGATGTCGACCCCGCGGCCGGCCATGTTGGTTGAAATGGTGATGGCGCCCACCCTGCCAGCCCGGGCAATGATCTCGGCTTCGACAGCATCGTGCTTGGCGTTGAGCACATCACAGGCCAATCCCAATTCTCTGACCATACCGGCCAGCCGTTCGGATTCGGCCACACTGGCCGTGCCGATCAGGATCGGTTGGCCCGCCCGGTGTCTCTTTTCGATTTCACGCAGAATGGCTTGCTCTTTGTCTCTAAGCCGAGGATAGATCAAGTCCGGATGGTCGACACGGCGGCAGGGCAGATTGGGTTTGATGCGCGTCACGCCAAGATCGTAAAACATTTGGAATTCATGTGCTGCCGATACGGCTGTACCGGTCATCCCGCAAAGAAAGGCATACAAGCCACAAAAGTCGCGCAACGTGATGCGGTTGAGGATCGAACCGCGGGTATGGGCGGATAGGCCTTCCTTGATCTCGACTGCTTCATGCAGGCCATCCGGCCATTGACGGTTCTTGATTACGCGGCCGGTGAATTCGTCGACCAATTCGATCTGACCATCGCGAACAATATAATCAACATCCCTATGCAGCAAGTGCAGGGCGATCAGCATCTGGCGGATCTGGAACAGGTGGGGAGCCGCATCGGATTCGTACAGGTTTTTCAGGCCAAGCTTTTTTTCAAGCCAGATGGCGCCCTCTTCAGTGATCATGACATGATCGGCAGATGCGTCCAGGCTAAAATGCCTGTCAGGCTGCATGGCTCTGACCAGTCTGAGCAAAGCCGGATCCATGATGGTGGATTCATCTGTGTTCCCAGCCAAAACCAATGGGATCCGCGCTTCATCGATAAGGATCGAATCGGCTTCATCGACAACAGCACAGTAGAAGGGACGCTGCACCGATTCTTCTTCGCACGTGGCCAGAAAGCTGCGCAGATAGTCGAATCCGGCTTCCTTGGCCGTTACATAGGTCACGTCTGCCTGATAAGCCTGACGTCTCTCGTTGCGGTCCATCTCCTGGTGAACGGCCGCGACCTGTAGTCCTAAGCACCGATAAACGGGTTCCATCCAGCGGGCGTCGCGGACGGCCAGGTAATCGTTGAACGTCAGTACATGGATGCTTTGTCCTGTCAGCGCCTTTAATGCGGCGACATAAACAGCGACCAGGGTTTTACCTTCGCCGGTATCGAGTTCAGCAATCCGACCCTGCTGCATGGCGATTGCCGCCAGCAACTGGTTCTCATGCGTTGTCCAGCCCAGTTTCTGGAACACAGCCGCTGAAACAAGCGCATAGGTCTCCGGAACCAGCATAGCCAGCACCTGGTCATCCTGGCCAGAACCATTGCCGTTTCGCATGAGTTGTGCCGCCTTACCCCTGAGGGCAGCCATGTGGTCCTGGATGTCCGTTTCAGAAGCGGACCGATCGTCAAGCTGACGGATCTGATCCAATACTGGCAGATAGCGCTTCAAGTTTGTTTCAACCTGGTGACGTTTTCCAAATGGCATGTTTGATCTCCAATCAGATTGATCCATGATGCGCGTTCAGACATCACATCTCTCATTATAAACCAACACAAGGGAACGGCTTGAAACAAGGCGGCTTTGAACCCAATTGTGAACCGCTTCGCGTGTTCAGCATGAAGATACGCTGCTCCAAGCTGATTTGACCACGCATGTCGTCATGGGTGTATCGGTGGATAGCATTCCTGGATATGGGAGTAAACAGAAAACATTATGCTGGAGAAAGCATGTGGGCAGCAGTATGGGTTTATTGGCATCGTCGATAAACACTCCGTGAACAGCAGCTCGATCTTTTCGACGATCATACCCATATGCGGAGAGATCCGGCACCCGCCGGAACCGCGGCTCAGCCGCAGCGGAATACACAGCGGGTTACCCGTTGAATACTGGATGAATTTTCTAGTCA
>JAAYJD010000180.1 GCA_012523135.1 Clostridiaceae bacterium
GCGGTTCAGCAGCTCAAGCTCGTGAATGCGTTCGAGAAGCTGTTCTCGTGTCGGATTGGCTTGCCCCATAACGCTCCTCCGGTGTGGTGCCTGATTGGCAGCGCAGCATACCGCATACCTTTGTTTAGCACGAATGGCCGCGCCTGGCAAGCCAAAGACCGCTGCGTTCTGCTATAATAAGCGCCAACGCCACAAAAGGAGCCCTGTAAAAACATGATCAAAAGCCGTTACGCTGTCTTTTTGGACCTGGACGGGACCCTGATCGCCCGGAACAGCATCCCGTCGCGCAACAAGGATGTTATCGCGGCGGTGCGCCGCTCGGGCCACGCGGTCTTTCTCAACACCGGCCGCGCCAGAGCCTGCATCCCGGCATTTGTCCTGGACGAGCTTCCCCTGGATGGCCTGGTTGCCGGCATCGGCTCGTTTATCACGGTTGCGGATGAAATCCTCTACCGCACGGTGATCCCCCAACCGCTGCTTGAAGAGACCGCCGCGCTGCTCTGGCAGCGCGGCTACGCGCATGTCTTTGAAGGCGAGGCTAAAATGCTGTACGTCAACATGGCGGCGCCGGCACAAATGCCCCATGCGTTTGTCCTGGACGATCCTCGCGATTTAGCCGGCACCTATCGGAGCGAGCGCATTACCAAGGCGACCATCATCGGCCAGCTGGCACCAGACGACCTGGCGGTGCTGAGCGCATCGTTCACGGTTTTCCAGCACGACACCTACGCCGAGATCGCCATGAAAGGCCGCAGCAAGGCGGACGGCATGCACCGGGTTCTGGACTATCTGGGCCTAGCCCGTTCGCAGAGCATCGCCATCGGGGACAGCGCCAACGATGAAGATATGCTGCGCGCAGCCGGTATCAGCATCGCCATGGGCAACGCGACCGAAAGCATCAAGGCGATCTGTGACGAGGTAACGGCGGATGCTGCCGACGCCGGCGTCGCGCTGGCCCTGGAACGGCTGCTGTTACCGGGATCCGACCGCTGACTGGTCACGTTGCTTTTCAGCGCTTTCCTACATAAAATGATGGTACAGACTGACGAGTGATTCGGATTCGTTTGGTCAATCCGGCTCAGAAAGGATGAACCATGCAGATTTTACCCGGTCTCTACCAGGTTGGCGGCAGCCTGAACGGTCTGACCTGGGCGGGCGGCTTCGCCAGCTACGAGGACGGCAACCTGTACGTCCTGGCAACAGAACAGGGCCTGGTCCTGTTTGACTGCGGCAATGGCGATACCCTGGACCAGGCCTTTGCGAACATGGCCATCTGGGGGCTCCGACCCCGGGACATCAAGGCCTGCTGCATCACGCACGCCCACCTCGACCATGCCGGCGGCGCTTACCGGCTTGCTGAAATGGGGGTCCGCCTGTTCGCCCATGAGCAGACGGCCGATGCGATCGCGTCCGGCGACGAACGCTGCTGCGGGTACCTGTATCACAAGACGTTTCACCCGTGCCAGGTCGATACCAGGTTGCGTGACGGCGACATCGCCGCGTGCTGCGGCATCCGGATCGAAACGCTGCACCTGCCGGGTCACACGATGGGCTGCACCGCCTACCGGTTCCAGTGGGACGGCAAGACCGTCGTGGTAAGCGGGGACATCATCGGCACCTTGCTCGACGGCCACTTCGGCTGGAGCGGGTCGATCGATTTTGACAAGACCGTCTATCTGGCGTCCCTGAAGCGCTTCGCGCGCCTGGATTCGGACCTGATGCTGCCCGGACATGGCCTGGTCTATTACGGCAAGCCCAGGCAGCGTGTCGAGCAGGCTTTGAACGAAGCCCTGGTCCAGTGGCGCTGATCAAACGGCGTTACGCCTGGCCGCTCCGGTCTGCAAACACGCTGCGCAAATGGACCGGCGGCAACTCACCGTACTCCTTGTCCAGCAAAGCCTGATACGTGGTGTAGAGTTTTCTGGCGGCGCCAAAATCGCCGTTTTTCAGCCGCAGCTCGATGATTCTCAGCATCGCCTCTTCGTCGCCGGGATCGGCAGTGAGGATTTTTTCCAGCGCCTGATATGCCCGGGATACGTTGCCGTCGGCCAGGTGGCGCCGGGCCAGGTGGCGCTGCATGTGCTTGAATCCCGCTTCAAGTTCTGTCTGGACGCCTGTTGCCCAGTCGTATGCTTTGCCCTCAAGGTATGCGCCGCCATACAGTGCCGCCGCGGCTTCCAGCTCACGCAGACTGCCGTTCGGGTGCGAGCGCATGACCTGCCTGAGCCGGTATAGGTCGCAGTCGAGCAGCGCCGGATTCACCTTGTAGCCGTCGAGTTCGCGTGCGACGATGTTGGCGAAACCCAAATCATTCAGGGCTGAACGGATGTAGGTGCAGGTCACCCGAAACAAGTTGGCCGCTTTGTTTGGATCCAACTGCGGCCAGAGCTGCTCGATCAAAACATCCCGCGTGCGGGCCCTTCCCTGGTAGTAGACGAGTAAGGCAAACAATTCCTCGGCCTTGCTTGTTTTCCAGCGGATCGCCGCGGCGTTTCCCGTTTGACGGACCGCGAACTGGCCGAAGCAGGTGACACGCAGCCGCTCTGTGGCATGTCCATAGGCACGGGGAAGCGACAACCTGGCCAGGTGGTCGACCTGTCCGGCAAACTCATCGGGATCCAGAGGCTTGAGCAGATAGCCGATCGCCCGGACACGAAATGCGTTCAAGGCATATTGACTGTGTCCGGTGATAAAAACAATCTTGATCTCCGGATTGATCGCCTGCAATTCCCTGGCCAGGTCAAGGCCTTTCATCTCCGGCATTTCGATATCGAGAAACGCCACGTCCACCGCATGCTCGTGCACATACGCCATGGCTTTTCCCGCACAACGGAACAGGCCGCCAACCTCCAGATTGGTGTGCTTGGCGGCGATCCGTGAAAACCACTTCAGCGCCGCCTGTTCATCGTCGACCGCAATCACGTGAAGCATATCAGCATCCTTTCAGGGGAACCCGGAAGCTGATGCTTGTGCCGACTCCCCGTTCGCTTTTCAACCGACACGCCCTGGCTATACAGACGGGTCAGACGTGTGTGGATGTTGTACACCTCGAAATCGCCGCTGCCTTGCGGCAGACGTGTCCGTTGGGTCAGCACGTCGCCGGGCATACCGACACCGTTGTCTTCGACCCGGAACAACACCTGATCCTGATCGTATGTCAGCGACACGACAACACGCCCGCCTTTGCGCCGGGGTCGAAGACCATGCCGGATGGCGTTCTCAACCAGCGGCTGCAGCGAGATTGGCGGCAACGGACCGGCCCCATCGATGATGCCTTCGATGCCGGCAAACCGGTTTTGCCCGATGGCGGTATAGGCGCGAACATGGTCCAGATCCCTGTCGCGCGTCTCCAATCCGCTGATGTTGCCGTAAGCTCGGGGTTTGCGCAGGTGCTTGGCCAGGGACAGGATCATCTGACTTGCTTTCCCGGGATCCGTCTCGCACTTTTCGGTGATGATGGTTAAGACACGAAACAGAAAATGAGGCTTCATCTGCGCGTTCATAAAGGCTGTTTCGGTGCAGTTCAGCTTATCGGACGATTCTTTCAGGTCGTGTGACAGTTTTTCTGCCCGATGAAAAGCGTCCGCATAACGCCTGGCCAGCAGGACGGCATTCAGCAGGCTGAAGCCAACCAAAGTTAGTGAGAGCACATACGGATAAACGATCACCCGCAAATAAATCAGGCTTTCAGCGCTGGCACCGGCCGACAAAAGCAGCATGCCCGCGAACAGGAGGCCGGCCTGGCTCCTCTTGGTGCAGATCGCCGTGGCAGCCAGGTGGATGATCCATGCGCACACCGGTCAGATGCTTGCCAGATAAGTGGAAAAAATAAGGGAGTCCCAGTAAGGAAACCATGGGCCGCCCAGGGCGACATTGCCCTGACCGGCAACCGCGTGAGA
>JAAYJD010000181.1 GCA_012523135.1 Clostridiaceae bacterium
CACCATTAGCATGTGACCAATCCGGTCACCCCGATCAGTCGATTCACCAATTCTATTATATACGATATCACAGGGGTGCACCAAATATGTTCAGGCGTATGACGCCTGGGCCAAATGACGCCTGGTGCACCGGCAGCAGATCGACAAACCAGGGACGCGACTGGACCTGCATGTCCGCCAGGGCATGCAAGCCATCTGCGGTGTCACGGTTGGCCTGCCCTGGGCTGGCGCAGCCGTGACGAATGCGCGTCTTCTTGCTGCCAGGATAAAACCGGACGGCTGCTGACGAACCGTCCGGTCACCTGCCTCTGCGACAGACAAATGCTGACCCTGTCTCAATGGATCGTGCCGGTGCCTCCTGGCGATTAAAGCCGGCTATAACATCACACTGACTTGAATCGCAGCCCGACCAGCCTGTTGACATTGAAATCAATCAGGCAAATGGCTATAGTAAGAGAAAAACAGACAAGCACGGCCCGATTTGCGTCGGCCGGTGCCGAAAGGTGGAACGCCACGTGGCTTATACGCCTGCCGCCTACCCCAAGGACAAGTCATCCTTTTACCAGCTGCTGCGCGAACAGCTCGCCTTTTACCTGGCCGACGCACCGACAGCGGTTGCCGCACTGGCTAACGCGTCCGCGGTCCTGGCCGATGCCCTGGGCGACTGCAACTGGATCGGGTTTTACCTCGTCCGGGCGGACCGGCTCGTGCTGGGCCCGTTCCAGGGTAAGCCGGCCGTCATGGAAATCCCCTACGCCCAAGGGGTTTGCGGCGCGGCCTGGCAGCAGCGAAGCACCCAGATCGTCCGCGATGTGCACGCCTTCGCCGGTCATATCGCCTGCGACTGCGCCTCAGCGTCCGAACTGGCTGTACCGGTGTTTGCTGACGATGGCTCTGTTCTGGGCATCCTCGATTGCGACAGCCCCCTGCCGGCCCGCTTTGACGAGACTGACGCCGCCGAACTGGCCGCGATCGCCATCCTGCTGGCGCCCTGCATCGCCAATCTGCCCTGAAACGCCTGGCCGGCAAACGAAAGGACATCTATGGAACCGACACACAAAAAGACCGCGTGGATCCTCGCAGCCAGTCTCATCGCCGTGATCGTGTATTACCTGGCCGCCAAGGTCTGGTGTTTGAACTACAACACCAAGTCCGCCGTCAAGCTGTTGCTGTTTCTGGGCCTGCCGGTCGTCTACGCGCTGGCGGTTCGCCGCTGTTCCTGGCAAGAACTCCTGGCGCGGGTTTTGCCGACCCGCCGCCAGCTGCCGCGTCTCGGCCTGGCGGCAGCCATCGGGATCGTCCTCATTGTCGGGGTCAACCTGCTGGCCGGGCCGCTCTGCCGCCTGTTTGGCGTCGAATCGGTCATCCATGAAATCCAGGCCAGGACCCACATGACGCGGGAGCGGCTCTGGCCGACACTCGTCTACATCCCCTTGGTCAATGCCCTGGCCGAAGAGTTCTTTTTCCGCGGATTTGCCGGTTTGGAACTGGAAGATGCCGGGAAGCCCCGGCTGGCCCTCATCTTTCAGGCAGGGCTGTTTGCGCTCTACCACCTGGCGATCTTCCAGAGCTGGTTCAGCCCGGCCATCCTGGCGCTGTGCCTGGGCGGTTTGTTCATCAGCGGCTTGTTGCTCGGTTTGCTGGTGCGCCGCAGCCGGAACGTCTCCGCCGCCTGGTTGCTGCACGGCCTGGTCAACGTGGCGATCATCTCGATCAGCCTGCAGTTTTTTTGACTTGACTGACCCCGCCCGGTCGCTTGACGCAACGACCTAAGTGGACGATGATAAAGGAGGGTGCCGCGCGAAACGGCCGGCATGAGAGGTCCGTATGACGCAGAAAACACGAAACCTGCTGACACTGCCGGCTATCGCCATCTACATCGCGCTGGTGCTGGCCTTTCCTTTGCAGCCCGACATCCGAACCACCGCCCTGCTCGCCTGCGGCGCCTACCTGCTGCTCCTGTCCGCATTTGTCCTGTGGCGCAACCGTCCCGTCAGCCAGAACGTCCTGATCGGCGAGCTGATCGCCGACCTGGTCATCGCCGGCGCGATGGTCTTTGTCTGGTTGCGCACCACGGCCTGACGGCCGCACATCTCGGAGGTTTATTGCCATGTTCCAGCCTGCATCTTCACCCGAAAGCGTCGGCCTGCCCTCTGCTGCCGTCCGGCGGTTTCTCGAGCGCATCGACCGCAACCGCATCTGCCTGCACGGGTTTTTGCTGGTCCGCCATAATCATGTGGCATCCGAGGGTTACTGGGCGCCCTTCACGCCCGATCGGCTGCATCGCATGTACTCGGTCAGCAAGAGCTTTGTCTCGCTCGCCATCGGCTCGTTGATCGGCGAAGGCCGCCTGCGCCTGGAGGACCGGGTCGCGTCGTTCTTCCCGGACAAGGTTCCGCCTGACCTGCATCCCTGGCTGGCCGAGGCGACGGTCCGCGACTTGCTCATGATGGCGACGCCGCATTCGGAGAACGCTTATACGCGCCACGACCCGGACTGGGCCTGGTGCTTCTTCAACAAGCAGCCCTCCCATCCCGCCGGAACCATTTTCGCCTACGATACCGCCGCGACCGTCGTGCTCAACACGATTGTCGAACGCATCAGCCGCGTCCCCTATCTCGAATACCTGCGCCCGCGCCTGCTCGACCCGATCGGGTTCAGCCGTGACGCCTGGTGCGTCCAGACGCCCGAAGGCTCATCCTGGGGCGGGTCCGGTGTCCAGTGCACCCTGCGTGACCTGGCCAAGGTGGCGCTGGTCTGCCAGAACGGCGGCCGCTGGGACGACCAGCAGCTGCTGCCCGCAGATTATGTCCGCGAGGCAACCGGCTGCCAGATCGACAACAGCATTGGCGGCAATGCCGGCTACGGCTACCAGATCTGGCGGGAAAAGGAAAACGGCTTCTCGTTCCGGGGCATGGGCAGCCAGTTGGCCATCTGTTTCCCGGAACAGGACTTCATCTTCACCTGCATCGCCGACACCCAGGGAGCCGGGTCAACCGGCCAGGGCATCTACGATGCGATGCGCGAGGAACTGCTGGCGCACCTGTCCCCCGCAGCGCTGCCGGAAGAGCCGGAAGACCTGGCGCAGCTGAGGCAGAAAGTCGCCTCGCTCGAAGTCCTGCCCCAGTCCGGTGACAGCCGGTCTGCGTGGACGGATCGGGTCGACGGGCGCTGGTATGCCCTGGACGACAATCCCATGGGCATCACCCGCACCCGGCTCAGTTTCAGCAGCGACTCGGTGCTCTGGTCGTACACCAACGCACAGGGCGACAAGACGCTGCGCCTGGGCCTGGGCCGCTGCCTGGCCGGCGTTTTTCCCCAGCTCGGCTATTTCGGAAAACAGATCGGCGTCCCGATCAGCCGCGGCTACGACTGCCTGGCCTCGGCGGCCTGGGTCGAGCCGCACAAGCTGAATCTGCTGGTGTACATCACCGACGACTACTTCGGCACGCTGAAAGTCTCGATGGCCTACCAAGGCGATCAGATCGCCGGTTACATGACCAAGGTGGCCGAATGGTTTCTGGATGAATACCAGGGATTCGCGGGCGGACGTCTGGTCTAGAGAATGTGGCTCAGGAATGCGCGGGTCCGTTCGTTCTGCGGCCGGTCAAAGATGTTCTCGGGCGTACCTTGTTCGACGATCTGGCCTTCGTCCATGTAGATCACGCGATCGGCGACTTCACGGGCAAAGCCCATTTCATGGGTCACAACCAGCATCGTCATCCCCTCCTGAGCCAG
>JAAYJD010000182.1 GCA_012523135.1 Clostridiaceae bacterium
ACGCCGGTCTTTTCAGCGGCTTCGACCAGTTCCTGCACCGACTGGTAGCTGATCTGGGCGATATCCATAGCGTTTCCCCCTCAATCAATGACCGGCCGGATCAGGACGGCGCTGCCGATCCCGGGCAGGTCCCCGATGCTGTGAACCAGCACCGGGCCGACCGGCTGGTCGAGCTCGATGACCATGACGGCCTGTCCGCCGCGGCTGGAACGGAAGACCCGCATGCTGGCGATGTTGAACTGCTGTTCAGAGAGCAGGTGGGTGACCGCGGCGACGCTGCCCGGCACATCCCGGTGGCGGATCACCAGGGTCGTGTATTCACCCCGGAAGGAAACCTCCAGGCCGTTGATCGATTCAACCAGGATGCGGCCGCCGCCCGTCGAGGCGGCGCGGACGACCGTCTTGCGCCCGCCCGCACACCACAGCTCGATGACCGCCGTGTTCGGGTGGGCGCCCGGCAGTTCGACGGCATGGAAAGCATAATCAAGGCCGGCTGACCGGGCTAGCTGCTCGCTCAGGCGGATCCGCGTATCATCCGGCTTGAAACCCAAAAGACCGCCCAGGATCGCCTTGTCTGTGCCGTGGCCCCGGCCGGTGCTGGCAAACGAACCGGCCAGGCCGATGCGCGCCTTTTCCGGCGGCGCGGCCGCCAGCTCGCGGGCGATCAGGCCGATGCGCACGGCTCCGGCGGTATGGGAACTGGATGGCCCGACCATGACCGGGCCGATGATGTCAAAGCTGTTCACGGTTTGTCCGGCTGCCAGCGCAGCACCGCCTGGCGGACCGCCTTGACCTCGTCCAGTCGGTTCAGCGCCGTCGTGTGCGGCGCGCCTCGGACCAGGTCGGGCTGGGTTTGCGACTCCTGGTCGATCTGGAGCAAGGCGTCGGCAAACGCGTCCAGCGTCTCCTTGCCTTCCGTCTCGGTCGGCTCGATCATCAAAGCTTCCTTGACGATCAGCGGAAAGTAGATCGTCGGCGGATGGTAGCCGTAGTCAAGCAGGCGCTTGGCCATGTCCAGGGTCGAGACGCCGCGTGCCTTCTGGCGGCTGCCGGAAAAGACGACTTCATGCATGCAGAGGCGCTTATAGGGCAGATCGAAGGCCCCTGACAAGCGTACGCGCAGGTAATTGGCGTTCAGCACGGCACTCTCGGCGACATGGCGCAGGCCTTCGGCGCCATGGGTCCGGATGTAGGCCCAGGCCCGCACCAGAACGGCGAAATGACCGTGGAAAGCCTTGACCCGCCCGATCGACAGCGGCCGGTCGGTCTCTAAAAACCATGAGCCCTGCCCGGAGCGGCTGACCAGCGGCACCGGCAGAAACGGCTCGAGGTGTCGCTTGACCCCCACCGGCCCGGAGCCCGGCCCGCCGCCGCCGTGCGGCGTGCTGAAGGTCTTGTGCAGGTTCAGGTGCACGACATCGAATCCCATGTCGCCGGGGCGGGTGATGCCCAAGATGGCGTTGGCATTGGCGCCATCGTAGTAGAGCAGGCCGCCGGCCTGGTGGACCAGGTCGGCGATAACGCAGATCTGGGTGTCGAACAGGCCGAGCGTGTTGGGGTTGGTCAGCATCAGGCCGGCCGTGTCAGGGCCCAGCAGGCCGCGCAGCGCGGCAACATCCACGCCGCCCTGGCTGTCCGAACGGACTTCGACCACATCGAAACCTGCCATGGCCGCCGAAGCCGGATTGGTGCCGTGGGCGGAATCCGGCACGATCATCTTGCGGCGCGCGCCGTCGCCGCGGCTCTCGTGGTAGGCGCGGATCATCATCAGGCCGGCCAGTTCGCCCTGGGCGCCGGCGGCCGGCTGGAGCGAAAAGCGGTCCATGCCGGTGATGCTGCACAGCATCTGGTCCAGTTCCCCCATGATCGTCAAACTGCCCTGGGCCGATTCGGCCATCTGCAGCGGATGCATCCGCTCGAATCCCGGCAGACGGGCCAGCTCTTCGTTGATCTTGGGGTTGTATTTCATGGTGCAGGAGCCGAGCGGATAAAACCCGGCGTCCACCCCGTAGTTAAGCTGGGACAAGCGCGTGTAATGGCGGACCACATCGACCTCGCTGACCTCCGGCAGGCAGGGCGGCCGGCTGCGCAGCAGATGCTGCGGGATCAGGTCGGACAGCGGGCGCTGCGCCTTGCGGATCTCCGGCAGCAGGCCGCTGGTTCGCCCCGGGCGGCTAAGGTCAAAAATAAGCGGTTCTGACTGGTACATCAGGTCCGTACCTCCTGGACAAATTGTCGGATCAAGCTGACAAAGCGGTCGATATCCGTGGCGGTTCGGCTTTCGGTGACAGCCAGCAGCCAGCCGTCATCCAGGCCGGGCACGATCCCGGCCAGCGCCAGGCCGCCGATAAAGCCGGCCTGGTAGAGCGACTGGTTCAGCGCCGTGATATCGCCGCTGAACCGGACGGCAAATTCCTTGAAGAACGGGCCGTCAAAAGCCGCACGAAAGCCAGGCAGTTCGAGCAGGCGCGCTTGCAGTTCATGCGCCTTGCGCGTGCTGAGCTCGGCGGCGCGCGCCAGGCCGGACGGACCGAGCGCGGCCATGGTGATGGTTGCGGTCAGGGCGTTCAAAGCCTGGTTGGTGCAGATGTTGGAGGTCGCCTTTTCGCGCCGGATGTGCTGTTCGCGCGTCTGGATCGTCAGCACAAAGCCGCGTCGGCCCTGGCTGTCGGTCGTCTCGCCGACGATACGGCCCGGCATGCGGCGCAGCAGGGCCTGGCGGGCCGCGAAAAATCCCAGCGAAGGGCCGCCGAAGTTGAGTCCGTTGCCCAGGGCCTGGCCGTCACCGACCACGATATCCGCCCCGGTTTCACCTGGCGGCTGCAAGATCCCCAGCGCGATCGGATCGCTGCTGACGACAAACAGCGCGCCGGACTGGTGCGCCAGCTCGGCCAGCGGCGCCAAATCCTCGATCAGGCCGAAGAAATTGGGGCTCTGCACCAGGACCGCCGCCGTCTCGTTGTCCAGCTGGCGGGCCAGCGCGTCCGGATCCAGCGTGCCATGCTGGAGATCCCAGGGCAGCCAGGCCAATTGGGTCTCGCTGAAACGGGCATACGTTTCCAGGACAGCCCGGCTGTCCGGGTGCACGCTGCCGGCAACCAGGACGCGGCGCCGGCGCGTCGCCTGGCAGGCCATCAGGGCGGCCTCGGCCAGGGCTGAGGAACCGTCGTAGAGCGACGCGTTGGCCAGATCCATGCCGGTTAGGGCACAGATCATCGACTGGAACTCGAAGATGGCCTGCAGCGTTCCCTGGCTGATCTCCGGCTGGTACGGGGTGTACGCGGTGTAGAACTCCTGCCGGGCCGTGAGGTTCTTGACCACGGCCGGCGTGTAATGGTCGTAGGCGCCGGCGCCCAGAAAACAGCACAGCTTGTCCAGGCTGCCGTTCTCAGAGGCCAGCTGGCGCAGCCGGGCCGACAGCTCGATCTCGCTGAGCGGCGGCGGCAGATCGAGAGGGCCCTGCACCCGGACATCCTCCGGGATATCGGCAAACAAGTCCTCCAGGCTGCGCAGCCCGATCGCCTGCAGCATCTCTTGCTGCTGGTGCGCGGTATTGGGAATGTAGTCTGCCATTAATGCTCCTCCCCGGCGCAAAAGTCCTGGTAAGCCGCTTCGTCCAGCAACTGGCCGAGTTCGGCGCGGTCAGCCAGCTCCAGTTCGGCGATCCATTGCTCGTAGGGCTGCTCGTTGAGCGTCTCAGGCGCGTCTTCCAACGCCTCGTTGACGGCCGTCACCGTACCCGACAGCGGCGTGTAGACCTCGGAGGCGGCCTTGACCGACTCGACGGCGCCCAGCACGTCACCGGCCGTAAGGCTGTCGCCAACCGTCGGCAATTCGACAAAGACGACGGCACCCAGCGAATCCTGGGCGTAGTCGGTAATGCCGATCTTTGCCCGGCTGCCCTCCAGCAGCACCCACTCGTGGTCTTTCGTGTAAAGCAGATCGTGTCGTGTTTCCATGGTTTTTTCCCCCTGTATATCTATTTATGTGCTTCGTGCGATCAGGCGTTCCGCTTGCGGCTGTAAAACGGCAAAGCCGTTACCTGGGCGGTTACCGGCTTGCCCCGGATAATAACGTCGACCGGTTGGCCCGGGTCGGCCAGCTCGCGGTCGAGCAACGCCATGGCCAGGTTTTGTTTGACGGTCGGGGCAAAGGTTCCCGAGGTCACGAAACCGACCGGCTTGCCGGCATGCTCCACCGGGAAATGGCTGCGCGCAATGCCGCGGCCGACCATCGTTAGGCCGACCCGACGGCGCGGGACCCCGCGCTCCTGCTGTCCGAGCAACGCCTGGCGGCCGATGAAGGCGTCTTTTTCCAGCTTGACGAAGCGGTCCAGCCCCGCCTCCAGGGGCGAGATGTCCGGACCAAGCTCCTGACCATACAGCGGCAAGGCGGCTTCGAAGCGCAGGGTGTCCCGGGCGCCCAGCCCCGCCGGCACCAGGCCGTCGGCCTGACCGGCTTCGAGCAGCCGGTCCCAAAGCAGGCCCGCCTGGTCGGCCGCGAAATACAACTCGAAACCGTCTTCGCCGGTGTAGCCGGTCCGGGAGACCAGCGCAGGGACACCGGCGACCATCACCTCCGGCAGGAAGCGGTAAAAGCGGATTTCACCGAGCGCGACCGACGTCAAACGCTGCAGGATGCGTTCGGCGGCCGGACCCTGCAGGGCCAGCTGGGCGGTCTGGGCCGAACGGTTTTCCAATATGACCTGTCCGGTCAGCCGCTCACGGATCCAGGCTTCGTCCTTGTCCGTGTTGGCCGCGTTGACGACCAGCAGCCAGTGCTGTTCCGCCAGGCGGTAGAGCAGCAGATCGTCGACGATGCCGCCTGTCTGTGTGCACATCGGGGAGTAGACGGCCTGGCCGTCACGGGCCTTGCCGAGGTCGTTGGTAACCAGCCGCTGCAGGTTGGCCAGCGTATCCGGGCCGCTGAGCCACAGTTCCCCCATGTGCGACACGTCGAACAAGCCGGCACGCGTCCTGACGGCTTCGTGCTCCTCGAGAATGCCCTGGTACTGGACCGGCAGCGCCCAGCCGCCAAAGTCGATGAGCTTGCCTCCGGCCTCCAGGTGCTTGTCATAAAGCGGTGTTTGTTTCATCTTGTCCCCTCCGGTCTTCGCCTCTACGGGCGGTTGTCGCATTTGAAAAGGGAAGACAGCAAAAAGTGTGCCATCTTCCCCTGTTTCTTAACCTGAGAGATTCATCCCTGTCCGGAAGACGGTCAGAGTTTGCTCCTTCGGTGCCATCGCTGGCTTTTCAGAGGCATGTCCGGATGCGGTCCTTTTGCCTGAAA
>JAAYJD010000183.1 GCA_012523135.1 Clostridiaceae bacterium
ATCCAGGGCTTCACAATCAATGGCAACGAGGTTTTCGATGGCTTGAAGGAAGGGATCGACGCCAAGGGCGGATCCTCCGACGGCAAGATCTACGACAATTATGTCCACGATCTTCTGGCGGGCGAATGGGACATGAACGGCATCTACCTGGACGCGTGGGATCGTTACCAGACCAATATCGAAGTCTACGACAACCGTGTCGTGCGCTGCGGCAACGGCATTATCGTAGGGGCAGAGAACAACGGGCATCTGGACGGCGTGCATATCCATCACAACACCATCCAGTACTGCCGGGCCGGGTTCAATGTATCGGGCTGGGGAATCGGCTCGACTCACACGGTGGAGAATGTGGTATTCGATCATAACACCATCATCGGCAGCGCAGACAACGGCATCACCTTTTCCAATGCCAGCGCGACCAATATCCGCCTGACAAACAATACACTGGGCGGACGCACCAGCATGAGCGATCCGATTGAAATGACCAACGGCGTAACGTCGGTTGACGCGTCAGTCTACATAAACGGAAACGCGCTGAACCGGCTGGCGACGGGGCCGTCATACCTGACAGGGACGAACTACACACTGCTTGCCAAAGCGCCGACACCCACGGGTGTGCGCGTGACCTCGGCGGCGGCCGGCGAGGCGACCGTGACCTGGGAGGCGGTTTCCGGCGCAACGGTATATGAAGTGCTGCGCTGCACGGAATCCAACGGAATCGGCTATTACAAGAACCTTGGCGCCGTGACGAATACCAGCTTCACGGAAAAGGGATTGGCAGCCGGCACGTACTGGTACAAGGTCATCGCCAATAATGACCTGGCATCCAGCGATTTATCTAGTGCCGCCAGTGTCAAGATCATTTCTTGAAAAACGACCTCTCCATAGATCGGTTGAACCTTTCATGACTGAAGTCACGATGACGAAGAGGGAACAGCGGTCGTACGCCCCGGCGTTCAAGCGGGAGGCGGTTCTTGAACGCGCTGGTAAGCTTCCATAAACCCGCCCACTGGCAGGTGTCCGGTAAAAATCAGCGCCGTTCTTCGTCCATTCAACCGTCCGGTGTCCCTTTTGCCTTAAGACCCGCTCGATACCCAATTCGTCTTCATGATTTAATCCGGTGCCTGGCTGTAGACTGAGAGCTAAACCGTTCATCTGCCGCTTTGGAAATCGTGAGATGTTCGGCCACAGCCAGAAATGCCTTTATATCGCTTAGTTTCATGATTTTTTCCTTAATATAGTGTTATCTTTCGCTTGTTATATATTAACGGTGAGAATATAATCGACTCAACAGCCAGATGCAGCGATATATTTCATCAAGATACAGAGGAAATACACAGAGGAAATACTATGAACGGACCAATCAATATCGGATGGGCTCAGACCGACATCACCCCGGATCGTCCGGTATATGTGATCGGCCAGCTGTATTCCCGGATTTCCTCCTATGTGCACGATGCGTTGACCGCCACCTGCCTGGTCCTTGAGAACGGCGACGAGCAGATGGTCATGGTTTCGTGCGATATGGCCAGCGTACCGATCATGCACCTCGAACGGATCTTCAAGCGATTGGACTGCCAAGGGCTGGATCCAGCCAAAATCGTGTTCAATGCGACGCACACCCATAACGCAACCATGTTTACGGCCAATACCACCTACGAAGTCTTTTTTAAAAGCGTGCTCGGCGACATCTGTCCGAGACTGAACGAGCCTGACAACATACTGAAGGACGCGGAAGCTGAAGCATGGTTTATTGAGAAAATGGTGACGCTGATCACCGACGCGTGGGATGCCCGACTTCCCGGCGGCGTCTCGCTGGCCCACGACTATGCCGCCGTCGCGTTCAATCGTCGTCCCCAGTTTTTTGAAGGCGGAAAAATCATCTCCAGGATGTACGGATCGTGCGCGCAATCTGATTTCCTGGGATTCGAAGGCGCTTCCGACCATTCTGCCGACATGCTGTACACCTGGGATACCGAAGGGAACCTAACCGGTGCAGCCGTGTGCATCCCTTGCCCGTCACAAGTGTATGAGCTGCATGCATTTCTGTCCGCCGACTATTGGGCTGAAACGAGAAATGCCATCCGCGATATCCTGGGGAATATCTTTATCCGGCCTTTGTGCGGAGCCGCCGGAGACCAGAATCCGCTCGATCTCGTCCGCTTGTCCAAAACAAACAATGAGGAACTAAAGATTTGGAATGCGCAGGAAACCGAGGTGCTCCGCAATTTCGATATGCTTGAGGCCTGCAAGGATATCGCCGAGCGTATCAGCGAGGCAGTTATCCGCGGCTATAAGAAAGCCCGCAACCGGATCGAGACCAGGCCTTTATTCCGGACGTCGGTATTCACCATGGATGTTGCGTTGCGCTGCGTGGCAGAGGCGGATGTGATTGCCGCCCGGCAGCGCATCGATGCCGTCAAGGCAAAATACACGAAGCCTGGCAGTCTTCCGGAAGCCGAGATGATCCGCTGCTTTGTGGACATCGGGTACATCAACCGCTGGAAGCTTCAAAGCGAGACGAGGCGCTTCCAGTTCCCGGTTTATATCTTCCGCCTCAGCCGGGCGGTTTTTGCGACCAACCCGTTCGAACTCTATGTGGATTACAGCTTCCGGATGAAGGCGCGCTGCAAAGCCGATCAGGCCTTCATCGTGCAACTTTCCTCGAACGCCAAGGGCGGGTATCTCCCCACCACGACCGCCGTAGCAGGCGGGGGGTACGGTTCGCTGCCCGTCAGCACCCTAGTCGGTCCGGATGGAGGAACCGAGCTTGTCGAAAAAACGCTTGCGGCCATGGACGCGCTGTGGGCGTAATCAAGACTGGGCCGGCCGGACCCTGACCGGCCTTTCCGATTCACAAGCTGCGGACACCCGCGGGCTTCAAGCCTTTCGCTAACAACCTGGCTTAAGTACCGGCAAGACCGTCGGAATCAAGATCTGCGAGCAGGATGGAGGCAGGGATATGGGGTATTCCCAAAGTCGCACCGCGCTACCGTTGGACAAAGAAATTATCGCGCTTCGCCGGGCATTTCACACATGCCCGGAGCTCGGGATGGATAATCCTGCAACCGCAGAAATAATCATCCGTAATCTTCGCGGCATCGGCATCGAGGACATCAAAACCGGCCTGGGCGGAGGCACGGGGATATCCGCGGTCATCCAAGGCGCGCAGGAAGGCATGTGTCTGGCCTTGCGCGCGGATACCGACGGTCTGCCTGTTTTTGAAGAAACCGGCCTGCCATTCGCCAGCGTCAACGGCAATGCCCATGCCTGCGGACACGACGCGCACATGGCCATGCTGTTGGGTGCCGCCCGCCAGCTGGTGGAAAACCGCCGCCAGCTCTGCGGCTCGATCAAGCTCATTTTTCAGCCGGGCGAGGAAATCGGGATCGGCGCCAAGAAGCTGGTCGCAGCCGGCGTGCTTGAGGATCCCCACGTGGATGCGATCGCGGGACAGCATACAGGGAGTCTGTTCGATGGCATTTCCAGCGGCGAGATCGGTTATTTCGCTGATCGTTTCGGATTTTGTGTCACGCGGCTCGATGCTGTTTTCCATGGACGTGCCGGTCATACCTCGCGCCAGCACGAGGCGGTGGATGCCATCCTCATCGCGTGTCATGCCGTAACGCAGCTTCAGACCGTCATGTCGCGTGAGCGAAAATGCGACAGCCCTGCGGTGATATCCATTGGGACGATCAACGGTGGGGTCAAGAACAATATCATCGCCGACACCTGTGCCGTTGCCGGTACAATCCGGAGCAAAGATCCTGCGGAGCAACGTTTTTACGAAGAGCGGACAGAAAAGATATTCCGGTCTGTGGCCGATAGCTTCCGCGGCACATGCGATGTGGCGTTCCCATTTCGCCTGGACAGCACACCCATTGATCCCCAAATGCTGGAAATCTTCAAAAGCTCTGCCGCAAAAGTTGTGGGAGATGCGAAAATCAAGCCCGTCACCGCCGTAAGTGCGGTCGGGGATGATTTTTCGGAATATTGCCTGGATCGGCCGGGTTTGTATTGGTTTCATGGCTCTGCACCTGAAGCTGACCCCATATACCCGCATCACCACCCCAAATTTGACATCGATGAAAAGCCCCTTGGCGACGGAGCGCGCTTGCTGGCACAATTTGCGATCGACTGGTTGCAAAAAGGCGGTGAAAAATGAACTTCATCAACAGCATGCTGGAAGCTGTCGGGTCTACGCCGCTGCTGAAACTCAACAAAATCGGCAGGGGTCTTGGCGCGGACCTGTTCGTCAAGCTGGAGTACCTGAATCCCAGCGGCAGTTACAAGGACAGAATGGCGCTTGCCATGGTCGAGGCGGCTGAGCGGGGCGATACATGGAACGGCAGAAAGCTGGCTTCCGGCGGAACCGTATGCGATTCGTCTGCCGGCAACACGGCACCGGCCTTGTCTTTCGTGTGTGCCTGCAAAGATATCAAGGCCAAGATTGCCGTTTACCGTCCCATGCTCAGGGGCGACAGCGCAAGGCTGAAAATTGCGAGCGCCTTCGGTTCGGATGTCTGCGAGTCCAGTTTGCCGGAACAATACTTGTCAGCGGAGCAGTCCGAGGCGTTTAAAGACGAAAATAACGATCTGACCTATATCGTGGCCGGTAAGATGCATTCGAGCGAACTGGAGCGTAATCATGACGACGTGATATGGCTCGACCAGATTTACAACCCGTACAATTACCTCGGCCAGAAAGAGATCGGGAATGAGATTTTTGACCAGCTCGATGGAAAAGTAGACGCTTTCGGCTGTTCCGTCGGCTCAGGTGCGACACTGCTTGGCACCTGCCTTGCCTTTCGGGAAAAGGGGTTGACGCCACAAATCACGTACGGCGTCGTGCCGTACGGCAGCGAGGTCTACATGCAGCTGGACAAGGACGAATGCGGCCGCAACGAGTTCCACCACTCGGACATCATGCGCCGCTTGGCCAAGGCGATGGGGCTGGTAAAGTGGACAACAGAAAAATCGATCATCGACGTTATGCTCGAGGCGGGTTATCCGGACCTTTTTTTCCGGATCACCACAGAGGAAGCCCGCGCGATGGCAAACAGGCTATGTTCCGAAGAAGGGATTTACTGCGGGATGTCCTCAGGTGCCAACGTGGCGGTTGCCTGCAAAATTGCCGAAAGACTCGGCAAAGGCAAAAACGTCGTTACGGTCATTGTTGACAGAAGAGACCGGTACCTGGGGGAATATCCGAACGATGTGTACATCGTATAGACAGTCGATAGATTGTAATTTTAACTGCAGCAAGGGTTGTCCAGTTGCTTCTCTGATGCACATCTAATAGGAAGCTCTGGTTCTACCATAGACGATTAAAGCAGCCAAGCAGCTGTTTTTCGTTTGGTTGCGGAAGGATGTTTCGAACCATCCGACCTTCGGGTATGCGTTCGATTGACAGCCATTATGGAGCATGCTATATTGAAATAGTTATATGAGTTTGCACCTTGATAACTTCTTTCCTCAAAAAGGCAAAGACCGTCTGGTTTTCAGTTGACGCATTGACCAGACAAGAGCTAATAGCGAAACCGGTTATATGACCTGCCTTTTCTTTGGGTAGGGGGGTGATGGGCGATCTATTTTCTGATGACCTTGGAAAAAAGGCCACCGCAACAGCTAACCGATTCAAATGAGTATGCTCTGAAAACCTTGTCAGTTATACGGGGAGAAGTGAATTATGAAAACGAAATTTCTGACATCACTCATCGTAGCTGTTGTCATCATGTTGCCAATTGGTCCGGCTATAGTCCGTTCTGATTCAATGACTCTATCATCTATGGAGCAATTGGGCAAAATTCTGTTTTTCGATGAAAATCTGTCGCTCAATGGAAACCAGTCGTGTGCGACCTGCCACGCGCCTGCAGTCGGCTATGTCGGCCCTGATTCGGAGATCAATACTCATGGCAGTGTCTATGAGGGCTCTGTGTCGGGAGCATTCGGTGATCGAAAACCACCGACCGCAGCCTATGGTGGGGGAAGTCCCATTTTGCATTTTGATGCCGATGAAGAGTTATGGATTGGCGGAATGTTCTGGGATGGGCGCGCCACTGGAGAAAAACTTGGCGATCCGCTTGCTGACCAGGCACAGGGACCGTTCCTCAATCCGATGGAGCAGGCTTTGCCAAACGCGGCTGCTGTTGTGGCCAAAGTTCGCGCGTCAGACTATGTTGATCTGTTTGAGGCTGTATGGGGTGAAGGCTCACTCGATGATTCCGATGAAGCCTATGATTTCATTGGTCTTGCCATTGCCGAGTATGAACGAAGCGCAGAAGTAAACCCATATACGTCTAAGTATGACTATTATCTGAAAGGACAGGCAAAACTCACCGGTCTTGAGAAGAAAGGTCTTAAGCTATTCGAGGGAAAAGCGATGTGCTCGGCCTGCCATATCAGCGAGCCTGGAGCACAGGGCGAACCACCTCTTTTCACTGATTTCACCTATGATAATCTGGGTATTCCGACTAACATGGAAAATCCATATGTCATCAGCCATCCCGGCTGGATTGATCCTGGACTGGGCGGCTTCTTAATAAACGCTGGCTATGATGCAGACATATATGAACCCGAGATGGGCAAATTCAAGGTGCCAACGCTGCGAAATGTGGCGCTCAAACCTGCAATCAAAGACGTGAAGGCTTATGGACACAATGGGTACTTCAAGTCTCTGGAGGAGATCGTCCATTTCTACAATACGCGTGATGTTGAATGCGCAGAATGGAAAGGGGAACCATGGCCTGATCCCGAATATCCGGATACGATGAATGTGGACGAGTTGGGCAACCTTGGATTGAGAGAACTTGAAGAGGAAGCCCTGGTTGCATTCATGAAGACACTGAGTGATGGCTATATCCCCTAG
>JAAYJD010000184.1 GCA_012523135.1 Clostridiaceae bacterium
CGCCAAGATGGATCCCGGCACGCCCAAAGACATCTTCGCCTACTGGGATGCCACGATCGAGCGGATCAAGGCCGCCCGCGCCCGCAATGGCGACCTGATTAAGCCGGGCCAGTACCAGGGCTGAAACAATGAGGAGATCAAGCCCCACATCCCTATTCCGATTAACCGGAGCAGGGCTTTTTTGTGTCCCGCCCGCCTTATGCCTTTCCGCCAACAGCGGTGACTCTGTCACAAACAAGGGGCCTGACTCCTGTCATGATGATTTTAAGGGAGGGATGATCAATGGAAACAAAGCTATTAAAACTAAGAAAGTTCAATCTGATTATGGGCGCCCTGCATCTCGTCCAAGGCGTCCTGATGCTGATCCTCGCAACCACGGTCATTCAGAAAATCTCGGAGTTCTCACCTCAGATCAGGCAATTTTACATTACATATAATGTGACCACCCAATCGCTGGAAACAGTCGCCCGCGACCTGTTCAAGCTGCCTTTCGGCATCTTCGTCGCGTTGTTTTTGCTGATTTCAGCTGCCGCGCATGCCCTTATTTCGCTGCCGCCCCGGCTGAACGCCATCTACAACCGGGATCTGCAGCAGGGCATCAACAAGTTCCGCTGGTTTGAGTACGCGCTCAGCTCATCCGTGATGATCGTCCTGATCGCCACACTGTTCGGCATCTACGACATCGCTTCGCTGCTGTTGATCTTTGTCGTCAACGCCGCGATGAACCTGTTTGGTCTGGTCATGGAGCAGCTCAACGCCAAGCGGACCGACGGAAAACTTGACTGGGGTCCGTTCGTCTGGGGCTCGATCGCAGGCCTGGCCCCCTGGGCGGCGATCATCCTCTACATGACGGGCACCGGAAACTACGACCAGGTTCCCTGGTTTGTCTGGGCGATCGTGATCACGTACTTTGTGGCCTTCAACACGTTCCCGGTCAACATGGTTCTGCAGTACAAGAAAGTCGGCAAATGGAAAGACTACCTGTATGGGGAACGGACCTACATCGTGCTGAGCCTGGTCGCCAAGTCCATCCTGGCCTGGCTGGTTCTGTTTGGCGCTATGCAGCCCTAAGCGGTTTTCAGCCAGACCGAAGAAGCACCGCAACCCGGTGCTTTTTTGTTTGCCGGCTCGCTGTGCTAAAATGAAACCGGCAAGATCGGACGCAGCAGCAGAAAAGGAGATCAAGATGGCTATCCTGGATCGACTCAGCCTGGCTGGCAAGACAGCCGTGATCACCGGCGGTGCCCGCGGGATCGGCCTTAGCGTGGCGCATGGACTGTTCGAAGCTGGCGCCAACCTGGTGCTGGCAGACATTCACGCAAAGAACCTGGAGCGGGCCCGCGGCGAGCTGGCCGAGCGCGGCGCCCAGGTTCTGGCGGTTGTAACGGACGTCACGCAGCCGGACAGCGTGCAAAATCTCTTTGTCCAGGCCCAGTCAACGTTTGGCAGGATCCATGTCGTTTTCAACAACGCCGGCATCTGCAACCTTGAGGCCGCGGAAAACGTCCCGTACGAATCCTGGCTGCAGGTGATGAACGTCAACCTGAACGGCGTCTTCCTGGTGGCCCGGCAGGCCGGCCGGATCATGATCGCCCAGGGCCAGGGCGGCTCGATCATCAACACGGCCTCAATGTCCGCCTCCATTGTCAACGAGCCGCAAAAACAGGCATCGTACAACGCCTCGAAAGCGGCGGTCGTCCACTTGACCAAGTCCCTGGCGGTCGAATGGGCACCCCACAAGATCCGGGTGAATTGCATCAGCCCGGGGTACATGGGCACCGAGTTGAATTACCGGCTGGACCAGGCACTGCTTGATTATTGGATCTCGCGCACACCGCTGAAACGCATGGGGGACCCCGAGGAATTGCAGGGCGCGGTCCTGTATTTTGCCAGCGACGCCTCGACCTTCACGACTGGCAGCAACCTGGTCATCGACGGCGCCTTTTCCTGCATCTGACCGCTATGGCTCCCTGGGGAAATTCCGTTCGTTCGGCTGCCAGGGCACCACGTCGGCAGTCTCCATGAAGAACCGGAGCAGGCGGTCGCGCAGCTCCCGGATCAAGTCCTGATGGTCAGGGTCGCCGATCCGGTTGACCGTTTCATCCGGGTCGCTGACCAGGTCGTAGAACTCATCCTGCTCGTAAAGGCGGTACACGTACTTGTGTGTCTTCGTGCGCAGCATGATCGCCTTGCCGTGTTCCGGACCCTGCTTGATCTGCTGGCGGAGCCGGGGCATATACAGGCTGTCCGGACCGACGATCTCGAGCGAACGGCTCTCCGAGCAGTGTTTTTCCTCCACCAGGCGTCCGCCTTCGCAGAAGACTGCGTCGCGGTGTTCCTGTTCCGTTCCGGTCAGAAGCGGAACCAGCGAACGGCCAAACTGGCTGTAGCGAAGGGGAATACCGGCAAGTTCGGCGACCGTCGCCGGAAAATCCACCAGTTCGACCAGCGCACGGGAAATACCGGCTTGCGCCTGCAGCCAGCTGGGCGGCTTGATGACCAGCGGAACATGGGTCAGGCAGTCCTGAAAGGTATTTTGCGTTTTTTCGACCAGTCCGTAGTCGCCGGTGAAATCGCCGTGATCGCTGAAAAAGAAAACAGCGCTGTCATCGTAACGGCCGCTGTCGCGCAGGGCCTCGAGCAGGAAGCCGTACTGGGCGTCGATACGGGCGCACATGCCCAGATAGGTGGCTTTCAGCTCGATGAAGCGGTCTTCTGACCAGTTCTGCAGGCGCTGACTCTCCCAGAGCCCCAGCAGCAGCGACGGCTTGTCCTGCCAGTTCGCGTAGGGCTTAACCGGCGGCTTGATCCTGGCGCGGTCAATTTGGCTGTAATAGGGTTCCTCGACGCCATACGGCGGATGGGGATAAAGCAGCGGCAGGTAGATGCACAGCGGTTTCTCGCCGTCGTAAGTGCGGATCAGGTCGGCAGCGTCGAGCACCTGGGCCCAGTCGTCGTCGATATACGGCCCCGGCTCTTTAGGTTCCAGCCGGCCGGCGTAAAACGAGTAATAGTTGTCCCCGTCAGGCGCGCCGCGCCAGGCGGTCTCGGCATGCAGGTTAAAACCGGTCAGACGGCGGCGCGTCCGGTTGTAGACGTCGCAGGCGGACGCGTAGCCGTCCTCGCCGGGCAGCAGGTCATTCTTCCCGCCCCACCAGACAAAGTATCCCTGCTCTTTCAGGATGCGCAGCAGAACCGGCTCGTGCTCCTGCATCATGTGGTACATGGTGCGGTGCCCCTGGACATGCGGATACCAGCCGGACATGAACGAGCAGCGGCTCGGCGTGCAGACCGGGTTCTGGCAGTACGCCTGGGCGAACGACACACCGTCGGTCTGGCAGGTCCGGTCCAGGTTGGGCGTGACAGCCGCCGCGCAGCCCAGGTGAGCCAGTGCATCGCCGCGGAACTGGTCCGGGTTGAAGATGATGATGTGTGGCTTTTTCGTCGTCATCGGGAACCTCCTGCAGCCGTTTGGCCAGCGCCTTAAGCATACACCTGAACAGCCTGGCAAGCCAAGCCGACCCGTAACGCGTCAGTCGCGAACCGGCCCGACAAACGCCTTGCCGGCCACGTCGCCGATGCCCAGGTCATAATAGCTGTAATAGTGCTCGGTGGCGAACAGGCGATCGATCAGGCCAACCCGCTCCTGCAAAAGGGTAAAGGATCCGTCCTCGGGATCGAATCGGACTATTCTCCCCTGGTGGCTCAGCACATTTTCCTCCGCCGCGATGACCAGCTCAGTCCCGGTTGCGGCGATCGCCCGGATCGAGTCATACGGGATGGCCGACACGTCAACTTGACGCAAGCCCTCGCCGTCGAGTCCAACGGACCAAAGCTCGCGGGCCCGGTCATAGGTCCGATCCACCGGTTCGCCGGTCCGGGTAAAAAAAGCCTTCCCGTCTGAAATCACCGCACGGCCGCGAATGGAACCTGCGGCAAGCGCCGTCTCCTGCCCGTCAGACAGCCTGACCGCGACCAGCCGCTCTTCGCCGCCCGCAGCGGCGTGCACAAAGACGGCAACATCGCCGGCGCCATCCTGGAACATATAATTCTTCGCTTCCGTTTCAGTAAAAAGCGTTTTTTTTGCGCCGGTCTTGCGCGCAAACAAGGTGTAGCGGTCGTGGTTGCCGAAGTGGTAGAGAATAAACTCGTCCGTGACGTAATCGAGCTCGATCGCATCCGTCTCGCGCAGCAGGCGCGTCTTTCCCGTCAGGTCGGGTGCGATCTGGTAAGCCTCGCGGCCTCGCGCGAAAAAGAGATCCAGTCCATCGCTTAACAGCTGTCCGGTTTTGAGCCGCCCGATCTCCCGCAGCGCTCCGGTGCCGTCGAAGCGGTGCAAGGTCCCGTCCCCCCGATAAACATATGCCGACCCGTCAAGCTCGATCAGGGCAAAATAGCGGCCGGCAAAAAAATCATCCGTCCCGCCTGCCCGTTCAGACCGGTCCCGCAGGCCGGGCAGCAGAAACAGCAGGACGACCCCGACCAGCAGGATGGCCAGCAAGCCGGCTGCCGCGGCCGGCCGCAGGATGTAACGCGGCCGTTTGGCTTCGCGGACCTCCTCCCGACCTAAAACCGTTTCGACGATGCGGCGTTTGGCCTCGTCACCGAGGCGGACGCGCTCTAGATCGCATTTCAGCATGTCACGTTCCATCTTGCTTGCCTCCCGTCACGGATCAACCGATATCCAGCTTGAGCTTCTTGCGGGCCCGGTGCAGCCGGGTCGCGACAGCCGGTGGCTTATGCCCGGTTATGTCGGCGATTTCCCGGATGGTGTAGCCCATATACGCATGCAGCAAGATGACCAGCCGGTCATTTACCGGCAGCTTCAGGACCGCCCGGGTGATATCCGATAGCTCAAAGTCGATCCCCAGGACATCTTCGTTCAGCGGCACGACGCGCTGCTTCCAGGCAGATTTCAGGCAGTCCTTGCAGCGGTGGATCGTCACGCGGATCAGCCAGGCCTTGCGGTGTTCGTCAGACGAAAATTCAGGCCAGGTCTCGTACAGCTCGATAAAGACGCGCTGGACGACATCTTCGGCGTCGTGCCAGTTCTTCAGATGAACCAGGGCAATGCGAAACAGCATGTCGGCATAGTCGCCGACCAGGCGCTGCAAGGCATCATCTGGATTGTCCGGTTTGTTCATGGTGTTTTACCATCCTCTGTCTATAATACGAAACAAACCGGCATATGTTTACATGTGAGGAGAAGAAATTTCTTTTTCAGGGCGAAATGCCCGGGGGCCACCCGTACACGACCTCGATCGGCCGGCCATCACAGCTCACCTGGATGTTGTCCAGACGGCCCTCCAGCAGGTGCAGCGTCCAGCGGCCCTGGTCGCGGCAAAGCAGGCCCCAGGCCAGGCCGCAGCTGAAAAAGGCCCGGCCGTCCTGCTGGAAAACCGGATGAAACACGACACGCCGATTGGGCAGGTCGACTTCGGCACCGGTCCAGGCTGGAACCAGGGCCCAGCTGGCCATCGCGCGGGCATAGTGATGACCGCATTCCGCTTCGTTGAACGGGTTGCGGCGGATGCCGTCATGCTGGCGGTTGATGGCTGCGACCAGCATCCGGGCCAGGTCAACCTGCCCGCGGCGCAGCAGCTGGGCGGCGACCGCATAGGTCACCCCGGTCCAGGACTCGTCCGCATAGGGCATGGGCATCTCCGGCCGGTCGCCGTCGGGCCAGGTGCAAAGCAGCAGGGCTTGCTCGTCGTTGAGGGCATAGGTGCGGTGCAGGGCAATCTCATCGGCCATGGTTTGGCGGAAATTAGACCGGACGATCGATTCCAGGGCAGATTGCAGCTGCGCCGGATCGAGCAAGTCGCCCAGGCCGGCGCAATCTGCCAGGAACTGGCCGGTCAGCTGGTCCGACAAACAGCCCCGGCCAGGCTGGTAGCGATAGTCCGGCCGGTCAGCCGGCAACTGGACATAAAAGCGGCCGTTGAACAGCGTTTGCTCCATCTGCCGCTTGCCCTCTGCCAGACGTTCCTGCCAGCGTACGGCGGCAGCCTGGTCGCCGAGGTGGCGGGCCATCGCGATGCCGGCAGCCAGGGCAGCCAGCAGCATCGAGGTCCCCAGCGGGTTGGCCCCGTAGAATTCGATGTCAAAGGTATTGTGCTGTCGCGCCTCAGCCAGTCCGTCGCCATCCGGATCCCAGCGTTCAAGGCCGAAATCCAGCGCCTTGCGGGCCTGCGGCCAGACCCTGCGCAGCCAGTCGTCGTCACCGCTCAACCGCCAGTCGCGCGCCAGGCGGACCAGGGTGCCGAACTGCCCGTCGATGGCCGGTTCGGCCTCACTGCGCGGCCAGCCAAAGGGCGTCTGGCTGCGGAAGGCCATCGCACCGGACGCATCCGTCTCCTGGAGAAACTCGATGTCGCGGCACGACCGCTCGAGGTCCGGGAACAGCCAGGCCGCCGCCTGGGCGTAGTTGTAGACATGGGTGCAGGTGCCGTGGCAGCTGCCCTGGTGGTCCAGACAGCCTTCCCAGCCCATAAAGGTTCCATTGTCCAGGCGAAAGCACGTCTGGCTGCGCAGCACCGTCAGGTTGCGCAGGGCTGCCTGCAGCAGGTCCGGCGGCATGGTCAGGCTGCGCAGCGCCTGCCGCACCCGGTCACAGCGCTGCCAGATCGCCGCATAGTCAGCCAGAACCGAGCGGCCGGCGTCCCAGGCTGACTGAAAACGGTTGGCATATTCGTTGCGCACGACCGGCTGTTCGGCTCCTGTCGGCCACCAGCCGCGCAGCCGGTTGGGAACGTGCCAGGCCAGCACAATCCGGAACGTCCCGGCCTGGCCGGGCTCGAGGTCGCGGCTGAGCGACAGAGACCCGATCGTCAAGTCCGGCGCCTGCATGGTACTGCCGATGCCCCGGCTGCGCGCGGCCTCCAGACGGCCGTCGGCACTGAAGTCGTCCCAGAATTCCTGGACGCCGTCCCACCACGCCCCCCTGACCCATTCCGGCTTGAAGGTTGCGGGCTGGTCTGTCATGAGGGCCAGGCTGCCATAGGTCAGCGCCTGGTCGGACTGGCCCGGTTTGTCGAAAAAAAGGCCGCTCAGGCCCGGCTCTTCACGCGCGACGGACCGGTTGCCGGCAAACGCGTCGGCGGATACCGTCGCGCCGTCAAAGCCGACCGCGTTCAGCAGCGTCGCGGCCAGGCTGACCTGCAGCGGCTGATCGCCGGTGTTGCGCACCGTGTAGCTGAAAATGGCACAGGGGGTGGCCGACAGCTGGCTGTCCAGCGGCACGAACGGGCTGAAAGCCTCGAGGCTGACCGCGACAGGCAGCGCGTCATCCAGCAAGTCCAGTTCGGCAAACGGCCAGTTGACGGTCAGGTGTGAATCCGCGAAGCGCGGAACACCGCCCATTTCGCCGGGAAACTCATTGATGCCTGTCCGCCAGCCGTTGGGTCCGCTGTAGGGCGGACGGATGCGCGCTTCGAGCAGGCGGACAAGCGGGCTCTGCCCCGGCCCGGCCAGCCGCAGGCAGAAAAAGGTGCAGGGCAGCGAGATGCCCTTGCCCGGCCGGTTGAACAGTTCCCAGTCGCGCAGTTCGCCGCGCGCGCCCAGCGAGACGGAGCCGGTGCCGATCCCGCCCAGCAGGAAGGCCGTTTCGCAGTGCTCCGGCGTATAGCTCAGCATGGCGGCAGTCCCAAAATCGCCGCGGCGTTGTTCCAATAGATCTTCCTGAGGATATCATCGGGCAGGTTCTGCCCGGTCATCGTCCAGCGGCTGGCGGGGATCGCATCGTCGCAGGTCTCAAGAAACGTGAAATACGGCGGGTACGTCCAGGCGATGGTCGCCGAGTAGACATCCGTGCCGAACAAAATCCGGTCGGCGAAGGCCTGGAAAAAGCGCCGCGTGGTGTGGTACTGGCGGCCCAGCTCGTCGATGCGGGCGGCCAGGTCGACATAGAGGTTGGGGAAGCGGCGCAGGCAGTCGCCCACAAAACCCAGGTTCTCCGCGTTGGAACCGACATGGGGGATGATAAAGGTCGTTTTCGGGTTGGCCGCCAGCAGGTTGACCTGGGCTTGCATCAGCTCGGCAAAGGAGTAGGTGCCGCTGCCGTGGTACGCCCAGTCCGGGTGCTGCTTGAGTTCCAGGTAGCGCTCGTTTCGCGCGTCGACCGGATCGAAAAAGGCCTCCGGATCGCCTATGTGAGCCAGAACCGGCCAGTTGAGCTCGGCGGCCGTCTGCCAGATCACCGCCAGGCGCGGGTCGTCGATGCAAACGCCGCGGCCGGGCCGGTAGACATAAGGCGCACTTTCGACCATCAAGCTGACATGTTTGAACAGCTTGATCCCGCGCGCACCCAGCCGGTGGGCCCGTTCCAGGTGGCGCCGGACCTGGTCGGCAAAGCCGGGCTGGTCAAACCGGGTGGTGTCGACCGAGACAAAGTGGATGAAAAACGGATCGACGTGGCGCGTGCTGGCAAAGACCTGTTCCAGGTCAAGGCCCATGAAACCGTCCCAGAACCCGTCCAGGTTGACAACATGCCGGATCCCCTGCCCGCGCAGCTGTTCCGCAACCTGTTCCGCCTGCAGCGGCGTCCAGCTTTGGCCGCCGGCATACAGGGGCAGGACCAGGTCGGCAAAGTGGCCATGGGCGTCGATCACCGGAAAGCGCGGCCGGGTGACGGGATGCCGGTCCACGGTCAGCTTGCTGACCGGGCGGTAGGCCTCCAGGGGCAGCTGCGCGCTCATCCGGAGATGTCCCCGGCTTGGGCCGGCGCCTCCGGTTCTTCGCCGAGCGCTTGCTCCTGCAGGCTCAAAAAGCCCACGACTTCGTTAAGAGCCGCGGCCAATTCCCGCAGCTGGCCCAGATCGAGCTCGTCCAAAGCGGGGATGTAGCGGCGCACGACACGCACCTGGGGAAAATCGTTTTGCACCAAGGTCAGCTCCTTCTCGTCAAAGCCGGGCAGGGCCAGGGCCCGTGTCCGCAGGTCGGGTGGCGGAGGCAGATCGCTAGCAGGCTGGTCGAGATAAAAATAACAGCAGCTGTTCCAGTCATCTGCGCGTTCGAACAGGTCGAAAGCGGGCAGGCCCGGATCCGCGGGGTCGATCGGCTCGGGCGGCCGGCGCGCGCCCAGCCCGGCCCGGTAAACTGTCGCCTGACGCTCTTGGAAAAAACGCAGCAGCTCCGGATTCCAACTGCCGATCTGCTGGATGGTGACGCGGATCGACTGGTGAAAATAGACCGGATCCGGCACGTGGTAGCGGTAGAAACCGAGCAGCATCGCCTCGGTATCGGCGATCGGGCAGCCGCTGAATGGCTGGTCGAAACGGCCCTGGCACCAGCCGGTGCCGAAGTAGTCCTCGGTGCCGGTGCCGCAGAGCGTCGGGTGCTCCGTGTCCCCGTCCAGGTAGAATTTGATCTCGCCCTCGCCGCCCCAGGAATCGGCGTACCGTTCCCGGTCCATGCGTACGCCGAAGGAGGCGCCCAGGAACCGGCCGCGGCCTGAGACATGCGGCAGGAGGGTGTAGTCCTGCCCCAGCCGGGTCGGTGTTTCCTGGTTGTAGAAGGCGTGAAAATAGCCGATCGCGTCCGGCAGCTCGTCGTCGATGGTGTAGTCGATGTCGTAATAGAACATGGCGGCCGTGCTGACGCCGTCGTTATGCAGCACCACGCGCATCGCCTGGCGAAAGGGCATCGGCACGGTACAGACCAGGCTGCGGCCCTCCGGGCTGGAAAACAGCGCGCCGGAAAACGGCACCATCCGGCCCAGGCTCATGCCGAAAAAATCGCCGAGCGGCACGTCGACAGCCGCCCTGGAAGCATGATCCCAAAAAAACTGCAGCCGCAGCTGGCGCAGCATCAAGGGCGACAGGTCGTGAAAGGTCAGCCAGATGCGGCGGATGATGCCGCTGTGGCCGGAGACCTCGGCCAGGGTCAGGGGACGGTTGGGCCGCACGAAAAAGTAGGGCATGCCTTTGCGCCCTAACGCCGTCCTGCCGCCCCGGCCGGGCAAACCGCGCGGATTTTCCGGGCTGGCCCAACGCGTTCTGCTCTGGCCGGGTAAGGCAAACAGCTCCATGCTCATCCCTCCCCCTGCAGGTGCCGGCGCAGGAATGCCACGATTTGCTGGTTCATCTCGATGGTGTCCGCATGGCCCTGGCCGGGATAGATCAGGACGGACAAGTTTTCCGGGTTCTGGTATTGGGGCTTCATTTTTTCTTCAAAGCGGCGGATGCTGTCGGCCGGGATCAACGGGTCGGCCTCCCCGGCCTGGATCAGCAGCGGCAGCGGACGGATCGGTCGCGCCGCCGGATTGTCGCGCCGGGCTTCGGCCCGCTGCGCTTCGAAGGCCTGCTCGCTGCCCAGTCCGGCCTGCTCGAACATGAGGCGGGTCTGCGGCGCATCCGCCACCGCCGCGAAGTCCGGCGTGGCGATGACCGGACAGACGGCCTTGAACAGCACCTGGGCTTGAGCCAGGTAATAGAAGCCGACCAGACCGCCCATCGAGTAGCCGACAAAGCCGGCCCGGACGCAGTCGGCGCGCATGTCATCCCGGTAGGCCTGAAGCAGGTCGTTGAGGCCCAGGGCGGTCTCCCGGACCGACTGGAACAAGGCGGGCGTTTTTCCGTCACTGCGGTCGCCGTGCCGGCAGGCATCCGGCGCGACGACAAAGAACCCGCTGACCGCCAGCAGGTAGGCCTGGGGCAGGATGAACTCCTTGCGGCCCAGGTAGCCGTGCTGCAGGATCACCAGCGGCCGGCGCTCCGGCAGATCCGGGCGCCACAGCTCCAGCAGGGGTACGTCGTTTTGGCGGGTTGTTCGCAGCAGGATGTCCATTTTGTTTCCTATCCTTTCACCGAACCGAGCGTGATGCCGGTCGTAAAATAACGCTGCAAAAACGGGTACGCGACCAGGATCGGCAGCATGGCGATGAAGATCTGGGCCGCGCGGGTGGTGCGGTTGTTGATGACCTTTAGGATTTCCAGGTCGCGCTCGGTCAGCATCTTGGGGTCCGGGTTGATGATGATGGTTTGCAGGTAGCTCTGCAGGGGGTACCGGCTGGGGTTGTTCATCAGGATCAGGCCGTCAAACCAGGCGTTCCAGTGGCCGACGATAACAAACAGCGATACGGTGGCAATGACCGGGACCGACAGCGGCAGGTAGATGCGCCACAGCAGCGTCCCGTGGCCGGCCCCGTCCATGTAGGCTGCCTCTTCCAGTGCGGGTGGCACGTTGCGGAAAAAATTGATCATCAGGATGACGTTGAAGATGGGCACGGCGCCGGGCAGGATCAGGGCCCAGACGGAGTCGATCAGGCCGGTCAGGCGGATCACCATGTACCAGGGGATCAGGCCGCCGGAAAACAAGATCGTCACCAGGAAAAACCAGACAAAAAAGGTGCGGGCGCGGAACTGGCGGCGCTCCTTGGCCAATGGGTAGGCCACCAGGACGGTGAGCAGCATGTTGATCGGCATGCCCAGCAGCACGCGCTGCACGGAGATGCCGAAAGCACGGCCGAAAGCCGGCGTGTCTGTGACAAACCGGTAGGAGGACAAGGTGAATTCAACCGGCCAGAGGGTGACCCGGCCGCTGGCGGCCGCCGTGCTGGTGGAAAACGACAAGGCCAGGACGTGCACGATGGGAAAGACGCACACGATGGCCAGCACGGCCAGCAGGACCTGGTTCAGGATGTTGAATAATGGCGCCGGGCGCAGCATTTTGCTTGCCATAAGCCGTTTACTCCCTAAAAGATCGTGTAGTTGGCCGCCTTCTGGGCCAGCTTGTAGGATGTGCCGATCAACAGCAGGGCAACCAGGGATTTGAGCAGGCCGACCGCCGTCGCGACACCGTACTGGTTGTTGACCAGGCCGGTCCGGTAGACCAGCGTGTCGATGATGTCGCCGGTCCGGTAGACCAGCGGGCTATACAGGTTGAAGACCTGGTCAAAACCGGCGTTGAGGATGTTGCCCAGGCTGAGCGTGGTCAGCAGGATGATCGTGCTGGAGATCCCCGGCAGCGTGATGTGGCGGGTCTGCTGCCAGCGGCCGGCCCCGTCGACCAGGGCCGCTTCGTAGAGGGCCGGGTCGATCCCCGTCAGAGCTGCCAGGTACACGATGGTGCCGAATCCGAATGACTTCCAGACATCCGTCACGACCAGCGTGAAAGGAAAGACGCGGTCGTCGCCCAGAAAGAAGACCGTCTCGAAACCGAGCAGCTCGAGCAACTGGTTGACGATGCCTTCAGACGGCGAGAGGATGTCGATCAGGATACCGGACAGGATCACCCAGGAGAGGAAATGGGGCAGGTAGATGATCGTCTGGATCGACCGCTTGAACGGCTGGCTGCCCACATCGTTGAGCATCAGGGCGACGGTCACCGGCACGAAGATGCCGGCGACGATTTTCATGCCCGCGATCAAGATTGTGTTGCCGACCACCTGCCAGATCGTGGGCATCTGGAACATGAAACGGAAATTGTCCAGGCCGATCCAGGGGGACCCGAACAGGCCTTTGCCCGGCAGGAAGCGCTGGAAGGCGATCACGATCCCGAGCATCGGTCCGTAGGCGTAGACCAGGACCAGCACGACGGCCGGCGCCAGCATGGCGTAGAGCGGTAATTCGCGTCTGAGTTTTTTATCTTTCAGCACTTTTGCTTGCCTCGTCAGGGGTTGGCCTGTTTCCAGGCGTTGACTTCGGCCGTGATCTCATCGCCGCCCAGCCGGCGCCAATCCGCAACAAACTGGTCAAAGCGCTCGATCGGGTCGCCCATGATCACCTTGGTGACCATCTCGTCTTCCAGGGTGCGCAAGGTCGCCATCTTCTCGCCCATGACCGGGGTCGGCGAACCGTAAAACTGGTTCATGATCCCGTTGCCCTCGGCGATCCACTCCAGGATGGATACGGCGCCGCCCTCCCCGTTGGTCGCGACCTCGACCCAGGCTTCCTTGATGCCCTGGTCGAAGTAGGCCAGGATGATCTGGTAGCGCCAGTGCTCGTCCAGATTCAGGCGGCTGGGGTCGCGCCGGGCCAGGGCGTCGCGCAGGATGCGCCCGCCGCGCAGCATCGAGTTGGGTTCCCAGATCTGGGTTATGATGTACTTGTACAGCACGATGTCCGGCGCGTCGAGTGTGCCCAGGAATGTGTCGCGGATCGCCTGGTCCTCGCTGCGGACGATGTTCTCGGTCCAGAAATTAACCATGCGGACCAGGGCTTCCGGGTGGGCGAACGACTGGCTGGCAACCAGGAAAGCGCCGACGGCGGTATGGTACTGGCTCCTGGCCGGCCGGCTGTCGACGGACGGGAGCGGGAAGGCGGTCCAGAAAGCATCCGGGTGATTCTGCTGACTGAGCTGCAGCGGCTGGTACGGATTCCACCAGACGCCGTACTCCATGCCGCACTTGCTCGTCGCGATGGTCTCGCTGATCTTGTTGATGTCCTTGACGCCAAACTCTCGGTCGATCTGGCCGTTGGCATACATGCTTTGCAGCGCCAGCAGCGCGTCGCGCATTTCCGGTTGAATCGAGCCGTACTGCAGTTGGCCGTCCTTTTCGAACCAGATGCCGGGATAGGCGTGATAGCCGTTGAAAAAGCCCTGGAGGCCGGCGATCGCGCCCCAAAGGTCCTTGGTCACCGCCAGGCCGATCGTGTCGGCAACACCTGACCCGTTCGGATCTTCGGCGGTGAACCGTTCCGCGATGTCCAGCACATCGGCCATGCTGGCCGGCGGCGCGATGTCCATTTTATCCATCCAGTCCTGGCGGATCCAGAGCAGCGGCGCGGACGCAATCGAGGCATCGGTGATCGGGATGCCCATCAGGCGGCCGCCGATCGAAGCTGCCTTGAGCGCGATCGGGTCCTGCGCCATGATGTCCCGGGTCGCCTCGGAGGCTTCTGCCGCGTACACGCTGTCCAGGGGGGCGATCAGGTCCGAATCATGCAAAAGTTTAAGCAGCTGGCCGTTGACATGGAACAGGTCGGGCGTTTCGCCCGACATGATCGTCGCGTTCAGCTTCTGTTCGTATTGCGAAGCGTCGACGACCCAGGTGTAGTCGATCTGGATGCCCAGTAAATCGGCATAGGCCCGGGTCCAGACATTGTCGTAGATCGTCTCCCCTTCATGGAACTTGACCGTGGCGTCCACGGCAATAACGGATTTGACCGTGATCGGCGGGTCGTACGGAGCGGGCAAAACCAGGGTGAGGTGGTCGAACGCGGCCCGCCCGGTTCCGGAAGGCTGTGTCGGCGGGGCGGTCGTGCCGCCAGCCGGGTTGCAGGCCGCAAGGAGTGTCACCAGCACCAGGCAGATGGCCAGGCACGTTGCTTTGCGGGGTGCGCGTTTCATGGCATATCCCTCCATTTCATCTGGCAGGCCTATCAGGACAGCTTAATTATTGATTTTTACGCGCCGGCCAACAATGCCGATTTTTTGACATCAGTTTAGGTTATTTGACGGTTTTCCCTTCGCTGTCCGGCGCCGTCTCGCCGATAGCTTCCCGCTTTTGCTGGCGGTACGCCATCGGCGACAGGCCGGTGTGCTTCTTGAACGCCTGGTTGAAATAGGACGGCGATTCGTAGCCGGTCCGGATGGCGATATCCGATATCTTCATGTTGCTTGACGCCAGCAGGCCGCAGGCATGCGTCATGCGGACCTGGTTGAGGTACTGGATCAGGGTGGTGCCCGTTTCGCGCCGGAAAAGCCGCGACAAGTAAGACGGGTTGAGGTAGACCTGCTCGGCCAGACCCGTCAAGGACAAGGTCCGGTCATACTGCTGCTCGATGATCGAGCGGACCATGGCGACAGCCTGACCCTCGTCGGCCAGGATACCGGCGGTCTGCTCGCCGGACCCGATCAGCCGGATGCCGGCGCCGTAGCCGAGTTCCGCGTCCAGGATGCCCCTGAGCCGCTCATAAGCCGGCCTGACCGCCGCCAGTTCATGCATTGCGGTGTCGATGGCCACAGCCATGCAGCAGCCGGCCTGTTCAAGCAGGACGGTCTGGACCGCCTCAAAGGAGCCGCGCATCAGGCGCGCCTGCCGGGCCGCGTCGGGCACCGCCTGGTTGCTTTGCAGCAAAAAAAGGATCGTCCAGCGCTCGGCCTCGCCGACCAGCAGCTGGAAGCGGCTGCCGAGGTGACGCTTGGCCAGCTCCTCAAGGAGCAGGAAGAAGCGGGCTTTCTGCTCGTGGTCCGGCCTTTCGCTGCCGTTGATCCGGCCCAGGGCCAGCTGCAGCGGGCGGCCGGGATCGAAATCCGGCTGCATTTTTCGGATCAGCCGGGCCAGATCTTCCGGTCTGCCGTCGGAAATCAGCGCCTCCATGAGGGTGCGCAGGAGATAGGGCCGATCGACCTGGGCGCGTGACGCCAGCTGCTCCAGGTGCGACACCCGGTTGGCCTCGTCCAGCTGTGCGATGGTCCGGCGGACCGTATCGACGATCCGCTGCCGGCTCTCGGTCTTGAGCAGGTAGCTGACTGCCTCAAGCTGCTCGGCCTGGTAGATGTACGTAAATTCGGTGTACCCGCTCAGGAAAATGGTCCGGCATCCCGGCCAGTTGGCGCGCACCCGCCGCTGCAGCTCCAGGCCGTCCATCCCGGGCATGCAGATGTCGCTGAGCAGGATGTCCAGGCGCTCCCGGTCCAGGATCGCCAGCGCTTCATGGGCGGAGGAAGCGGTCAGGATGTCCAGCTCCAATTCCTCATGGGCGGAAAAAACAGCCTGCAAGGCCTCCAGCACATCCGGCTCGTCATCGACGATCAGCATCCGGTACATGGCGTCACCTGCTTTCTTCCGGGCAGGGCAGGCGCACTTGAACGGTCAGGCCGCCGCCGGGGGTTGCACGCACGGACAGGCCAAAGGCCGGGCCGAATCGCAGCTGCAGCCGCCGGTGCACGTTGATCAGCCCGGTCATGGCCACTGGCTCTGTTTTTTGCTCCAGCAGCCGGCCAATTTGCATAATCCCGTCCGGGGTCAGCCCGTCGCCGTTGTCGGCGACGGTTATCTGCAAACAAAGATCCTGCCGGGCAAACTGAACGGCCAGGTAGCCGTCCTCGACCTTGTTCTTCAGCCCGTGCTCAAAAGCGTTCTCCAGGATAGGCTGCAGCACGAGCCGAGGCACCGGGCAGGCGGCCAGCGCGTCAGGCAGCGGGTCGAAGCAAAGCGTCAGGCGGTTGCGAAAGCGGCGCGTCTGCAGCGTCGCATAGATGCGGGCATGGCCGACTTCCTCTGCCAGGGTCGCGTCCGGTTTGTCATTGCGGGTGATGTACTGGAAATACCGGCCCATCTGGTTGGCATAGGTCGACAACGCCTCGGTCTCGCCGTTGTCGGCCATGTTCTGCAGGACAAAAAAGCTGTTGTAGAGGAAATGGGGGCTGATCTGGGACTGCAGCTGCTTCAGTTCAGCCTGCTGGGCATAAATCGTCTGCCGGTAGACCTGGTCGACCAGCAGATGCAGCTTGGCCACCATGGCGTTGAAGCCGGTGTACAAATCGTGAAACTCGTCGCGGTGCTGATGCGTCAGCTGCAAGTCGAAACGACCTTGCTCCACATGGCGGAACGCGGCGGCAAACTGGCGCAGCGGCTGGCGCAGCAGGCGGAAGAGCAGGATGAAAAACAAGACGGCCAGCACGACGACGATGGCGGTAAACGCCCAGAACAGCGGCTGGTAGCGCTGCAGGGGCTGGTAAACGCGCCCCAGCGGGGTGTAGCCGACCAGCATCAGGTCCGTGGCTGCCTGGCTGTCGATCGTCACCAGGTAGGCCTCACCATCAAATGTCATCTGTCCGGAAAAGTGTGCCGGACGCGCCGCGGCGGGTGCGGCCAGGTAGCCGGAACGAAAGAAACGGGCGGGCGCCTCGTCCTGGTCGGTTGCGGCCAGCAGGATGTCGTACCGTTCGCTGAACAAAGCCAGATTGCTGTCATCTGCCATGATGGCCAGATTGCGGGTCATGACCTCGCGGGCAAAGGTGATCTCCAGCATGTAGGTGGATGGGCGGCTGCGCGCCACAACCTGCTGCGGATAAGCCAGGAACAGGGTGATCGCGCCGTCTGCCAGGCAAATCTGGCCTGCCGCCTCCGTCGCCGCCTGATCGAGCGACCGGTACTGCGATTCCGAAAGCAGCGTGACCCCGCCCAGGACATCTATCGACCGCCCGATTTCCGGCACATGGAGCACGATGCCGGCAGCCGTCGGGTTGCTGACCATGAACAGGCGCAGGTGGTCCTGGATCTGGCGGATCAGGAAGATCCGCTCGATTTCCGGCATGCTCCTGCCCGATACCGCCAGCAGCCGGACATCCCGGTTGTTGAGCAAGCTCGACAAATGGTTGCGCGTCGCGCGCAGGCTGGTGTCCATGGCGTCGATGGCCGAGCGGTTCTTGGCCTCGATCGAACGGCTGATCTCGCTCTTGACCTGGCGGATCCCCCAGTCATAGACCAGGAATCCGGCCAGGTAGATCGGCAGCACGACCAGCAGGAAGACCGTCAGCAGGATACCAAAAATGGATTGTCTGAAATGCATCTTCACTGCGACTCAAAGCCCCGTGTTCCTGATGTCAAGCGACGGATCGAGCCGCCTGAGCACCTCGCCGACGCGCGCGGCGTTCGCCTGCGCATCGTCAGCGCCGTTCAATCGCAGCTGTGCGCAGGGCAGCAGCTGCTGCCAGGCGTCGTGCTTGGCCTTGCTCCGCATGTCCAGGCCGCCCTGATCGTAGGCGCTTGCCCAGCGGATGAACGCCAGGTGATCCGGGTACCGGTCGCCGGACGGGTCGATGCGGCTGCCGAACTTGGCCCGCTCGCGCCGGCGCAGCCGTTCGATGCGGATAGCGGTGGCTGTCTCCAGGCGGACAGCCAGAGTGAAGAGCCCGACCAGTTCATCGCCCCAATCGACGAGCGAGCCCGCGATCACGGCATGGTCCGCCCGGGCAATGTCTTGTCGCATCCGGGTGATCCGCTCTTCCCGGTTCCGTTTTTGCGTGTACAGAGGTTCTGTCGGCAGCCAATAATAGTCGTCTGTATCCATGAACGTAAATCCGAAGGCCGCGCAGATGGCCCGGCCAAGCGTCGACGTTCCGGAACCCGACGCCCCATGGATGAGGATGATGTGCTTCATAGCCCGGTCCCCCTGCTGCGTTTGGCAGCATGCCTCGGCCGCTGAAGGGTCCGCCGGAACAACCGAACAAGCCCGGCACCCTGTCTTAGTTTAGCACAGTGCGCTCCCGGGTATGAAGACCGGATTTGTCATCTCAAAGCAAGCGTATCTCAAGCAGCCGCCATGACAGGAATGAAAATCTCGAGTTGGCTGACGCCCGGGACCTGGCTGGTCACGGGGCTTCAGGCTGTGTACGCTTCTGCCTGACGCTGACTAGGGCCAGAAGCAGCAAGCCCAGTCCGGGCAGAATAAAGCGCAGGTAAAGCAGGTAGCTGCTGGCCGTCATTTTCGGACCCAGGCCGGGCGCGCCCGGCGTGATCAGCAGGGCCAGGACGGTGATGTACAGCGGATAGACCAGGGCGGCCAGGGTCACCAGCGCCGAAACCAGGGCGATCCAGCGGCCGGGGCGCGGGTTGCTGCGGCTGGCGGCCAGCAAGATGAAGGCAACGGTCATCGGCAGCGTGAAAACCAGGGCCGCAAAGGTCGCCGCAAGGACACTGCCGGCGCCCATCGTCGGCAAGCCCAGGACCTGGAAGAGCAGCCTGGACGCCTGGGCGACCATCAGGGGGCCTGCTGACGCAAGCGCCACCAGGATAAAGGCCGCCCTGTTGATCCCGCGCGACTGGACGACACACCAGACAGCCAGTCCCAGCAGCAGGATCGAGCCGGCCAGACCGGCTGTCGCGACCAGGCGGGCCAGCTGGTTCTGGTAGGCTGAAACGCTGATCAGCCCGCGCATCACGCGATCGCTCAGGGTGCGGTTCAGGACAAACGTGACCAGGCCGTACCCGATCATGGTCCCGGCCAGCAAAAAGAGAGGCAGGTGGCTGTGGGTCAGCAATGGTTTTTTTACCATCTGTCGCATCCGGAATCCTCCCGTACCATCACACCAGGCGCAGCTGCCGGTTCATACACGGGCCGCCGGCCGCGCCTGGTCTGCCGGCCGATGATCCGTCATCTTCATCTTCACGCTGCCGCGGCCGATCTGCAATTGTTTTCTTGACAAGCTGCTTTAGAATTCTTGTTGTCTTGGCCGGACGATGAAGATTGAGCCGGCCCGCTCGTAGCCCAGTTTCTCGTAGTAGCCGTCAACATCGCTCATCACGTAGACGGTCTGGTCCGGGTAGTCGGCACAGGCCTGTTCCATCAGCAGGCGGCCGATCTGGCGGCCGCGATACGGCATCGCCACGAGCAGGTCGCAGACGTAGATGCCGAACCCATCGTCCTCTCGGCAGCGGGCATAGCCGATTACATCCGGCTCTTCGAGGGCCAGGTAGGTGACGGAATGGCCTAGCGCCCGCACGTAGCGGGTCCGGCCGGGCTCGAAGGCGTATTCAAACCAGTCCGGCCCCGCTTCGGTCAGCAGCCGGAACAAGGCCGGCTCGTCGCGGGGCGTATAACGGCGTATCAGCATGGTGCACCTCCTGCCCCGATGATACACCCGGGCACGTCAGCTTTCCAGTTGGATCACCAGGTAACGACTCAAGCTGCGGGTCAGCTCCGGGGCGACGGGACCGGTTCTCCGTAGGCGATGGCTGTGATCAGGCGACGGTAGTAGAGGTACAGTCTGAGCGGGACATCGAAGGGAATGGCGTGGTCGATGTGGGGCACGTAGCCGCCCCGCTCGAGCAGCTGAGGCACCTTGCCCATAACTTCGTCGTAGATGGCCTGCTCATTTTGTGCCAGCACGCGCTTGTCGATGCCGCCAAACAAGACCAGGCCGGGATAGGCCTGGCCCAGGCGGAGCATGTCGTTGCCTGCGGCGATCTCGCAGGGCGAAACGCCGTCGACGCCGGCTTCCAGCCAAAGCGGGATCAGCCCGCCGGGGTATCCGTCGCAATCCACATAGACAAAACGGACGCCATGCCCTTTGAGATAGGCGATCAGGCGCGCGTAATGCGGCAGCATGAAGCGGCGGAACAGCTCGGGGGAGATCATCGGGGCCAGCTTGAAGGCCATGTCTTCTTTGAGCTCGACCATGTCGATCTGCAGCTGGCCGATCCCGCGTGCCAGAGTCTGGATGCAAAAATCAGTCAAAAACCAGAACATCTCGTCAACCAGCTCCGGCTGATCGTAAAAGGCCAGGCAAAGGTTCTCGAATCCCATCCAATCGCGTGCGGTCCAGAACAGGAACGGGATGCTCAGGTGGCTGGCGACGGGCGCCAGGTCGAGCATGGCCGCACGCGCCGGCCAGTTTTCTGGATATCGTCCGTCCGCTGCGCTTTCGTAGCGCTGCTTGATGGCCAGAAAGCCGGTCCGATCCTCGACCGGAAACTTAAGCCAGGTGCGCGTGACGAAACCAGGGTTGTCCTCCCGGGCGAAATCCTTGCGGATCGCACCCAGCTGGTCTTGCCAGATCTTGTAGTCCTTGTCCTGGGATAGCACTTTCTCCTCGAAGGCGGGATAGAGCCCCATGTTGATCGGAACATTCAAGTAGAATGGGTCCAGGTTCAAAAAAACCGGCTGGGAAACATCTGTCGGATAGCCCTGGCGGGTCCATTCGCGCATGGTGGCCTTGCGGACCGGCCATTCGACGAGCGGGATCCGGTCTGTCGGCTGAAAGGCGAGGGTGCGCAGCAAGCGTTCGCGGCTGTTCATGATCTCATCCTGCTTTCCGGGCCCGTCGCGAAGCATCGCAACTCTATCATACTGGTCGGGCCAGCAGGTGTCATGGCCGATATTCCGGCTGACAAGGTCGTCATCGAAACCCTGCTCCCCTCCTGGCGCGGCGAACCAGCGTCTGCTGCTTGTTCTGAGATTATCATCGCAGGATGGCGACCGGTTGGCAAGCCTTACCCGCCGATGCCGGCCGCTTCGAACACGACCGTGCTGAAGCCGGCGTAGTGGTTTTCCTTATAGTACTCGCCCAGGTAGTAATAGGCGTCCTGGTTCTGGTCGTATAGGTAGAAGTAGTCGTGTCCCTGGGAAAAGAGGCTGAACGTCTCGCCTGCCCGGCCGAGGTCGATTATACGGGACAACGGCAGATCGGACGTCACCGCCGGGTCCTGAACCGGGCATTCCAGGCGGATCTGGACCAGGCTGGCACGGATGGCCGCGATCCCGGCCGGGTCCGTGACCTGCTTGTCATGGCGCACCTCGATGCGGTCCGTTCCGTAGGTTCCGGTATAGATGACCGCACGCAGCGCGTCGTCGCCCGGAAACGGCACCAGGCCGGCCAGCGCGTCCGGCATGTCGTAGTGGAACACGGTCTGGCCCAGGCAGCTGCCGTCGACGACCAGGGCGTATTCGGAGGTGCCGGGCCGGATCTTGAAGACATAGCCGGTGACGGTGTAGGCGCCGGCGCCGAGCCGGGGGCAGGCATAGGTGAACGGCTCAGCGTAGCCGAAGGTCAGCAAATTGGTTTCAACCCCGATGTCTTCTTCCGTCCAGGTGTGGAAATAGTAGACCGGGTCCTGCATGACCTTGCCGCCGTTGGCCTGGTGGATCCACCAGTTTTCCCGGACGGCTTCATAGAGCGCAGCGAAGTCTTCGCTGCCCTTCTCAAAGCGGAACGTCTGCCCGGCCATCTGCAGCTCGATCTGGTCTGGTTCCTTGAGATCGGCCTGGGGATAAGTCTTGAGGATGCCGGCTGGGATGCGCGAAGCGGCAGCTTGCGCCGGCGGGTTGGCCAGGAGGCACCCGCCCAGGATAACGGCCGCAACAAGCGCCAACGCGGTCAGCCAGGCCGCGGGGCGATGCGTCGCGAGGATCTGGCGGATGCGTAACCGGGCGCTGTTTTCGCCAAACGCCAGCGGACTGGCCAGGCGGCTGCGGACGGCGGCAAAGCGCAGCAAGGTAGCCGCATACTGCTTGCGTCCGTCCGGGTCCAGCGCACGCACCACGCGAGCGTCGCAGGCGCGCTCCATATCCCGGGTCATCAGCTTGTAGCTGATCCAGACCAGCGGATTGAACCAGTGCAGCGCCAGGACCAGGTAAGCCAGCGGCTTGACCCGGTGGTCCTGCCGCCGGATGTGCGCCCGTTCGTGTTCGATCACCAAATCGCGCTGCGTTTCGTCCAGGGCGGCCGGCAGGTAGATCCTGGGCCGGAAGATGCCGGCGACAAAAGCGGTGTCGATCCGGTCGCTGCTGTACAGGTCGTCGCCGATCCGGATCGCAAAGCGGACATGGCGGAAAAAGCGCACCCCGGTCCAGGCGGCGGACAGCAGCAGGATGCCGATGCCAGCCAGCCAGATCCAGGCCAGCGCGGCCAGCCACGGTTCGAGCGGGCTGACCATTTCCGACCGGGCAGCCGCCTGGGCCAGGGCGCTGTTGACCGCGCGGTCGATCGCGGGGATCTGGCTCGCGATGGCGGGCTGCGCGCCCTGGAGCAAAACCGGGCTGACGGCCCGGGCGCCCGGGATGAGCGCGAGCGCGCTCTCAAAGGAAAAGGGTAAAACCAGCCGAATCAGGACGACCGCCCAGAGGGCATAGGACAGCCAGGCGGGGAAGCGCCTGAGCAGGAGACGCAGCAGCAGGACGGCCAGGATCACGTAGCTGGCGGTCAGGCTCATGTTGACAATTTCGAGAAAGACGTCCGTGATCATGACCTGGCCTCCTCGATCAGGCGCTTGAGCGCCTCCAGCTCGTCCGGCTCCAGCCGGCGGCCCTCCAGGAATGCGGCCAGAAAAGCGGGAACGGACCCCTGGAACGACTGCTGCAGCAAGGCTTCGCTTTCCAGCCGCTGCAGGTCCCGGCGGGAAATGAGCGCCGTCACGGTCGCGTTTTCATTCTGGAGCAGCCGCTTGTCCGCCAGCTTACGGATCATGTTGAAAGTGGTCGGCTTTTTCCAGCCCAGCTTCTCCTGGCAGATGCGGGCCAGTTCGGTCGATTTGACCGGTTCGGCGGCCCAGAGGATCTCCAGGAAATGCTTCTCGGCATCGAACAGTACCAGCTTGTCCATGGGTCTCCTTTCTCTGCAAAAGGTTTGTCTTGACAAACCCCACATTCAGCATAGCACCGGACCCGCTTGCTGTCAATCGGGACCGGTAGCCGTACCGGCCCATCCCCGCTATAATGGCAGAAAAGAACAGACCTTGCGGGAGGTGCGACATGGCACGAAAAAGACGCTGGGGAGACCGCAAAGACGGGCGCAAGCTGCGTACGCTCTCGCCCTACGATACGGTGTCCCCGTACATCATGATCACGCGCAGCGACGCCCAGAACTACCTGTCCGACCAGTTCGAGACCACGGCCGCAGACCATTATGTGCACCAAAAGCGCCAGGAGGGCCTGGTCGATTTCGGCATCCTGCACGTGATGCTGGGCGCCTACGTGCGCATGCTGTCGCAAAAGCCGCGCATCAACCGCTTCATCGCCGGACAGAAAGTGTTTGCCCGCTACAACATCGAGGTCAACATGGCGGTCAAGCGCCAGCTCAAGGCGGACGAGACCAACACAATCATCAAGGTCGTGTTCGAGCCGGCCGACACCGCCGCCGATGTCTACAACCGCTTCCAGGAGGCAATGGCCAAGGCGTTCACGGATACCGAGAACGATTTTGACGCCACGGCGCGGGTCATCAATTTCATCCCCGGCCTGCTCAAGAAATTCACCGTCTGGCTGCTGCGTTTACTTGATTATTTCAGCCTGCTGCCTACTGCCCTGCTCAAGGTCAGTCCCTTCCATGGCTCGATGTTCATCACCTCGATGGGCTCGCTGGGCATCCCGCCGATTTACCACCACCTCTATACCTTCGGCAACGTGCCGGTCTTTATCGCCTTCGGCGCCAAGCGCTACGCGCACGAGCTGAACAGGCAGGGGCACGTGGCCCGGCGCAAGTACATCGATTTCACTGTTGTCACCGACGAGCGTATCTGCGACGGCTTCTATTTCGCCTCAGGCCTCAAGCTGATGCGCCAGCTCCTGGCCAATCCCGCCGTTCTGGACCAGCCTCCGGAACAGGTTGTGGCCGATATCGACTGAAGGACGGATTAAAGATATGCTGGGTGTGATCATGAACGCGGCGGCGATTGTCGTCGGCTCGCTGCTGGGGCTTTTGCTGCACAAGGGGATCAAGGAATCGTTTCGCCAGACCATGCTGGATGTGACGGCACTGGCGGTCGTGGTGATCGGCATCATCGGGGCGATCAAGACGCAGAATGTGCTGCTTTTAGTGATCAGCCTGGTCATCGGCTCCTTTCTGGGGGAAGCGATGCGCATCGAGCATCGCCTCAACCAGCTGGGCCACTGGATCGAATGCCGCCTGACCCAGGGCGGCAGCGGCCTGACCCGGGGATTTGTGACCGCCAGCCTGGTGTTTTGTGTCGGCTCGATGGCCATCGTCGGCTCGATCGAGAGCGGCCTGACCGGCAACCATGGCACTTTGCTGGCCAAATCGATCCTCGACGGCATCTTTTCGATCTTCTTTGCCTCGACCATGGGCATCGGGGTGGCCTTTTCCGCCCTGCCGGTCCTGCTCTACGAGGGGTTGCTGACGCTGTCGGCCACCGGCCTCAAGCCCCTGCTCACCGAGCCGATGATCGTCGAACTCACCGCCGTCGGCGGTGTGCTCATCCTGGCGATCGGCATCAACCAGCTGCAGCTCAAGAAAATGAGCATCGGCAACATGCTGCCGTCCGTCTTCATCCCGGTGCTTTATTTCACCCTGATGCGGCTGTTTTAAGTCTCGTTTTCGCCATCCGTTTACTCATCGGTCCCGGTTATTCATTTTCCGGCATGATAAGCCAACCCGGCTCATGTGCCCGGCGCGTTAAGCCACTGCGAAACCGGGTTGGTTGGTGCACCAAAAAATGGTATAGTGAATCTACAAACGGTAACATATCTCTAGGCAGCCTGTAGCCAGTACTGTTAAGATCAGGTTAATCGGAACAGGAGACACGCGATTTGCCATCCTGTTCCGCACGACAAGGAGGCGACGCCATGAATCCCCACGAGATGATGAATAAAATCGAAAAGATCCTGGACGATGCCCACGCCGGCGTCCTGGCCACGGTCGACGCCGAAGGCCGCCCGCACCTGCGCTGGATGACCCCGGTCATCCTGGCCCAGTGGCCGCAGACGCTGTTCGCGGTGACGGCGCCCCAGTTTCCCAAGGTGGCCCAGCTCGACGCCCAGGGCCAGGTCGAATGGATGATCCAGACCCGCGCGCTGGACCAGGTGGTCAACGTGCGCGGCCGGATCAGCGTGGTCGACAACCCGTCCCTCAAGGCCCAGATCACGGAAGCGATCGGGCGCAGGCTGGCCGTCTTCTGGAAAGTCAACGCCAGCAGCACGGATTTCGTCATCCTGGAGACCGAGATCGAGGAAGCCTGCTGGTCGATGCCGCTCAAGGGCGTCAAGGAAGTCGTCCGGTTCGGGCCGTCCGGGGGTGAGCTGGCATGAAGACGATCGAACACATCAAGGATTACGAGCCGGATTTTCTGCATAAGCTGCTGACCGACATGCTGCTGATCCGCCGTGTCGAGGAAAAAGCGGCCCAAATGTACGGCCTGCAGAAAATCGGCGGTTTTTGCCATTTGTATATCGGCCAGGAGGCCGTCGCGGTCGGGTCAATCGCCACGCTGGACCTGGCCAAAGACTATGTCCTGACCGCCTACCGTGACCACGGCCACGCCCTGGCCTGCGGCATGGACCCCAATGCCCTGATGGCCGAGCTCTACGGCAAGCAGACCGGCTGCTCCAAGGGCAAAGGCGGCTCGATGCACCTCTTCGACGCCGATAAGCACATGCTGGGCGGCAACGGGATCGTCGGCGGCCATGTCCCCGTGGCGACCGGCGTCGCCTTCAAAATCAAGTACCAGGCCGAGGACGGCGTGGTGCTCTGCTATTTCGGCGACGGCGCCATCCACCAGGGGGCCTTCCACGAAAGCCTCAACCTGGCCAAGATCTGGAATCTGCCCATCGTCTACATCTGCGAGAACAACCAGTACGGCATGGGTACGGACTTCCGGCGGGTCTCCGCGGTCCATGACCTCTCGACCATGGGCCAGGCCTATGGCATCGAAGGCCGCCAGGTCAACGGCATGGACGTGATCGAAGCCTACGAGGCCACCGCGGAGGCGGTCAAGAAGGCCAAGGAAGAGCAGCAGCCCGGCTTTTTGGAGATCCGCACCTACCGCTACAAGGGGCATTCGATGAGCGATCCGGGCAAATACCGCACGCGGGAAGAACTGGACGCCTATCGCCAGCAGGATCCCATCCTCGTGCTCAAGCAGGCCATGGTCAAGGAAGGTCTGCTGACCGAAGACGATTATGCAGCGCTCGACGAGACCGCCAGGAAGGCTGCCGAAGATTCAGCCGAGTTTGCTGAAAACAGCCCGGAACCGCTCCTCGACGAGCGATTTGCCGATATCTGGGCGTGAGGAGGGACGACTATGCCTGAAATTACCTATCGCGAAGCCATCCGGCAGGCGATTGACGAGGAAATGGAGCGCGACGAGCGCGTCTTTTTGATCGGCGAAGAAGTCGCCCAGTATAATGGCGCCTACAAGGTCAGCCAGGGACTGCTGGACAAGTACGGCGACAAGCGCGTGATCGACACCCCGATTACCGAAGAGGGTTTCACCGGACTGGGGATCGGCGCCGCCATGGCCGGGCTGCGGCCCGTCGTGGAGTGGATGACCTATAATTTTTCCCTGATGGCCTACGACCAGGTTGTCAACAACGCCGCCAAAATGCGCTACATGTCCGGCGGCCAGGTCAGCTTGCCGATCGTGTTCCGCGGACCCAACGGGCCGGCCGAATACCTGGCGGCCCAGCATTCCCAGGCGCTGCAGTCCATCTTCGCGCACATTCCCGGAC
>JAAYJD010000025.1 GCA_012523135.1 Clostridiaceae bacterium
ATGTTTTGAGACTCAATCATGATATTTTACCAGAAGATGCAGCCAAATATGAAGAGGCCTTCAAGGCCATCATTGGATAACAGGTGCTCGGGCACAACGATCGTTGGTGCGACCCAGGCTGTTTTGAGTCAGCAACGCGGTTTGCATTCGTGCTCGTCGCCCTGATCGTTTGGCTTGTGTTTCGTCTCATGGCACCGCGCATGAGCACCGTAGAGGAAAGTGCCAGCGCCTACAACCTGTCAATCCTGACTATCAGCATATTCAAACGATAACCCCAATTGATGAGACGATTGTTGAATGTTTTGTAGCGGTAAATAATATGACAATATGTTGACTATTGGAAGCTGCTATCATATGATATTATATAAAATAGGTAAGGATAGAGGTATCATCAATGAATATTTCAACAAAGTCAATCGTCTCAAATTCTGACATGATCAAGAACTACAAAGCGTGCCGAGAGAAAGCGCAATTCAACGGAAAGATTTTCATCCTAAAGAACAACCAGCCGGATGCCGTGCTGTTTTCCATTGATGAATATGAACGATTATCCGTATTTATTGAGTACATGGAGAGCATGGAAGATAAGGATATTGCAAAGATCACCGCACTTTTGCCTGTTGAAGGAAGCCGGAAAACCTATTCGTTCGACCACATGATGCGCGACATCGATGTTGGCCAGCCCCAGGAATAATCTGGAAATGTTGAAACGGCATGTCATAGCGGTTGATGCCTGATAGCGTTCAAGCAAGCCTTGAATTCCGGTCCGTGTCACAAAAGAAGAAAGCTAGGTCGATACAAGACCTAGCTTTTTTAGCGACCTGAGTCGCATGATACATGCGGAGTCCTATGGATCGCTGCTGATGACAGACGAATCAAACGGGCGCAGACCAAACACATGACATCCACTCATGTTGTATCTTAATATTCTAAGGCCCAGATGCTGTTTAACCGACTGATCTCGTTTCAGTCTGAAGGCAGGCCATACGCAGCAGCGTTTGTTAGCTGATCGAAGCGGCCGGGCAGAAGAGGACAAGACCTGAAATAATATGATCATTTTCAAGAAACATCCGAAGAGATTTCTGGCGGTAATTGAAAGATGCTGCTCGATATGCCTGGCAGACAAGGATGGAAACTGGGCTCCAAAATTCCTCAGAATGAATCAGCTTCAGAAGTCTTTGGCATCGCCGATGCGAAAGACGGTTCATCGGGTCTCTTGTGGCCCAGACATGAGCGCTGGTGGCTCCAATTGTGCGTTTGATGCTTTGCCCGGTTCGAGCATCGTCACAAGCCTGTTCTTAACAGATTCAGCCATCTTTTCCAGCACATTAGCCAGAGCTTTTTTCATCAACAGCGGGGAAGCATAACGGTCATTTTCCGTGTAGGCACACGCCTTTTTGATGACAACCGCCAACGCATCATCTGCCTGATCCGGGTTTTGGAAGGGCTCACCCCGCATCCGTCTTTCAAGTGGCTCCCGGTCATCGATTGAATGGATGAGCTGCGGATCATGCGGCACAAAAGGCATCCGGCCATGATTCAAAAGCCTGTACATCACGATGCCCAGAGAATAGATATCAACAGAGGCATTGTATGCTTCGCCGTGATAGATTTCAGGGGCCATGAAATTTGGGGTGCCACGCATGACAGCGGCTCGGAATTTCTGGGACAGCTTCATCGAGACACCGAAATCACCCAGTTTGAAAACACCATCTTCACTGACGAAGATGTTTTCGTCCTTGATATCACGATGGATGATTCCGTGACTGTGGCAAATATCAAGTGCTGTACACAGATCGATCCCAAACGCGATCACCTCTTGCATGGTCATCTGCTTTTCGGTCAGATAAACACTGAAGGGCTTCGCGTATTCCATGCGGATCAGAATATCCCAACTGGCCTTGCCCTTGTGCTGAATGATTTTGTGGTCGTGGTACCCCAGGATATTACTGTAGCCACTTAACGCGTAAAGGATATTGACCTCGCTGACCAGATTCTGAATCAGCCCCTGTGAATGTCTTCGCAGCGTGTTCGCATCATGATTAGTCGATGAATCGGCTTCACGGTTGTCGTCATCTTCGGTGATCGTTATTATTTTCACCGCGGATGTGTATGTTTGTCCATACTCCTGATGCGATATACGATATACCTGCCCGAAAGCACCTTGGCCGATCAATTCATCGACTTGCCATTTACCCCACAAAGGTTGATATTGATAGATATCGCTCGAAGTTATTTGCATAATCCAATCCTTAAAAAATGGTCTTCGCTGCTTATTCTGAGGGAAACTTCCCGGAGCTTAAAGCTACTTCGATATGCTCAGCATACTTCGTGCCCAAATGCCAGCCCTCTTACTACAATATCCCTGCCCCGGATTGCCGCATTTTTTGTTGCGTTCATTTGCCGATCGCTATTTGTTATCCAATTCCGCGCTCACAGATCACGGGGGTGTTTCTGTAAGTGATGTCGTTGGCGTTGCTGTCGGTACGGGACTCGGTGTCGCCGTTGGCAACGGGGTTGCTGTCGGTGCGGGACTCGGTGTTGCCGTTGGCAACGGGGTTGCTGTCGGTGCGGGACTCGGTGTCGCCGTTGGCATTGGGGTCGCTGTCGGTGCGGGACTCGGTGTCGCCGTTGGCATTGGGGTCGCTGTCGGTGCGGGACTTGGTGCTGCCGTTGGCACCGGGGTTGCCGTCGGTGCGAGACTCGGTGTCGCCGTTGGCAACGGGGTTGCTGTCGGTACGGGACTCGGTATCGCCGTTGGCATTGGAACTGTCGTCGGTGTGGGACTCGGTGTCGGATTCTTGATTGCGTCGTACTCGTCCAGGGATCCAACCAGGATCTGGACAGGATCGATCACCTTGATCTTCGTACCAGCGGGCGGGTATTGCGCGATTACATAAAGCTGCTCTGCTGGCAGCCGTTCGCTTTCCACATTCAGATAGCTGAGCGTGATATTTGTCAGCCTTTGAAGCGCTAATTGTTCATTCATCGCGACAAGTGGCATCCGGTCCAGATCCGACATCATGATCAGCGCAACGGGAGTCGGTGTCGGATTAAGGAAACGAGCGTAGTCCTGCGCTGATCCATAGGTGAAGCTGATCACGGATTGATCTTTGATCTCGGTGCCTGCCGGCACACTCTGGCGGATAACGATCCGTTTGTCTGGCGACACGGCACCAGAGATACTGACGATCGGTCCTAAAACAAGACCTAAGATCACGACCTGGGACGCAACCTCCGTTAATGAGTCGCCAACGAAGTTGGGTACCACCACCAACGGCATGCCGTTGCTGACGACAAGGATAATACGGCCGCCACGCGGTTCCGTCTGGCCGGCTGCTGGTATGGTCCGAACAACCTTGCCCTGATCGATCCGGGCATTCTCGGCCACGATTGTGGTTGCGTAGCCCATTGTCTTTGAAAGCTCGATTTGGGCTTTCAATGGTGACTGACCGCTCAGGTCAGGGATAACCAGCAGCTCTGGGCCGCTGCTGACCGTAAGTGTCACCATGGCGTTCGTTTTTTGGATCATCACACCCGAACTGGGTGTTTGAGAGGTTACCATCCCGACGATAACCGTCGGGTTTGAGGCATATATGACCTCTGTCATGATGTTATCTTGCTTCAGGATCTTCAAAACTTCGGTCAGTTCATGGCCTATATAGCTGGATAGCTTATAGGAGAGATTGGGCCCTTTTTGATTCGATACAAATAGTTTACTCCAGCCCCAAGCGCCGATCGATATGGCAAAGACGCTCGCGACCAGAATCATCGCCATGACGATCACGGTATCACGGCGTCGCGAATGTCTGCGTGCCAGGATAACGCGCTCAATTTCACGAAGCTTGTCGTATTTGGGTTCCGTGCTGATGGGTTGGAGTGCTGTTGTCTGCTCGTCACGGTCCGGCAGTCCGGGCACGATTCCAAATACACCTTTCGGATCGATCAGGAGTGCGTCAAGCTCGTCCACCAGATCACGTGCCGTCTGGTAACGATTGTCAGGTGATTTTTGGATACACTTCATGATGATCTGGTCGAGTCCTGCAGGAACTGAGCGATTGATCAGGGAAGGCTGCGGCGGGAACGCCTGCAGTTGTTGGATGGCAATGGCCACAGCGGTGTCACCATCGAATGGAACGCGTCCGGTAACCATCTCGTATATCACGATTCCCAGCGAGTAGACATCGGACTTTTCATCCGTGATCGACCGTCTAACCTGCTCCGGCGAGGCGTAATGAACCGAACTCATGGATATGTCGCGCGTTAGGCCGATCGTCAGGGACGGCATCACAGCGGCGATCCCAAAGCCGGTGACTTTCGTGACCCGCTCTTTACTGATCAGAATGTTGCGGGGCTTGATGTCGCGATGCAAAAGACCATTCAGATGTGCATGTTCGAGAGCCAATCCGATTTGAATGGCAGTAGGAACGGCTATTCGCCAGGGGATCGCACCATGCGCAGCGAGCACTTCTTCCAAGGAGAAGCCTTCCTCGTAGTCCTGGACGATGTATCGGTGTTCATGGTCCTGTCCGAAATCGATCGTTCGGGCAATATTCGGGTGGTTCAGGCTGATTGAGGCCCTGGCTTCTGACGCGAAACGCTTTTCGAATACCGGGTCATTCATCAGATCGTCGTGCATGATTTTGATAGCGACTTTTTTTCCGGTTACTGTGTCGATTGCCAGATTGACAGACGCCTTGCCGCTCTGGCCAAGCGCCTTGATGATCTGGTACCGGTCGCTGATCATACTGTCTGAAAGAGTTGCCGCCTGCTCTTGAACCATGCTTTTTCCCTCCAAGGCGAACCTGTAGACGGTCTTCCTCCACCTTTTACATTCATCATGATCGGCTGTGAACCTTACAGCATGTGCATTTCATGCCATCTGAATCAGGTGCAAAATGTTTCATGCCTATTGGCATCTGAAAAAGCAATCTCGAATCTTTCTGTTCCAGCGCGATGTGCTTTTCCACGACAGGTCGCAGCATTTCGGTACTGCAATCGTGCATTCTATCTGCGAACCAATAGCACAGACAACCGCTATTCCCAAAAGAATGAGCAGCCATTGCGTTTTTCCGGTTCTGCTTTTTTGTTCCATCATCGTTCCCTCCCATTCACATGGTCTTTTTTGGCATGTTCTTATTTTTCAAAAAGACACAAGATTGTCATCGTGACCTAATCGTTTGTCTTCGCCCATCACGTCGCCCAAGCTGCGCCTGTCGGTATCGGTTCAAGCGATATCCTGGTCATCGTGCGGTATCTTTCCTCACACAATTTATTTTTTGTATTACGGCCAGTTATGAAGACATCCAGCACCAGCTTGATATCGCCGCAATAAGCATCTATTTTTGATGCGTACGTGGTGAAGCATGCGTCTGTACCGTCCTTTATATATCCCAGCTTTTCAGTGATCGCACCCAAGTTGGTCTTAACCAGCCACCGCTCAATTCGGTTGTCATCTGTGCATATCTGAGGATAAATCAGATCTTATGATCTGTCGTTGCATTATGATAATGCTAATTCGAATTCGTCTCTTTGCTCCAAATTCAGTGCAATTAGAAACCACTTGATTGAATTGCCTGATACGTTTATCTTATACCTATTATAATAATTTGTCAATATAATATTATATATATAATTACAATATATATTATCATTATAGTATAAACAATTATGTTTTTTCTAACAGAATGGCTGCTGGCAAACAGATGTACAGGCGATCCTTGAGGCAAGTCGAGGGTGATCGTCTGATCACAACCGAATCCTGTCCGGAGCGTCGCTCACCGACTATGCCATAGCCAGGTGCCATTTTCGTTAACATTCGCAGCGCAACACCATACGAAGCTGCTGGTTCGAATCAAAATAAACCGCTAATATTAGAGGCCTGAGATTGTGGCTTTCAGACCTCTTGCTTGGTAAATGCTCAAACGCTATCACCTGCCGCCTGTGATGATACCGCAAAAACAAGCGACAGCAAACGGACAACAGCAGGACGGCTGCCATGACAAGGGCCGATCCACCGAGCCATTGGGATGCCCAGGTGAAGACAGAAACCAGAAAGCGCTATTTCTGGCTGCGACACCAGGTCACTGTGCCGTTGATGCTGAACGCTGTGCCTGAATGCCTGATGAGACCGAATCTGTGCTGCTGGACGGCGCAGGCGGATGAGGAAGCTTTCTGCCGACGCTCCCTGGACCAGCATGGTCTTCGTGCCGTCCAGCAAGCGCTGCAATTCCTTCACCTTTTCAAGCAATACCTGTATTTTACCGCCCGCAATAAGCATTCAGGATGTAATCGATGTAATCGCTTCTGGTAAAAAGGCGCTGGCTCGAGGGATCGCCGCAAGCCCGGACCATGTCGCCCAGCGGGATGCCAATCCTTGCCTGCTGGGCGGGTGAGCCGCTGTTGCGGTACCGGGTGAGGATCTTGTCAGCGCCGTCTTCCCGGAGATCTCCCAGGCACCCGTGTGGTGCCGGCGCCGACCGGTTGGGGTACACCATGAAATCCTTGTCGACAAAGAAGACCGGCTGTTCGGAGACGAGGCTGGCTGTGCTGCCATCAGCTTCCAGTTCTGCGAAAAGAGCCTGTTCGGTCTGACCAAACACCGCTTCGAGGCTGGCTGCCCCGAAATGCCTGAGGGTATAATCGGTCAGCAGAGGCGGAATCCGCGCCAGGTCCTCAGAGGTGGTCCGAATGGCGGCCAGCCTGGCGTTCTCGCCGTCACAGCTGCCCTGGTGGACAAACGCGGCAAAAGGTGTCCCGATCGCCGCGCAGCGTTCTTCCAGCCGATGTGACTGGATCAGGTCCGCGACAGCCTCGAGGTCCTTAAGGTTGTCTTTGTTGACAAAGACCTGGATGCGCGGCGCGATGTCGCATGCCAGGAGCCGGTCGATGGTAGCGAGGATCTCGCCGCAGGCACCCGGGCGACCGGTGTAGTAATCCGTCATCTGTTCGCCGCCGAACAAGGTCAGCTGGCAGCGTCTGACACCGAGCGTTTTAAGCCAGGGGATGTACGACGCATCGCGGACGGCACGCCAGACGCTCAGCAGTTCCCAGTGCGATACCGTCCGCCGGTCGGACAACTCGTTTTCCAGCGCCCAGAGCATCCGGTATTCCGGCAGGTAATCGGGCTCCCGGTACCAGCTGGCCACATCCAGGTTATGGGTATGCGGCCTAAAAGCGGCGGCGACCCTGCGTAAATCATCGGCATGCAACCGGCCATTGGGCGTGCAGCCGAGCCAGCAGTGCCTGCACCGGTTCGGGCAGCCCGCCATATCCAGGCAAACGGTGATCCGGTCAAACATGGCTAGAGTCTCTTCCTGTACATCAGCTCATCGGTTTTCGTGTAGCCCATCTTTTCATAGAACCGCTGGGCGTTCTGGTTCGTACCGCCTGTGAACAGCTGGAAGCCGCCGATGTTCCGGCCCCTGTATTCGGCTTCCACATGCTGCATCAGGCGCGTCGCCACCTGCCGGCGACGATAAGCTTCCTCAACGAACAGCTCCGTGATCTCAACATAGTGCCGGCTGTAGCAAAACGACTTGAAAAGCTGCACGCAGCAAAAGCCGACGAGCCGCTCGCCCTGTACCGCCACGTAGACCTGTTCCTGCTCGTTTTCAGCAAGGGAACGGGCGATCGCCGCCGGGCTTAGGCTGCCGGCGCCGTTAAAGCGCGTGTTCAGACGGTCAAGCTCCGCGGCATCCTCGCGCGTCGCCCGCCGGATGTCTAGCTTCATCGGACTTTCCTCCCAGCTCCCAGTCGCTGCGCAGCAGAATGTACTTCATGTCGGCGATTTCCTGCTGCAGCTGCCTGGCGAAAAACGTGCTGTGCTTGACAAAGCGAAAGCCGCACTTCTCGATCACCCGCCGCGACTGGCTGTTGCTGACAAAATGGCCGCAGGTCAGGGCTTCCAGGTCCAAAGGGCCAAAGCCATAGCCGACCAGGGCCCGGACCGCTTCGGGCATCAGGCCCTGCCCCCAGTAGTCCCGGGCCAGCACATAGCCGACTTCCCTGACCCGCAGGTGCCGGTATGCGTCTTCTTCGTTCGCCCAGGAGACATGCAGGCCGATGGACCCGATCACCTTGCGGTCCCGCTTATGCTCCAGGGCCAGGACATCCCTTTCCGCCATGAAGAGGTCCAAAATCTTGCGCGATTCGTCCAGGGACTGATGGCGGCGCCAGCCGGCCATTTCCCCCACGCCGTCCACAGACGCGTACACGTACAAATCCGCCAGGTCGTCTGCCCGCCAGCCGCGCAAGACCAATCGTTCCGTCTCGATGAAAACCCCCGTCAAATCGATCGCCACATCCATACCCTCACCGGTTCCTTTCTGCGAAGTCAATCAGTTCTGTCAGGCTGTGAATCACCCAGGGGCCTCGCTTTGCGCCGCCGCGATCCAGGTTGAACGCAGTGAAGCCCTGCTGGCGCGCCCCGTCCGCTTCCGGGTCATAATCGTCGACATAGAGGCTTTCGGCCGCGGACACGCCCAGGGAAACCAGCGCGGCGCTGAAGATGATCGGGCTGGGTTTGCCTGCGCCGACCAGCGAGCTGGCCGTGAACGAGGTGAAATAACCGGCGATGCCCAGTTGCCGCAGCGTAAGCTCGAGCGACGGCGACGTGTCGCTGATCACACCCATCCTGTAACCGCTCCGCTTGAAGAAGTCCAGGACAGCCACAACGTCCGGGTACAGGAGGCGGTCGTTGTTGCACCACAACTCGGCGAACAGCGTCCCGGCCCGCGCATCCAGATCCCGGGCAATGCCTTCGCCTGCCAGCAAATGGCGGTAGTAGCGCTGCATGAAAGCGCGCTCATCGTCCAGGTTGCGGTACCATGGCTGCCTGCCGCCCGCGGCCAGCCCGAACAGGCGCATCATCTTGTCGTAGGGCAGCGAAAATGCGTGGCCGCTCCAAGCCGCTAGGGTCTGGTCACGCCACTGGAGCTTGGCTGGATTGGCATAGGTCAGGGTTCCGTCGCGGTCAAAGAAGATCGCCTTGTACGCCATGGTGTGCCCCTTTCGCGGCGCTCCGGTTTCCATCACCCGCCGCTGGTCGAACCACCGTCATTATAGACCGTCCGACCCGCTCCCGCCAGCCTCGCTTGACAGAACGGGTCGACAAGATTAGACTGAATCTTGTCTAAAGCATTCGACTGAAGCGCGAGGTTTACCATGCATGAGCAGCTGTTCCTGATTATCCTGGATATGAGTGTGGCCGCCAGCTACGTCCTGGTCTGCGTCCTGGGGCTGCGCCTGCTGCTCAGGCGGGCGCCCAGGTGGGTGGCCTACGCCGCATGGCTCCTGGTCCTGTTCCGCCTGGTCAGCCCGGTTTCGTTCAGCGCGCCATTCGCCCTGCTCGGGAACCTGCGCCTGCCCGGAACCGACCGTCAAATGCCTGCACCGGCTGGCATTTCCGCTGGCCTGGGCCTGGCAGATGCGCCAGGCACCCCGCTTTCGCCCGTAATGCCCGCCGCCCCGAACACGCCGCTCCACGTGCTGCCTGTCGCCGCCTGGATCTGGCTGGCCGGCCTGGCTTTGCTGCTCGGCTACGCGCTTGTCACAACCATCCGGGTAAAGCACCAGACCCGTTTGGCGCAGCGGCTTTTCGATAATGTCTACGAATCAGCCTCCGTGCCGTCCCCTTTTATCTTTGGCCTGTTCCGGCCCCGCGTGTTTATCCCGATCGGCCTTGGCGACTGCGAACGATCCCTGGTGCTCCGCCACGAACGCGTGCATCTCAAGCGACTCGATCACCTGGTCAAGCCGTTCGCATTCGCCGTGCTAGCCGTGCACTGGTTCAATCCCCTGGTCTGGCTCGCTTACCGCCAGATGAGCCTGGACATGGAAACGAGCTGCGACGAGTCCGTCACCCGGGATATGAACCGCCAGGAGCGGGCCCGCTACAGTGAAACACTGGTCCGGCTGGCGGTGAAACAGCCCGTATTGGCCGCAGGACCGCTGGCCTTCGGCGAAAGCGGAACCGGGACACGCATCCGGAACATCCTGAATCCGAAAAAGCCCGCTATCTGGATCACGGCTGCAGCGGTGCTGGCGCTGATCATCGCCGCCGTTTTGCTGCTGGCAGACCCACTTCGGCAGCCCAAAGTGGATGACCTGGTCCTGCCGCTGCTCTTTGAGGATCAGATCGAACGCCAGGGCAGAGAAAACAAGGCTTACCTGGCCGCGAACCAGGATAAGCTGGAACGGATCGCCCGTTACCTGGAAGACACGACGGACAAGTTTGGCACCCGCCCGGTTCCGCTGTCGCTGCAAAACATGGACCTGGTCAGGAAAATAACCGACGCGGCCATCCGGCAGGATCTGCTGGATATCCTGAGCGAGGGGACCGTCAAGGCGGTTTTGACCGGCCTGGACGGCGGCCCGCACATCAAGTTCTACCTGAAAACCGGCCCCAACGAATACGAACAAGGCTTCTATCACACCAAAGCGGACCGTCTGGACGAGGCGGCGGTCGGGAAACCGGGCGATCCGCCCTACAACCAGGTCCAGCGCTATGAAAAGCTGGACAGCCACTGGTTCGGCTTCATGCGTGCGCTGGCCGATATCCGCGACGCCGACCAGTACCGTCAGGCCGCCTGGGCGCACATGGGTCCGGACGGTCAGAAAATAGTCATCGGCGACTGGCGCGACGCCCGGGTTACGCTGACCGACTGGGAACAGGTCGGCAAAAAACTGGACGACAAAAACCGGCCCTTCGTCGTCCTGGTCCAGTTCCGGCACAAGAACGAGGGTATGCTCGGCCCGATAGGGCTGTACCTTGATTCGGTTACGAAAAAGGTGGTCGGCATCGCCTTGCTGGCGTGAAGGGTACCTTTAGTCTGCGTCGTCCTGCGGCGCCGGACGGACAATGCCCTGAGCCAGGTCGCTCAGTTCACTGAGGGCATCCTCAAGTTCATTTGCCGCGTCAAAGGCGGCCAGGAGCTGTTCCCGGATCAGGTCGGTCAGGATGTCCCCGGCCGAATCCTGCGTGTTGTTCCGGATCCAGCTGACCATGCGTCCCAGGTAAGGCACATCGCCCTCTTCTTCGCCCTGTTCCGGCGGAGCCATGCCTTGCTCCAGGCACCAGGCGTTCAGTATCTGCGCCTTTTCGTCGGCATAGAGGACAACCGCCTCGATCGGGTTGACATGGGGGTAGGCTGCCAGGATATAGAGCTCCGGCCGCTGCTCGTCCTGCAGGAGCACCGCATGGACAATAGCCCCGTTCTCGCGGCCGAGGGCAACAATCGAGGTGTTTTGGTCCGAGGCGTCGGCGTTCAGGCTCTCGCGGTGGGCCTGGGTCAGCAACGACTCGAGGCAGTCCCGGCTGTTTGCAGCAATCTCATACAGATCCTGGTGTGTTCGCATATGGCTCTCCCGTAACAGCGCTGGCGCGCCGGTTGTTTGCTCCCCATTATGGCACAAGCCGGTCCCCGAGACAAACAGAGCCCGGCAAGCCGGGCTCTGTTCCTGTCTGTTTTTGTTATGTTCAAAGCTTGGAATACCCGTAGCTGTTGACCAGGGCATCGATCTTGTGATGGGCCCTGCAGCTGGGACAGTCGGCCGGCGAATAGGTCTCGTAACCCGGGACGTCATCGATGGTGAAAATCGAATTGATCTCGCAGTCGCCGGCTTTGCCGATGGCGCTGAAGATGGCGCTGATGCCGCTGATGCGGCCGCTGTAGTAGTCGATGCACTCGACCGCCTGCGTGATCGTGTTTCCGGTTGTGGCGGAAGCGACCAGCAGGAGAACACCCCGGTTCCAGATCATCGACTGGACGTTGTCACGGAAGATCAGCTGCCCGCTCGAGTTGATCTCAGGCGTCACGATGGCGATGCTGTTGCCCGCGTTGATCGACTGGCTAGTGCTCTCGCTGAGCGTCATGGCCACAAAGGCGGCGACCACTTCGACACCGTCGAGGCAGACAATCGTATCGATCGGCGTGGTGCGGACATAAGGCGCCGCCAATTCACGCCCGGCTAATTGGGCGATCTTGTGCTGGCTCTTGATGTTGGTCAGATCGACATAATAATTGATGTGGGAATGGCGAGTGGCAAAATGGCCGGGGGTGATGCGCATGCTGACCAGGTGATTGTGGTGGGCCTTGATTTCCCGAGCGCGTGTTTCCATGATGGTTCCTCCTTCAGCAACGGACACTGCGCAAGCGCTTGAACGGTTAGGTTTTCATCGGCAAACATCTTCTGATGCGTTTGATGCGGTACTGCTTCGTGAGGTTTGTTCCTGATCTTATTATATGACGAAAATCGTTTAAATGCCAGTATGAAGGCTAAGGCTGTCCGCCCGGACGTGACAAGGTCAACAAAACGACACCGCCGGGCAGCAGGGAAATTTTGCTGCCGCTGCGGCGCAGGCGCTGCTGGCCGAGCAGCTGGCCATGTTCATCGTAGGTGGTCATGGCGGCGCCGGCCAGGTCGATCTCAGAGATCAGCTGACATGTCGCCGCCAGGTCGGACAGGTTGGTCAGAACGAGCGTGACCTGCCGGCTGTCGCTGAACCCGTACAGGCGAACGGCGGCGCGCGGGTCCGTTGTATCGGTATCATCGGGTTGAACCGGGCGGATCTGGAGCGGCGAGCCCAACACAGCCTGGGAGACAACCGAGGCACCTGCCTGCCAGATGGCCAGCTGGCGGCTGTCTTCCGTCTGCGGCCTGGCCAGGTTGACCAGGCCGGACTGTTGCCCGATATCGAACAAGGCCACGTCAACCAGTTCCGCCAGGCGCAGCGGCTGCATCGCCGAATCGCTCAGGCGCAGGGCGCGGATCAGTTCCGGGAAGTCTGCCGCAGGCTTTTCCGGGTTGCGCGGGATCTGGTCCAGATAGGCTTGTACGGTCAGCTCCGACAAAGCCAGCCGGTTATCCCGAACCACACCGTCCAGATCAGAAGCATGGTAGTCGGCACGGGACAGCATGACACCGTCGCCGTACTGCATGCCGTCGACGAAAACCAGCTTGCTCTTGATCTGGCGATAGTAGGGCGACTGGCTGATCGTGCGGATGACCAGGTTGACATACTCAGATTTCAGGCGGTCCTGGCTGAAGACCTCCTGACGGTCACAGATCTCGAGGTAAACCCGCTCAAAGGACTGCACCCAGGGCATGACCATGCCCTGCTCCTGGCGCAGCTTGCCGAACGGCTCGGAGATCGGGGCTGCCAGATAGGCCAGCAGATTGAGCAGATCGCCCTCGCTGGCATACGAATCGATCACCAGCCAGGGGCTGGCCGAACTGGCGCGGGTCAGTTCAAGCGCCGCGTGCAGCGAGGCGTTGCGCTGGCTGACCCAGCAGGTTCCGTCCAAAATGGGGTTGTCGGCGTGCATCGGCTGGGCCCAGCCGCCGGACAGGCGGTTCTTGCTGCCCAAGCCCAGAATGTCCAAACGGATTACGCTTGGCCGGATCGACAGGACTTGCTCCTGTAAAGAGCGGTCCAGCAGATCTTGCGATTGATCGATGTGGCCGAGAAACACGCTGTCGGCCCAAACGGTTCCGTCCGCCGCGCTGATGTTCAGCCTGATTTCCTGGCCGGCATAGCCGCCCGGCCGGCCCGGAACAACCAGCGCGTACGTGAATTTTTTCCAGGCGCTGCCCACATTGGTGAAAGCCGTTCCGACCGGGCCAAACGGACCGGACAGCCAGACCTGGACCGTGCGATCCGCCACATCCTGCTGCCTGAGCCAGAGCGAGACCTGCAGGACCTCGTTCAGGCTGCTGGTCAACAACCGGGTGTCGATGGCCTGGGACAGGATCGCCGGCTGGTCGGAACGGCCCGCAGACTGCAGGCGCAAACAGGCTTGTCCGCCGGAGGGGGCGGCTTCGTCCTGGATCCTTTCGGTCCGTCCTGCGCCATAAAGGATCCAGGGCGAGACGCATGATTCCGGATCCACAGGCTGAATCAAGCCTTGCTCTGGCACATCCGGGCTAATTTTCTCCAGGAAAATCAAGTCTCCGGCCATGTACTGCCCCGACCGCAGCGCGCTGTCAAGCTGAATTTCCGCGACCAGACCTGCCAACCCCAGCTGACCGTCGCTGCCGGCACTCAGGATCTTGTCTTTGCCGGCCAGGTCGATCACGCGGCTGTGCATGCCGGTTTCGATGCCGGAGAGCTGCCAGCTCTGGCCGGTATCGTTCGAAATCAAAAATTCGCCGGCCTCGTCCAGAACAACCATCTGCTGGCGCGACAGCATCACGATGTCGCGGCACAACGTGCCGGTCACCGGGGCCAGCGCCGTGAAGCGGGCCGCGTCCGCGCTGGCATAGATCTTGCCGGTCCGGCTGAGCAAAACGAAATGGCCGTCGCGGAAATCGATCGCCTGCCAGTCATCCTGTTCGTCCAGGTCGTTCTGACGCCAGATCAAGCCATTGGTCGATGTCAGCAGGACGCCGCGGCGGCCGATGGCGACAAACGTCCCCGACCCATAGGCGATGTCGGTCAAGTCCGCCTGGGTCACCGGGCTGAGAACCGATACGACGCCGGAAAATCCCACGACCATGCGGCCGGATGCGCCGACAGCGACGATGACGGAACGGTCAGACACAGCCACCGCGCTGAGCGGCTGTTGGTCGGGTGTCGGCAGGATCGTCCAGGTCTCGCCGTCCTCAGACAGCACCAGTTCGCCGGCGGCGCTGCAGGCGGCAAACAGCTGCTCGTTGGCCGTGACGCCTGTCAGATCCGCCGTAGTCCTGGAATCCATGACCTCAGTCGCCTGACCGGTCAGGTTACGCACGATCAGGCCCTGCTCGCCGACGCCGACTGAAACATCGTCCTGGCTGGTGAAGTCCAAAAACGCCAGTTCGTCGGGCATGTCGCCAGGCAAGATCACCGGCTGGAAGACGCCGACGCGGTTGATGCCGTAATGCTGGACGCGGGCGGTTTTCTTCAGCACCAGACCGTTCTCCGACAAGGTCATCACCCGCGCAGAGGCCTGGTTGAAAAAGCCGTCGCCATAAAGACCCTGCCCGGCTTCCTGGGAGGAAACGGTCAGGGTCGTCTCATCGCCGCTGTAGATGGTCAGGGCCTGGCGAAAAACCAACGGTTCAAAAGACGCATCCTCGATCAGGTTACCGCTGAGCGCCTGGTCAAGCGAAATGCCGGCACCAGCGGACTGGAAGCCGG
>JAAYJD010000185.1 GCA_012523135.1 Clostridiaceae bacterium
CAGCACCAGCAAGCTGCACGCGCGCGGCCCGGTCGGGCTGGACGGCCTGGTCACCTACCAGTACCGCCTGCTGGGACACGGGCAGATCGTGGCGGACTACGCCTCCGGCAAAGCCCGTTTCCGGCACCAGCCGAGCGGTGATGCGTATCCGCTCCAGGACGGCTGAGCCGTCGCCTTGTTCCAGCCGGACACTTGGTGATAGAATAAACCTAAACAAGGGGGTGGGCAGATGAAAATCGCCATCGGCAGCGATCACGCCGGGTACCAGCTCAAGCACGTCATCGTCGAGCATCTGAAAAGCAAAGGCATCGTATACGACGACTACGGACCGGGCAACGGCCTCGACGCGGTCAGTTATGTCGCCTACGGGATGTCGGTCGCCCGGGCTGTCCAGCAGGGCAAGGCCGATTTCGGCATCGTCATCTGCGGCACCGGCATCGGCGTGTCCATCACCGTGAACAAGCACCGCGGCATCCGGGGCGCCCTGTGCTGCAACGAGTACATGGCCCGCATGGCGCGCCAGCACAACGACGCCAATGTCCTGGCCATGGGTGCCCGGGTGATCGGGCCGGCCCTGGCGCTGGCCATCGTCGACGCATTTCTGGCTGAAGCATTTGAAAGCGGCGGGCGCCACCAGGTTCGCGTCAATGAGATCGGCGCGGCCGAGGAGCAGAACGTTCACTGCTGACGGCCTGAAGGCATGATGGCAACAGCATAGGAGGCGGACATGGACAATATGGACAATGTTTTTATTTACGAGCACCCCCTGATTCAGCACAAAATCAGCTTGCTGCGGGACAAGAAAACCACGACCAAGGAATTTCGCGAACTGGTCTGCGAAGTTTCCATGCTGATGGCGTACGAAGTGACGCGCGACCTGCCGCTCGAGGAAATCGAAGTTGAGACCCCGATCGCGATGGCCAGGACGAAGGTGCTGGCCGGAAAAAAACTGGCCCTGGTTCCGATCCTGCGCGCCGGTCTGGGCATGGTCGACGGGATGCTTAAGCTCCTGCCGATGGCCAAGGTCGGCCACATCGGCTTGTTCCGGGATCCCCGGACGCTGGAACCGGTCGAATACTACTGCAAGCTGCCTGAAGATGCCGCCGAACGCGAGCTGATCGTTCTGGATCCCATGCTGGCCACCGGCGGATCGGCATCTGCGGCGGTCTCTTTCCTGAAAAAGCGGGGGATCAGCAGCATCAAGTTCATGTGCTTGATCGCCGCGCCGGAGGGCATTGCCCGCCTGCACCGCGACCACCCTGACGTGCCGATCTACTGCGCCGCCCAGGATGAGCGGCTCAATGACCATGCCTACATCGTGCCGGGGCTCGGCGATGCCGGCGACCGCCTGTTCGGAACCCGTTAACCGGGCATTTAGCGACTTAACAAACCGTAGCCCGTACCGAACCGCATTTTCGGCGAAACGGCGAAAAATGACTGCTCAGGCCGATTTTCTTGCAAACAGCTTGGAACCGGTGTACCATATTATGATATGACCGCAAAGTCCGGCCGACACGTTTGCCGGGCTTTGACTTTTCAAATTGCGACGGTTGACATGATGGACCGCCGGCAGGAGGTGTATGCGAAGCATGTTGATGCGTCTGGCTGTTCTCAGTTTCTGGCCGCGCTTTTGGTCGGCTTTAAAGGACGACATGCTTGAAGAAATCCGGATCGGTGATATCGGGCTCGAGATTGAGCACGCCATTGCCCCCCGGATCCTGTTCCGCTGGCCGCTGGGTCCATTCGAATTCGTGATCAGCGACGCCGTGGTGGTGTCCTGGATCATGCTGGCGGTCATTTTTGTTCTGGCCTGGCTGATGGGCCGCAAGCGTGAGATGATTCCCGCGACCGGCCGTCAGCTGATCTCGGAGAATCTCGTCGACATCCTGCTCAAGCTGTGCAAGAACGCCGGCATGACCTACGAACAGGCTGAAACTGTGGTGCCGTTTGTCGGCACGATCGGCATCTTCATCACGCTGACCAACTTGTCTTCCTTGTTCAAGATCCCGCCGCCGGCCAAGAATCCCGCGTTCCCGATCATCCTGGCCTTGCTGACCGTCGCGTACGTGATCGCGATCTCGATCCACTTTGTCGGACTGCGCGGCTTCTGGTCCTCGCTCATCTACCCCAAGGCCATGCTGCTGCCCTTTAAGCTGCTGGACTTCGTGATCAAGCCCATTTCGCTCTCCCTGCGCTTATTCGGCAACGTCTTCGGCGCCTATATCCTGATGGAGTTCGTCTACATCATCATCCCGGCCCTGATTCCCGGTGTGATCGGCTTGTGGTTTGACCTGGCCGACGGCATCTTGCAGGGCGTTATCTTTACCTACTTATCCGTCACCTACATCGGTGAAATTGTTGAAGGGGCTCACGAGGCCGCTCATGCGCACCAGGAACGCCTGCAGGCGCAGACGGCCGGTAAAAAGGCTTAATTTTTGAGGAGGAAACACATATGGACAGAGGAATCATCGCACTGGGCGCGGCTTTGGCGATTGCCATCGCGGCAGGCGCCGCGGCTATCGGGATCGGGTTGGCGTCCGGCAAGGCATTTGAGGCATCGGCCCGCCAGCCGGAAATATCCGGCAAGATCCAAGCCCTGTTGCTGACCGCCATCGTCTTCATCGAGGCGACCGCCATTTACGCGCTCGTTGTCAGCCTGCTGCTGATATTCGCCTACTGATGAACCGCCAAATGGAATGAGGGACGCGTATGTTTACACCTGAAGCGCTGGCCAGCTATGTGTCACTGGCAATTTTTACCGTGATCAACTTGCTGGCGGCGTACCTGATCCTGAAGCATTTTCTGTTCAAGCCGATCCTGCGCATGCTGCGCAAGCGCCGTCAGCTGATTTCTGACGAGCTCGCCCAGGCAGAAGAGACGCTGGATAAGGCAAAAGAGAAAATGAGTCAGGCGGAAGAACGGCTCGATGCCACGACCCGTGAGGCGTCAGTCATTCTGGCTGAGGCCCGCAGCCAGGCGGAGCGGCAGAGCGAATTGCAGCTGACCGATGCACGCCAGTCCGCGGCCGGGCTGGTTACGCGCGCGGAGACAGAGGTCAACCGCATGCGCATCACGATGCTGAACGATGTCCGCAACGAGGTGGCCGATCTGTCTGTCGCGATCGCGTCCAAGGTGATCGGCCAGGCCATGGATGAACGGCGGCAGCGCGAGCTGGTCGAAAAGTTCCTCGATGACGACAAGGACCAACAGCAAGCGGCCGGTCCGCAAGCCGAGGTGTCCGACCATGCCTGACCAGACCTTCCGTGTGATCCGGATTATCTCGTCTGTCCCATTGGATGAAGCCAAGGGGCGGGCCATTGCCGCCCGCTTTGCCGAACGGTTCGGCATCGGCGACTTCGAGGTTCACCTCGAAACAGACCCGGCCCTGATCGGCGGCATGGTCATTTTCGCCGGCGGCTTCCGCTACGATTACAGCATCCGCGGCCAGCTGTCCCGCATCGCCGGATCCCTGAAGGCCCATAAATCGATCCTGGACACGGACAGCCAGGACGCGGTGAGCGACCTGATCCGCCATAACCTGGACGATGCCCTGGCGTCTTTCCAGGAAAATCCCCTGGCACCCGGCGGGGAAGATATCTTCCTGACCGGTGAAACCGGCTCGGTCGGCGAAGAGGTATCCTCTGCACAGCAGGTCGTCGACCGGCTGCGCGAAAACCTGGAAACCTTCACGTCGGCTTCGACTGTCGATGAAATCGGCCAGGTGATCAGCTACAGCGACGGTGTGGCCATGGTGCGCGGGCTGCAGAATTGCCGCAGCAACGAATTGATCCAGTTCACCGGCCAGACCAGCGGCATCGCCATGAACCTGGAAGAGGACCGTGTCGGCATCGTCATGCTGCAGCAGGACGAATCGATTCGCGAAGGCGTGATCTGCAAACGGACCGGCACGACGGTCCAGGTGCCGGCCGGCAAGGCGTTGCTCGGCCGTGTGGTGGATCCGCTCGGCAGTCCGGTGGACGGCCTGGGTCCGATCGTGACCGAGACCCGGCGCCCGATCGAGTATCCCGCGCTCAGCATCATCGACCGTCAGATGATCGACCAGCCGCTTCAGACCGGCATCACCGCCATCGACGCGATGACCCCGATCGGACGCGGCCAGCGCGAACTGGTCATCGGCGACCGGCAGACCGGCAAGACGGCCCTGGCGATCGATACGATCCTCAATCAGCGCGACAAGCAGGTCTATTGCATCTACGTGGCGATCGGCCAGAAGATGTCAACGGTGGCGTCGGTTGTCAGTGTCTTGCAGACCCGGGGTGCCATGGACTACACCACCGTGGTGGTCGCCAGCGCCAGCGCGACGGCTTCGCTGCAGTACATCGCGCCGTATGCCGGCTGCGCCATGGCCGAGGAGCTGATGTACACGCACGGGGCCGATGTCCTGATCGTGTATGACGACCTGACCAAGCACGCCCAGGCTTACCGGGCCATTTCGCTGCTGCTGCGCCGACCGCCGGGCCGCGAAGCGTACCCGGGCGACATCTTCTATCTCCATGCCCGTTTGCTGGAGCGCAGCGGCCGGCGCCACCTGCGTTTAGGCGGGGGTTCGATCACGGCCCTGCCGATCGTTGAAACGCAAAGCGGCGACATCGCCGCCTACATCCCGACGAACGTCATCTCGATCACGGATGGGCAGATCTACCTGGAAAGCGAGCTGTTCTTTTCCGGACAGCGCCCGGCGATCAACGTCGGCCTGTCTGTTTCGCGTGTCGGCGGCGCGGCCCAAACCAAGGCCATGAAAAAGGTGGCCGGTCCGCTGCGCATCAACCTGGCCCAGTACCGGTCGCTGGAAGCCTTTGCCCAGTTCAGCTCCGAGCTGGACGAGGACACGCGCCGCCAGCTCAAGACCGGCGAGCGCCTGATGGAAACCTTGAAGCAGCCCCAGTACGCACCGCTCGCGGTCGATGAACAGATCATCATGCTTTATCTGGCCAACAAGGGCGTGCTGGTCGATCTTGACAAGGAGGACACCCGCACGTTCCTGCTCGACTACCTGACCTATTTAAGCGGCCGTGAGCCGGATCTGCTGGCCGGCCTGGCCGGCGGCGGACCCTTCACCGAGCAGGACATGCTTGCAGTCGACCAGTCGGTCAGCGAGTATCTGCCGCGCTGGATCGCGGAACACGAGGATTATGGAACAGCTGTCTGAAATCAAGAAACGCATCAAGAGCGTCCACGATATCAAGCAGATGACTCGCGCCATGCAGTTGATCAGCGCGGTTAAGATGCGCCGGGCCCGCAGCCAGCTGGCGCAGACCATGCCGTTTTTTGCCCTTTGTGCGGAGTCGATCATCGAGCTGCGTGAAGCGGACATCGTGATCGACAACCGTTTTTTCCAGCTGCGCCAGAAGAAGAAAGGCGAAACCTGGAAAATCGGCTATTTTATCATGACCGGTGACCAGGGCCTGGCCGGCGCCTATAACCTGAACGTGCTGGCGACAACCGAGCAGCATATCCGCTACAAGCAGGTCGACAACATCCGCAAGGGCCTGATGACGTCGGCCAAACTCTATGTCTGCGGCAGCATCGGCAAGGACCGCCTGATCCGCGAGGGCTTCGATGTCGACGAGTCCTTCCGGTACCCGATCAGCGAACCGACCTACTACCGGGCGCGCGACATCTCGGACTACATCTACGACTTGTATGAGAACGAAACGCTCGATCTGGTCTATTTCATCTACACCAAGATCGAATCGGCCGTTTCCATGAAGCCGATGGTGACGCGCATCCTGCCGGTTAACCCCGACGCGCTCGAAGAACTCGTACCGCCGGAGTACGGCCAGCAGCGCGGCCTGATCGCCGGATCTGCCGTCGAGTACGCACCCTCGGTCGACGATGTCGCCAACTACCTGATCAACACGTATCTCAACGGCATGGTGTACGGGGTGCTGACGGAGGCCTACGCCAGCGAGCAGACGGCCCGCATGACCGCGATGGACAACGCGACCGACAACGCCACCGACATGCAGGCCAAACTGACCCTGAAAAACAATCAGGCACGCCAGAGCCGCATCACAAACGAGCTCTCCGAAATCGTCGGCGGCGCCGAGGTTCTGGCCGAGCTGCACCAGCAGCAATTGCCTGACGCGGCTGCGGCGGCCCTGGAAAGAGGATAGACACTATGGCATCAGGATATGTAACCCAGATCATCGGGCCGGTTCTCGACATTCGTTTCCCGGAGCAGGAGATTCCGGCCATCCATGAGGCGGTCGAGGTCAAGGCCCAGCCCGAGACCATTGTCGTCGAGGTGATGCAGCAGCGCGGCGGCGGCGTCGTGCGCTGTGTCTCCTTTTCGCCGACCGATGGCCTGGTCCGGGGGACCGAAGCGGTCGCGACCGGCTCTGCGGTCAAAGTGCCGGTCGGTGAGACGATCACGGGCCGGCTGTTCAACGTGCTCGGGCAGCCGATCGACAACGCCGGTCCGGTCGTGGCCGCCGATTACTGGCCGATCCACCGGCCGGCACCCTCCTTTACCGACCAGTTTCCCGAAGAGAAGCTGCTGGAGACCGGCATCAAGGTCATCGACCTGCTCGTCCCCTTCAGCCGCGGCGGCAAGATCGGCCTGTTCGGCGGGGCCGGTGTCGGCAAGACCTTCCTGATCCTCGAGCTGATCCGAAACATCGCCCGCGAACACGGCGGTTACTCGATTTTCACCGGCGTCGGCGAACGTTCCCGCGAGGGCAACGATCTCTGGAACGAGATGAGGGAATCCGGCGTGCTGGACAAGACCATCCTGGTCTTCGGCCAGATGAACGAAACGGCCGGCGCCCGCATGCGCGCCCCGCTGACCGGGCTGACCATGGCCGAGTATTTCCGCGATGTCAAGAACAAGGACGTGCTCTTGTTCATCGACAACATTTTCCGTTTCGTCCAGGCCGGTTCGGAAATATCGGCCCTGCTGGGCCGCATTCCTTCAGCGGTCGGCTACCAGCCGACCCTGGCCAACGAAGTCGGGGCGCTCCAGGAACGGATCACCTCGACCCGGCGCGGCTCGATCACGTCGATCCAGGCGGTTTACGTGCCCGCGGACGACCTGACCGATCCGGCTCCGGCAACCACGTTCGCCCATTTGGACGCGATCACGGTGCTGTCGCGCGCGGTCGTGGAGCTGGGCATCTACCCGGCCGTCGATCCGCTGGAATCCTCATCCCGTATCCTGACCGAAGCGGTCGTAGGCACAAACCATTACCGGGTGGCCCGACGCGTCGAGGAGATGCTGCAGCGCTACAAGGAGCTCCAGGACATCATCGCCATCCTGGGCATGGAAGAGCTGAGCGAAGCGGACAAGCAGACGGTCAACCGGGCGCGCCGCATCCAGCGCTTCCTGTCCCAGCCCTTTTTCGTGGCGGAAGGCACAACCGGATACGAGGGCCGCTATGTTTCGGTCGAGGAGACGGTGCGCGGCTTCGGCGAGATCATCTCCGGCGGTCTGGACCATATTCCGGAGCACTGCTTTTTCATGAAAGGCTCGATCGACGACGTCTATAAGGCATACCAGGAAACCCGCTGAAAGGGGTGACACCCGTGGCAGAGGATCAACACGCAAGCCGGACGATCTATGTGGAGATCGTCACCCCGTACGGCATGTTTTTCGAAGGCCCGGTCGACATGGTCGTCATCACGTCCAAGGACGGTGAAATCGGCATCATGGCCGGCCATACGCCGATGATCGCTGCCCTGACGCCGGGCGAAATCCGGCTGAAAAACGACGGGAACTGGCGCGGCCTGGCCGCGACCAACGGCTATGCCGAGATCGGCCCGGAGCTGATTATCATCGTCGTCAACGCGGCCGAATGGCCCGAGCAGATCGACCTGGCCCGGGCCAAGGCGGCCCTGGAACGGGCCGACAAACGCTACCACGATTCCCGGACCAGCGCCCAGGAGCGAAACCATGCCCGCCACGGCATCGAACGGGCCAAAGCCCGGATCAAGGTCCAGCAGAAATACGCCGCTTCCAGTCCGCACGCGGCCGGCGGCATCTGAGGGCCTGTCACCCCGCCCGGAAATGGAACACCTGGTCCGCGAACTGGATCAGGCACGCGTCTGGCAGCAGGCATTCTGCGTGTTTTTGCAGCCGGCGGCCATCCAAACACGTTCCGTTGGCCGATCCCAAGTCACAGATAAAGAAAGATCCGGCCCGGCGACAGATCCGGGCGTGAACCCGGCCGACCGACGCGACCGGCAAACACAAGTCCGTTTTGCGCGCATCCCGGCCGACGACAAACTCGTCAGCCAGGATGAAAGCCCGGACGCCTTCCTGCTCTTCCGGGGTGCCGGGCTGGCCTTCGCATAGCATCGCCATGCGAAAATCGGGTGCGTTACCGGCCAGCAGAACCGTCTGGTCGCTGTCGGCTGGCGCGCTTGGCTTGCCTGGCTGGCGAACCTGGCTGAGCCACGCAGCGATGCGTTCCGACCGGACCAGGCAGCGTGCCAGGACGACGATGTCAAACAGGATCAGCACCCCCAGGGCCGGCAGCAGGTAAGGTCTGGCTTGCCCGAACCAGCCCTGCAGCACCATCAGGGTCAGAACAGCCGCCGCCGCGTGCGGCAGGGCCAGCAGCCAGCGGCTGTCCGGCCGGCGGCCGCGCGGCGCGCGTTTGGGTTCCGGCTGCGGAGCCGGCTGTTTGACGGCAGGCGCATCCCGGTCCGGCTCCGGGGCCAGGCAGGCAGACAGGGCGTGCAGCCCGGGCCGGGCCGCCTGTTCCGCCTGCCTGGCGTCGTCATGCTCCCAGGCAAAGGCCGCGGCGATCTTCTCGACCAGTTCGGCAAGCACCGCTTCGGGCTGCCCCTGGGTCTCATCCTGCCTGACCGGCCAGAAACCCAGCAGGATGTCCTCCTCGCGGCTGACAAAGATCAGGGAGGGGTGCAGCATGAACTGGCCGGCCGGCAGCAGGTGGTCTTCTGCCTCAAGCAGGCGGCTGCAGATCGAAGCGAGTATCGCCCGGCCCCGCTGCGCGCTGCGTTCGGGTTCGGCAAACGCTTCGTCCAGCGGCTTGAGGCCGCTCGTTTCCAGGCAGATTTGCGCCTGGCCGGACCGGTAACGCAGATAACAGGGCAGCAGCCCGGCCGGCTGGTGCCGGACCAGGTAGTCCATCTGGTAAGTGACCAGGCGGCCGGGGTCAGGCAGCTGGGTCACCAGGATCGAGCCGAACGGCCCGTTTTCTCGCAGCAATTGGTCAGGAATCATGTTCGTGCCTTCGCATCGTTTCTGAACCCGCCGTTTTGGCAGGGTCCGGGCGGTCAGTTCGGAGTCAGATCATCGATGACCTGCTGGTCGCCCAGAACAGACTGGATCAGGTTCTGGGCATAGTCCAGCAGTGCCGAGCGGAAAATCAGGGCGACGGACAGCAGGACGGCGATGATGATCACAACCTCCAGGGTGCCGAAACCGGCTTTGCGGTTTAGTCGTTTCTTGGACATCGTCGCGGCAGTGCGTGTTTCAGTTCCCGTCTAGGGGAACTGCCGGCTGCAACTGCGCCTCCTTTCTTCTCATGGCGCCGGATGGCGGGTCGTACGGGGTTACAGGACTTGCAGGCTGAGCACCGCCGGCAGCAAGGCTGTCAGCAGAACCGCCGCAAGATCGAGTGTCATCGGGATGATGAGCCTTAGATTCTGTTGCTCCAGCTTCATGCGGGC
>JAAYJD010000186.1 GCA_012523135.1 Clostridiaceae bacterium
AAGTCAATCAAACAAATAAATGCCAAATTCCGCTGTTTCTTTCGTTACGGAAACCGGAGACGTGTGCTACAATGGCAAGTAATCAGCTCATTGGTCGGACGGTTTCTAGATCGGGAGGTAAAACATGTCGGATTATCGCATTGAAACACGCTGCATCCAGAGCGGCTACACACCCGGCAACGGCGAGCCGCGCATCCTGCCGATCGTGCAGAGCACGACCTTCAAGTATGATTCGGCCGAACGGATGGGCAAGCTGTTCGATCTGGAAGCATCCGGCGATTTTTACACCCGCCTGGGCAATCCGACCCTGTCTGCGGTCGAACGCAAAATTGCCGACCTGGAGGGCGGCTGCGGCGCGCTTTTGACCTCATCTGGCCAGGCCGCCTGCTTCTATGCCATCTTCAACATCTGCCATGCCGGCGGTCATGTGGTCAGTTCGTCCGCCATTTACGGCGGCACTTACAACCTGATCGGTAAAACCTTGCGCGAAATGGGTGTCGAAGTCACCTTCGTCAATCCAAATGATCCAGAGGAAAAGCTGGAAGACGCTTTCCGGGCCAACACCCGGCTGGTTTATGCCGAAACGCTGGCCAACCCGACATTGGTCGTCTGCGATATCGAAAAAATGGCCCGGCTGGCCCACCTCCACCAGGTTCCGCTGATCATTGACAACACGTTCCCGACGCCGATCAATTGCCGGCCGATCGAATTCGGCGCGGATATCGTGGTGCATTCAACGACCAAATACATGGACGGGCATGCCAGCAGCCTGGGCGGCGTCATCGTCGACAGCGGCCGTGTCGACTGGGACAATGGCCGCTTTCCAGAATTGAGCGAGCCGGATGCGTCCTACCATGGCATTGTCTACACCCGCCAGTTCGGCAACCAGGCCTACATCGCCAAGGCACGCACGCACCTGATGCGCGACCTGGGGGCGACGGCCAGCCCGTTTAACGCCTTTTTGCTGAATCTGGGGCTCGAGACACTGTTTTTGCGCATGGAACGGCATTGCCGCAACGCCGAGACGGTGGCCCGTTTCCTGGCATCGGACAGCCGGATCAGCTGGATCAACTACCCTGGCCTGCCGGACAGCCCCTACCAGGCGCTGGTGCAGAAGTACATGCCCGGCGGAACCTGCGGCGTGATCTCGTTCGGAATCCGCGGCGGCCGGGAAAAGGCAGTCACCTTCATGGAGGCGCTCAAGCTGGCGGCCATTGTCACGCATGTCGCCGATGCGCGCACCTGCGTGCTGCATCCGGCCAGCACAACCCATCGCCAGCTGAGCGACCCGGAATTGCAGTCGGCCGGCATATCGCCGGATATGATCCGGTTGTCAGTCGGTATTGAACATGTCGATGATATTATCGCGGATATCCGCCAGGCACTCGAGACCTGTTCTGTCTGACGTTCCGGTCAGGAAGCGCAGAAGCGGGCCAGAAACTGCTCGATCTTGATCTGGTCCTGCCTGTCTTCGCAGGCAACTGCGATATCTTGCTGCTGGGCGACGGACAGGATTTTGGCCAGTCCGATCCGTGAGGCCAGGCTGCCGCCGATAACCATGCAATCGCCGTCCGCAGTCAGCAGACAGACCTTGCCCGTGCACGAGCGAATCAGTGACGCGAACTGGTCTGCATTGACAGCATTGAGCTTCATGATGTACCTCCGGCGTATGCTTTGCTTTTTTCACCGCACCAAGCGGCCACGTTTTCATTTTATAGCCTTTGCCGCGGAATATCCAGCTGTTATCTGTACAGAAACGACAGAAATA
>JAAYJD010000187.1 GCA_012523135.1 Clostridiaceae bacterium
GCACCTGTGGTGGGTGATCGGCTACGCGGCGGGGCTGATGGGGATCGCGGTACTTGTCTTTACACGCAAAATGAATAGCGATAACCCGTGAAAGCAGTCAGTACGGCATAGAACATGCTTATCTTCATAGCACGCGTGTTATGCTGTCTGACACTTATCGCTCAGCTGACCGGCTCGAAAGGCCCATCAGGCTGTCCTGTCCAGCGGTACAGGCAGATATCGGACGCGTGGTGTGTGCCAATCCTATTGGGATGGGAGATGTAAAACAAACCGTTGCCCATGGCATAGAGCCCGGTGCTGCCGTGCGGGAACTGCCAGCCGCGCAAGCCCGTTTGGGGATCGCAGAGGCCCGCGTCGGCCAGGGACAGGACCGCGCCCTGACGGCCGGCCGGATCACCTTGCAAGGCTTTGAGCAGCGCCGGTTTCGTGCCGTCGACCGCATACAGGGCATAGTTGGGGTACGCTGTCTTTTTTCCGCGGTAGACCGCCAGCAGCCAGTAGCCGGTCGCCGCGTCGTATTCGAGGTTTTGCACACCCCACTCGGTATTGCCGGTCCTGCCGAAATACTTGCGCCGGCAATGCTTGGGGCCGCTGCGGTGCATCTGGTCCTGGTTGAGCGGCTGCGCCAACGTCGTCCAGCTGTCCGTGTCATATTGGATCAGCACCTGGTCGTCGTTATCCGTTCGTGCCGGGTCGCCGTAGATGCCGTAGGCGACGCACAGGCAGGGCTTGCTGCCGGGTGCGGCGCCGAAGTCCGGTCCGAACGACAGCCCGTCGATGCCGCTGCAGCCGTGGCGATGCCGCACGATTTGACCATTTTGTGTCCACCAGGCCAGATGGTCGGCAACGACGTCACCCAGCCAGACGGTGCTCATGATGCCGTCCCGCTCGGCGTCCATATCCGGCCGGTCGACCTTGTCGGCCGCGAAGACGGCGATGTAAAAGGCGGTTTCCGGGCGCTTGCCGCTGCCGATGTTCTTCAGGATGCCCTGCCCGATCGCGTCCTGCTTGTATTCCAGCGACCCGTAGAGCCGTCCGTCCCGGTTGTTGAACGCCAGGCATCCCAGGTGGCCGAGCAGTCCCCGGACCGACCCGATCATGCGGCCTTCGAGGTCGAACTTGACCAGCTGGGTTGTAAACGAGCAATACAGGTAGCGGTGCTCCCGGTCCAGGGCGATCCCCTGGATGTGGCCGCCGTCCCAGGGGCCGGTCGCGATGCGGCGGGGCAGATGACCGAGCGCGTGTCGGATCGAATCGTTCATGGGGCGCCTCCGTTCGTGTCTTATCCAAGCGCCACCAGACTACCACCCTGAAACGACGATCGCAAGGACACGAATCCGTATCTGCTATAATGCCCTTAAGAAGCAGAAATAGTAAAGGTGTGGACCATGCAGCTTGCAGACCAGATCAGGGAAATATTAGCGCTTAACGGCATTTCGAGGGTCGGCTTTTCCCGCCTGCCGGACGGTCCGGACGATCTGTCCAGCGCCGTTTCGATCGTGGTGCCGCTGTCCGACGCGGTGCTGGACGAGATCGATCAGGCGCCGACGTTTGCCTATTACCACCATTACCGCACGGTCAACGCCTGCATCTACCGCCTGCTGCTCCAGGTTGGCCTGCTGCTGCAGCAGCACGGCTACCGATATATGCCGGTCGCTGCCTCCCAGTCGCTGCCCGAGGACGGCCTTCGCACCCACCGGGGCCTGTATTCGCAC
>JAAYJD010000188.1 GCA_012523135.1 Clostridiaceae bacterium
GGTTGACATTCATCATCCGTTTCAAAATATGCATCGGTGCAGCCAAACAGGACTGATAATTTCTCGAGCAGCTCAATGCCCGGACTTCGTTCATTGCTCTCAATTTTCGAAATCATGCTCTGATCCACGCAAAGGAAGAGCGCTAATTGTGTTTGTGATATTTTGCTGGCCTCTCGGAGACGCTTGATCTTTTCTCCAACAGACAATGTTGTTGTCATAATTCTCACCTCCGTTCATCGAGTATACGCTTTCCTTGTCATATTTTCAATAGATTATTGTATCATAAATATGACAATAAGGAGCAGACACTTTCATATGTCATGCGTTGCTGTTTCATCACATCACACGGAATTGATAAATTCGCTTAATTTGACAGGCGTTCTGATCATAAAACAACGAAAAGAGGCTATGTTTTTTGCATTGCCTCTCAGGTTACGCTTCAATAATGGTTTTTTAACAAAAAGTGCCTATCGAACCGCCATGTTCCAATCAGAAGCGGCGCACAGCGACCAGGCCGGTGCGCATGATCTGCTCAATGCCGTATGGTTCGAGCAGGCTGATCAGGGCGGAGAGCTTGTCGTCGGTGCCGGTCAGCTCCAGCGTCAGCCCCAGGGCGGCGACGTCGACGATCCTCGCCCGGAAGATTTCGGCGATCTGGATCACATCCTGGCGCTGATGGATGTCGGCGCGCACTTTGACGAGGATCAACTCGCGCTGGACGGCTTCCTCGGTCGGGAGACGTTCAATCTCGAGGACGTCGATCAGCTTGTCCAGCTGCTTCATCACCTGGTCGACGACGCGCTCGTCGCCGTTGACCACGATGGTCATGCGCGAACAGCCGGGCTTTTCGCAGACACCGACTGCCAGGCTCTCGATGTTGAAGCCGCGCCGGCTGAACAAACCGGAGACCTTGGAGAGCAGGCCGGGGTGGTTGTTGACCAAAACGGACAGCAGATGCTGGTTCATGCGGATCCCTTCTTTCGCGGATACAAGGTCGGTTCCTGCGGCGAGACGATGCATTCCAACAGGTATGGACGCGGATCGGCCAGCATGGCGTCGACCGCGGTCCGGATCTGGTCGTTGCTGGACAGGCAGGCGTAGCCGAAGCCATAGGCAAGCGCCAGGTACTCGAAATCGGGGTTCTCTTCCAAAAAGACCTGGGAATAGCGCTTGTACTTGAGGCTTTGCATCTCGTGCACCATACCCAGGCGGCTGTTGTTCAGCAGCACGATCTTGACGGCTGCCTTTTCCTGGCGGATGGTGCCCAGTTCCTGAAGCGACATCTGCAGACTGCCGTCGCCGCTGACGGCCAGGACGGTGCGGTCCGGGAAGGCGACCTTGGCGCCCAGGGCGGCGGGCAGGCCATAGCCCATCGTGCCCATGCCGCCGGAGGAGATGAAGGTTCGCGGCTGGCGGACCGGAAAGAAGTTGGCCGCCCAGATCTGGTTCTGGCCGACTTCCGTGGTCAGGATCGTGTCGGGCGGGCAGGCTTCCCCGATGAGGTGCAGCAGGGTGGGCGGGTGGACGACGCTGGAAGGGGACTCGGTGAAGGCGTCGAATTCGGCGTCATCCCGAATGGTCTGGACCTGGGCCAGCCAGTCGGCGTGACGGATCGCAATCCGGCGATCCAGGAGTCCATCGAGTGCCAAACGGATATCGCCGACGATCGCCAGGTCGGTCGTGATGTTCTTTCCGATCTCGGCCGGGTCGATGTCGATATGGATAATTTGGGCGTGGCGGGCGATTTCAGCCGCCGAACCCATTGCCCGGTTGCCAACCCTTGCGCCGGCCAGCACGACGAGATCAGCCTGATGCAGGGCGTAGTTGGCGGCGAAGACACCGTGCGAGCCCAGCGTGCCCAGATAATGGCTGTGGCCGGCGGGCAGAACGCCGATGCCCATCAGGGTGGTGACGACCGGGAGGTCAAGCTGCTCGGCCAGTCGGCGCAACGCATCGGACGCACCGGCGCTGATCACGCCGCCGCCGGCACACAGGATCGGGCGCTTTGCCTGAACCAGGCGGTCGGCCAGCTGGTCGA
>JAAYJD010000189.1 GCA_012523135.1 Clostridiaceae bacterium
ATCGTTGAATCAGGCCTGGCCTATATTATTCCGCTCAAGAGGGGCACACGTGAAATTCCCGAGCTGCCTGATGGTACCGGCGGCTATGAGCACGTTTTCAATTTCCGCGGCCGTCCGGTCTACAGCAAAACCTTCCACTACGATGGCTACCGTGTGATTCTCTACCATGATTCTGATCTGGCCAGCTATGAAACAGCCGATCTGATCGATCGGCTCAACAAGAAGAATGCCACCATGACCCTTGCTCGCGAGAAAGAAGCGATTCGGCGAAAAAAAGGCAAGAGCCGGCTCAGTGATGTGGAACTGGATAAACTCGACCCTGTCGATATCCCCCAAATGCTTCGCAGCTGCACAGGCATCGGAACCTTTATCCTCAAGACCAACCGGCTCGATCTCAACAGCCAGCAGGTGCATCATCTCTATAAGACGCGCCAGGAAATCGAACAGACCTTCAAGTCCTACGATAACACCCTCGACTGCAGTGCCAGCTATATGCGCGACATCTATTCGCTTGAAGCCTGGCTGTTCATCAACCATCTGGCCTTGCAGATGCTGTATCGGGTTTTGGATCTGATTGCCGCATGTGATCTCACCAGCGAGTATTCGTTCGATGATCTCGTGTCCTACCTCAAAAGCGTGCGTGTGAACCGGATCGGCGGCAAATGGTATCTGACCAAAATAACCAGAAAGACCAAAGAGCTCTGTGACCGCCTCGCTATCGATCTGACACTCGAACCAAAGCGGTAGGGCGCCCTAAGTTCTGAAAGTTACGGATTAAATAACCGACTTTTTGCAAGTCGCAAAGCCGTTCGCGACTTGCGGATATCGTGATAATAAGGCCGTCGATTTCGTCTCGAGATGAGCAGGGACAGGGAAGCCCTTTTTGAGGCAAGTGGCTGTATTTTCCTGTGATTTGCCTTAAAATAGGAACAGCATTCACGCTGGCAGGAGGACAACCATGAAAAAGGAAGAGCCCACCACGTATGACGCATTCAATGTGGCGCCGGACCCGATCTTGTGGAAGGACCGCAAAAGGATTTTGGGCATGCCGATCTCGTTTACCCGCTACGAAATCGACACGGAGCGCCTGACAACCCGGATCGGCTTTTTTCGCACCACCACCAACGACATCCTGCTCTACAGGATCCTGGACTTGAAGCTCAACCGGTCGCTGTGGCAAAAGCTGTTCGGTGTCGGCACAATCATGCTGTATACGGCAGACCAGTCTGACAACCAGTGCCCGCTGATTAACATTAAAAGGCCCGAGAAGGTTCGGCGCTTCCTGAGCAAGATCATCGAAAAGGAGCGCAACGACCGCCGGCTGATCGGACGCGAACTCTTCGGCGTTGCCGGTGCCGGGATGACGGATATCGACGGAGACGGCGTCCCGGACTGAACCGGTCAGGTTTCTGGCCGCGCCTCCAGCCAGGCATAACCGGCATGGCCGGTCACGTGCATCCCCTCGCGCAGATAAAAACTCAGTGCCCTGGCGTTGCTTTCCAGGCAATACAAGTGCGGCTCGCCGCTTTGCTCAGCCAGAATCGCTTCACAGGCCTGGTGCAGGAGATGACGGCCCAGTCCCCGGCCCTGCCGGCCCGGTGCAACCGCCATCAGGTCGATCTCAGCGCCCCTGCGCGAGACGAAGCCGGCCAAAGCGTGTTTTTCCAGCAGCAGGCAGCACGCGCCGGCTTGTGCCTGGCGCTGCCACGCGGCATCAAAATCCGCCTTGCCGCGGCTGAACACCGGTACCGCCGGGTCTGCGAAGGTATGTGCCAGCGCCAGATCGAGCAACTGGCAAACCGCATCCAGCCAGGAACGGTTGTAGGGAACGATCTCGAGTCCGTGCGGCAGCGCAAGCGGGGCAAAGACGACGGAATCGAAGGCCAGCTCATAGGTCTTGTGCCCGCGCACCAGCCAGGGAAGGCCTTGCCAGATCACGTGCTCCAGCCGGACGTTTTCCGGCGGATACCAAATACTGGCCGGACCCGGCGCGAGCCGGCGAGCCTGGCGGATCAGCTCGACCAGTCCGGTCTCTTCTCCCAGGGGCAGATCCGGGCGAAAGCCGATCTGCAGGCGCAGACGGTCCCGGAACAGGCAGGCGTGAAACACCCCCCAGGTGCCGCTGCGCTCAAAGTACAGTTTTTGTAAATAGCCGCCGAATTCCGCGCTGCCCGGCGCGCCGGCAAAAATCCATTTTTCGCCGCGGTCAATGGCTGCCATCAGCTGCGCCGCTTGCGCCTGTTCTTGTTCAGATGCAAATGCCCGATAGCCCATCCCGTTCCCCCCCGGCTGGTTAACTTGCCATGAAAAGGTCCCAGCCTGTATGATAACAGACAGGAACATCTTGTGAGCTGGAGCATGCCCGATGAGAATATCGACCAAGGGCCGCTATGCCTTGCGCGTCATGGCTGACCTGGCCCGGCAAAACCCGAATGTGTACGTTTCCCTGGCCGCGATCGCGCAGCGCCAGGACATCTCCGTCAAATACCTGGAGGCCATCGTCGCCAAGCTGCACCAGGCCGGCTTTGTTGCCAGCCAGCGCGGCAAGAACGGCGGCTACCGGCTGGCCAGGCCTGCCGCAACCTACACCGCGGGATCTGTGCTCAAGCTGGTCGAGGGCAATCTGGCTCCGGTCGCCTGCCTGGATGACGATGCCGTTCTTTGCGCCAGGTCCGGCCAGTGTGAGACACTGCCGCTCTGGCTCGAGCTCGACCGCCTGGTCGACCGCTACCTGGAAAGCGTCACGCTGGCCGACTTGCTGGCCTGGCCGAAGGCAGACGGCGAAACGGCTATTTCCCGGTAACCAGATCGATGATTCCTGAAATCTCCTCGGTCACTTCAACCGTACCCAAATAGGCGCCGCTTTCATCGCGAACCGCGTAGTAGCGCACCAGGTCGAGACGGCTGCCCTTGCGAACAGGCACAATCGCCTGGTCTTTTTTGCCCGTGCGGAAGGCTTCGATCAGCTGACGGATGCGGGGAACCAGCTGGGGCGGATGGCACAGGAACACATTGCGCCCGATGATCGTCCGGGTGCGGGCAAACACCTGGTGCTTGCCCTCGGAGTAGTACTGGACCACATCGTCGCGGTCGATAAAGGTCAGGTCGGTCGGCAGCGTGTTGAGCATCGCCGTCAGCTGCGCGCTGGTCAGGCGGCCGCTGGGCAGGCTGATCTTGCCTTCTTCGCCCGGCGCGCTTTGCTTGATTGATCCGCTCTGCTTTTCCAGCCAGACCGCCGCGTCGGAATTGGACGCGCCTGCAATGCCCTTGTTGAAGACCAGGCCGATCTGCGCGCTCTCCTGGGCCGCCAGGATCCAGTCCGCTTCCGTCATGCAGCCGAACAGCATCGGCATGAGGATTTCGTTTTCCTGCCGGACCATGCGTTCCACCTGGGTCAGCAGGCGATCCGCGATCAGGCGGATCCGCTTGGGCTGGAGCGGCCGCTCGCTGATGGCCCCGTCGAGCAGTTTCATGAGCTCGCGGATGATCTGGTCGACGCCCCACATGACTTTGGCCGGAGCGGTCAGGCCCGCTCGTTCCAGGTAGGGGAAAAAGAGGTTTTCCTTGCGGTCGTAGTGCTTGCCAAGCGCACTGAACTCCGTTACAGCATCCTGGAGATTGAGCCTATCCTTTTCCGATCCGGTCGCCAGGCAGGCCGCCAGGTCCGGCTTGAGGCGTTGCTCGAGAAACGCGAGCAGACCCTCGTTCTCGCCGGCGATGACGCGGGCCGGATGGCCGTCCGCCTGGTCGGGGCGCACCGCAGCGCCGGCGGCCAGATGGCCCAGCACCAGGTCGGTGTGCAGGGCGCTGGCCCGCTGGATTTCCTCGACGGTTACACCGCGCGCAACCAGCAGGTTTTCTGCCTGGGCCAACTCCAGCACGGATACGTCGCCAAAGCCGGTCTGGAATGTGTGCCTGACCTGCTCGAGCGGCGAGCCGTCGATCAGGTCCCGCAGATGTTTTGCCAATGCCTCTATCCGGTCGTTCATACCTGTCTCCTGTTCAGTTTTTCCGCTGGTCCGGGCTGCTTATCCGGCCGCACAACCGCCTGAAAGGGCTATCTGCTCAAAGTGTACCACACTTGACAGGTTGCCTGAAGATATGGCCGGCGCCGGCCGGGCCTGTTCACACCCGATCTGTTGGTGCTAAGATAGAGACATCAAGCCAGCCTGCTTTGCCGATAAGGCAGCAGAAACGGAGGCCACCATGGATAAACTGACCACCCTGCATGTCATGCCGCTGCTGCCAGGCCACGAAGCCGACCTGGCCGCAGACGCTCTGGAACTGGTTCAGTCGGGCGTCGCCACTGCGGTTGCCTGCAGCATGACCCTGGTGCCGGAAGGCAATCCGCCGGAAAACAAGGCGAAAATCCTCGGAGACCGCTTTACGGCTTTTCGCAGGGCGTACCAGGGCGATCGCGCGCAGCTGGGCATTCTGGCTCAGGCGACGATCGGGCACGGCTATGTGCCCGACGAGCCCGCCCCATTTCAGCAGATCGTGCGGCCAGACGGCAGCCTGGCCTACCAGATGTGCCCGCTCGACCCCGCCTTCCAGGCCTACATCCGCGACACCATCCGCCATCTGGCCGCGCTGCGCCCGGCCTTCATCATGATCGACGACGATTTCCGTCTGCTGACCGGCCGCAACGGCTGTTTTTGCCCGCTGCACCTGAACGAAACCGGCAAGCGGCTGGGCCGGAGCTTGACCCGTCCTGAACTGGTCCAGCTGCTGGCAGACGAGCAGGTCGCCCGGCTCTACGATACCGTTTTGCTCGATTCGCTGCTGCAGCTGGCCGGGGTGATCCGGGACGCGATGGATGAAACGGATCCGGCACTGCCCGGCAGCTTCTGCACCTGCTATGGCGATGTCCGCCATGCCGGCCCAATCGCGGGCAGATTGGCCGGCCAAGGCCAGCCGCGCGTGGTCCGGATCAACAACGCCCGCTACCTGAGCCCGGAGATGCGCTCGTTCCCGATCCGGATGTACCACGGTGCGGCCCAGATTGCCAGCCTTGACGGCGACATCCGGGCGCTCGCGGAGACGGATACGTGCCCGCAAAACCGCTACAGCACGGCCGCCGCCCTGCTCCATGCCCACTACACCGGCTCGATTCTCGAGGGCTGCCACGGCGCCAAACACTGGATCACCCGGACGCGCGCCTACCAGCCGGCCAGCGGAGCGGCCTATCGCGCCATCCTTGGCCGGTACCAAGCCTTCTACGAGACCCTTTACCAGGCTGTCCAGATAAGCCAACCGGACGGGTACGCCGCGGCGGCCCTGCCGTCGGCTTCGTTTTTCAACGCGGCGCCGCGCCACGGCGACCGGTGCGGCTCCGAAAAGACCTGGGGTGCCCTGCTCGGGGTGCTGGGCTTGCCCTGCAACTTTATCCGGATGCCAAAGCTTCCAGTCATGATGACAGGAGAAGATGTCGACCTGTTCTCTGATCAGGATCTGGGCGAGCTTGTTGAAACCGGCCTGGTCCTGGAAGGGTCGGCGGCCGAAAAGCTCTGCCGGCGCGGATTTTCTGCCGGGATCGGTGTGGTCGCCAAGCCGTACCAGGGGCCGCGCGTCTCCGCCGAGCGGTGGGGTCAGCGGATGCTGGGGCCTGACACGACCTATACGCGCTTACTGCCGCTGAGCCAGGCAACGCGCGTGCACGCGACCTTGCTGCACCGCAAGTCGGGCGTGCATGAGTCGTTTTCCGAGATCGGGCCGGCCGCCACGTCGTTCACAAACGACGCGGGCGGACGGGTGGCTGTGCTTGCGGCCAGCTTCGGCACCAGCAACAAGCTGTCATCGTTCGGCTTTTTCGACGCGGACAGGAAGCTGGAACTGCTGGAATTGCTATCGTTCGTCTGCGGCCGCCCTGTCGCGTTTCATTATCCGGGCGACGCGGAAATATACCTCAAGCTGCGCCGCTTTCCGGATGGCCGTTACCTGCTCGCCCTGTTCAACCTTGGCCACGATCCGCTGGACACCGTGCCGCTGGCTTCCCCGCTTCAGATCAGCCGCGTCGAGCAGATCACGCCGGATGGGCAATGGCAACCGGTCGCACTGGAGAGCGGGGTTTTGCTGACTTCGCTCGCGCCAGCCGAACCCAAGGTGTTTTGCATCACGGCTGCAGACCGGTAAGGTTTCTTTCGATCTCTTGGTAACGCGCTCTGGCCCGGGCGCTCGGCTGGCCTTTGGTGCAAAAATCAAAGCGCGCCAGCTGGCGGTTGACGCGTTCGACCACCAGCTGCCCGTCGGTCAGCTTGGCTTTCAGGATCGCCAGGGCCTCCAGGAAACGGTTGTCCTGACGGGCCAGGCGATAGAACGACAACACATAGACATAGTAAAACAGGTTGTAGGTCATGAACGGGTATTCGGCTTGCATGAACAAGGTGCCGATCCCGTAGTGGCAGGGGCCGATCGGCTTGCGGATACGCCAGTGCTCGAGCAGGAACGCAACCGTTTGGTCGAGTTCTTGCTTGCGATCGGGATAACCGGTCAGGCGAAACGCGTTCAGAGCAGTCAAAGTCGGGCCCGGGTTTGAACTGGCGGTCTCCGGGCCCCGGCCATACTTAAACGAATTGCAGCGCCAGCCGCCGTCGTCGTGGCGGCTGTCCAGCAGGTGCCGGAAGGTCTTTTCCAGGCGCATATCGGCGGCAAATCCAAGTTGGCAGAGGACGTTCAGCGCCCCGATGGTGTGGCAGGGATAGATCGCCCCTTTCGGTGCGACCCGGAACCGGCCGTCGTCGCGCTGGCAGGAAAAGATCAAGTCGGCCACCGCCTGCAGAATGGGGTCAGCGGGACTGACCCCGACCTCCAGAAGCAGCAGGGCGCAGTCCAATGTTGTAAACGGACTGCCTTTGATCAGGTTCTTATCCGGGGTCATCCAAAGGTCGGCGCCGTTATCGTGGCGTCTGGCCAGAATCGCCTCCAGGTCGCGGGGGTAAGTGGTTGGACTGGACATGGGTGCGTCACCTCGATCGCTGACAGAGCAAGCCCAAGCAGGTTGTTTCACGCTTATTCTAACCGATTTGGCGGGAAAAATCCGGGTTGTCCAAAAACGGATCCGTCAAACGCTATCCTTATATGCAGGTGCTGGCGTGCAGATGTTGCCGCTGTCTCGAACCCGGAGACAGGCGTACAATAGTCGCAGATGAGCAGCCAAACGATTGGACAGCAGAGGAGACAAACAACGTGCATCAGGCGGCAAGCAGGCCAGACAGTACCGATCCGGCCTGCAACCAGGCCATCATCGAGCTGGCACAGGGCGACCGGGAGGCTTTGTCCGTCATCTATGACCGCATGGCCAGGCTGGTCTTCTCCGTGGCCTATGCCACGACCGGCAATCCGGCCGATGCCGAGGATGTGCTGCAGGACACGATGATCGCCATCGTCCGCTACGCCTCGTCCTATCGGGACGGCAGCAACGCGCGCGCCTGGATACTGACGATGGCACGCCACCTGGCGATCGATGTCGTGCGAAAACGCAAGGCGACGGTTCCGCTTGACGAGATCGCTCCGGCGGATCAGCCGGTCTGCGAGACGGATTGGTCATGCTGCGACGTGCGGGACCTGCTGGCCGTACTGACTGAAGACGAACGGCAGCTGGTGGTCTTGCGCCTCTATGCCGGTCTAGGCTACCGTGAAATCAGCCGCGTCATGGTAATCAGCGTGGTTGCGGCTCAGAAGCGCTACCAGCGAGCGCTCAAAAAACTCAAACGCCTGCTGTAAGGAGATCCAGACCATGAACAAAAAAGAAATCAAAACCGTGCTCAAGCAGCTTGATCGCATGCCGCTGCCAGATAAAGAGCCTATCCTGGCTCGTTGTGCGATCCAGGACCTGTCCTGCAGCCAGGCCGAGCCAAAGCCCAACCGCCGCCTGCGGCTTAAGCCCGTTCTGGCATCGCTCGTTGCCCTGGGGATCCTCCTTTCCGGCGCGACGGTGTACGCAACCGTCGCGGAAGCTCGTGACTACGCGGCGGCAATCACCTTTTTCAATGCCCATAACTTGCCCCTGGACGGGCTTTCGCGCAGCGAAGTCAAACACGTCTACCGCGACATCAGCACCGGCACTTTTACATTCGGCAAGACCGCGGCGGTGATCACGAGCAGTGTCAGCGGTTACGATCTCTTCCAGGCGGAACCGACACCCGAGGATCTGGCCGCGCTGTGGCAGGTTAAAAACGGCAACCACACCGGGCCCGCCTTTTTACCGGGTCAAGATGACGGCGTGACCTACCGGATTTCCTATACGGAACGCCTCGATGAGAAACTCGGCTTTAACGTGACCGACCAAAGCATGATCCAGAAAATGGTCGACGGCCAGCCGGTTTGGGAGGCATCGTTCAAGCATCGCTGGCTTGACAGCTATGCCGTTCTGGGCGATGCGGTGGTCGTGTACGGGCAGACCCCGACCTGGTCGTCCGAGCAGACCGCGTATGCCTGGCTGGCCCTGGTGGATAACGACGGACGTATCTGCTGGCAGCACGTGATGGACAATGGCTTCAAGCAAGAATACATCGGCGCGGTCCTGCCGGATGAGGACGGCCTGGCCGTGTTCAGCCGCGGTAACCTGGAGGTTTTCTGCCTGTCCCGCTTCGACCTGGCAGGCAGCCGCACCCACTTCAGCCAGACCAAAATCGGCAATTACGGCATCCGCAACGCAGCGCGGCTCGGCGACGGCTACCTCGTGCAACTGCTCGATTACGCCCAGGGCGACCGCCTGATCCAGGTGGCACGCGACGGGACCCTGGCGGATGCCTATACCTACGGTTCAGAGGATGAGAACTACTTTATCGCCGACATGGTTGCGTTCGCCGGACAGGTCTGCTTGAGCGCGTATGCGGTCCCCCGCATGGCCGAGGACCTGCCCCGCACCAGCCACTACGAGGTAGGGCCGGTGCTCGAGAAGATTTTTGCCAGCAAGAATTTTGAGATCAGCAATCAGGAACTGACGCGGCTTGTCCGCGACAACTACACGGCCCTGCTTCTGCTCTGCGACCCGGAATCGGGCGAGCCGCGGGTGTTCTATTCCGTCGCCGGGTCCCTGGGTGCGGCACTTTCGCTGAACGAAAATGGCGAGCTGGTCTGGGAAGTGGAGAGCATCACCGACACATTTTTGTCCATGGCAACGTCCTCGTTCACCATCGGCGGCGCCAGCACCGTCTACCGCTACACCTTTGATGCGGCCGGCACCCTCCTGAGCCAGGAGAAAACCGGGATCGCGGCGCCATTTCGCAAGTAGCATGCCGCATTGCAAGGCCAGGCACCGCTTGCTACAATCAACCCAGCGACCGGTCACGAAGTCCGTGACAAGAAAGAGGCAATCTGTGATCAAGGAACTCAACCACATCGGTATCCGGGCAGGCGATTTCGATTATGCGCTCGCGTTTTACCAGCAAACACTGGGCGGCACGATCATCCGCGACAGCCGCTCGCTGGACGGCAAAAGCAGTTTCGTCTACATCCAGCTTGGCGACGGCGTCATCGAGCTTTTAAGCAGCAAACCGGGCGAAACCAACCTGGGGCTGCAGCATGTCGCCTTTCTCGTCAACGAGGACCTGAATCGTGTTTACGAGGCGTTGCTGGCGCAAGGGCTTGTCTTCACCGTTCAACCTCGTCTGGCCGGTTCCGGCAATGGTTACCTGGCCTTTTTCCGCGAACCCGGCGGCGCCGTTTTCGAACTGATCCAGCGCGAGGAGAACATTCGCATCCCGGGTCTCAAAAACGATGTCCTGCTGGCTTTCGCTTCCAGCACCATCCAGGTCCCCCCCGAATCCTTTGATCGCTGCGCCGCCTTTTACCGCGACACCATGGAATTCAGCTCCGGGCCGGTCCTCGAGACGGCCCAGGGCCGGGTACAGCATTTTCGGCACGGCCGTGATGCGATCGAACTGGCTTTGGGGGCGGCCGACCAGCCGCTGAACCGGCTGACCTTCCAGGTTGCGAGCTGTTCGGCCCTGCGCGACCGTCTGCTGGAACGAGGTCTATCCTGCACATTGCGCCGGGATCCCGGCGCGGAAACGGTCCTCGACGCGGTCGGGCCGGACGGCGTCCGGCTCCGTTTCGTGGAAGCGCCGGTCTAGCGGTCAGTCTGGAAACAGCTCAGGCAGGCTGACCTGAAGACCCGGGAAACAGGCCGACTCAAGGACCGCTGAACCGACAAATGGCCGGCAATCGGCAATATCGCCGTCGGCAAACGTATACAGGAGGGCTGTTTTCCGCTCCGGGTCGATCAGCCAGTATTCCCGGACCCCGGTTTGCATGTACAAGTCCAGCTTTTTCAACATGTCCTTGCGCCGGGTCGAGGGCGAGCTCACTTCCACGACCAGGGCCGGCACGCCGTGGTATTTGCCTTGGGCATCGATTTTGTCGCGGTCGCAGATAACCAGAATGTCCGGCTGGACCACGTTGATGTTCGTTTCGCTTTTGAACAGCGTCACATCGAACGGCGCGAACAAAGGCCGGCAGTCTTTACCTTTAAACCAGTTGTAAAACAGGCCATACAGTTCGCTTAAGGCCGACTGGTGCGCATACATCGGTGACGCGAGCAGGTAAACCTCGCCGTCGATCAGCTCATAACGTTCTTCGCTGGTTTCGACCAGTTCGAGGTACGCTTCGTAGGACATTTTTTCCGGGACCCGCTCGATTTCAGCTGCGCTGTTCCTGAGCAGAAGCGGCTCGCTGAAGGGCACCAGCCGGGCCACGGCCTTTCCGTTCTTGGTGATCGTCACCGGATCGTTCTGCAACGCCTGCTTGAGGTATTTGCCGAAGCTGTTTTTAATTTCTGTCGCCGATACATACACGGTCAACACCTCCCGTTCTTTTGGCTATATTATATCATTGTTTAGCTGTTCTAAAAATAATTCAGCTGTTTATTTTTAAAATGGCTGTTTTGATGTCCTGTACGTCCGCGCCGTCAGCCGTTATAATGGGTCCAGGCGCATAGCCGCTTGGGGAGGTGTCTGATATGCAGGAGCAATTCGGACTGTTTGTCCACTGGGGTTTGTACGCCCTGACGGCGTACCAGGAACAGGTGCGTGCCCGGTTGCGTTTGCCGCGCGCCGACTACCACCGCCTGATGGCTGCATTCAACCCGGTCCGCTACGACCCGGACGCCTGGGTGGATCTGGCCTGGCAGGCGGGCATGCGCTATATCTTCTTCACCGCCAAGCACCACGACGGCTTCTGCCTCTGGGACACGCGCCAGACGGATTTCAACATCATGAACACGCCCTACAAGCGCGATGTGCTGCGCCTGCTGGCCGACGCCTGTGATCGCCGGGGCATGAAATTGTCCCTGTACTATTCGATCCCGGACTGGAACCACCCCAACGCCTACAATCCGGCCAGCTCGCACCAGTGCCCGCCCGAGGCCGGCGACCAGCCGGACACCGTCCGCTACCGCGCGTTCCTCAAGGAGCAGATCCGGGAACTGCTCACCGGGTACGGGCCGGTCTATACCTTGTTCTGGGATATTCCGCCGCACATCGCCGACCCGGAGATCAACGCCTTCGTACGCGCTTTGCAGCCCGGCATCTTGATCAACGACCGTGGCTACGACCCCGGCGACTTTTCGACGCCGGAACGCCAGGTGCCGGACGGAGCCTGGTTCACGCGGCCGACGGAAGCCTGCCAGTCGGTCGGCCGGCAAAGCTGGGGCTACCGCTTCCAGGAAGACTACTACACGACCCGCTACCTCGCAAGCAGCATCGACAAAGTGATGGCCATGGGCGGCAGCTACCTGCTGAACGTCGGCCCGATGGCGGACGGCCGCATCGACCCGGTCTCGCAGGAAAAAGTGCGTACGGTCGGCGACTGGTACACCCGCGTGGCCGAATCTCTGACCGGGATCGAACCGGTTGCGGGAAAGCTGGTCGACAGCTCCGGCAACCAGCCGTTTTTGGCCGTAGCCCGCGGCAGCACCTGGTATTTGCATTTTTACGATGGCCTGAGCGCCGGCGGTGTCACGCTCAAGCCGGTTCAGGAAAAACCCAAAGAAGTGATCCTGCTCAACAACGGCCAGCCTGTCGCATACGCCGTCACCACGCTGCCGACCTCCTGGCACTGGGACACGCAGGAACTCGATCAGCCCTGCCTGCACCTGTTCAACCTGCCGGCGGAATCGTTCTGCCACGAACCGGTCGTGATCAAGATGATCTGGTGACGCCGCTGTCCGGAGCCTGGTTCCAGTCCAGCACATGATACCGTTCCAGCAGCGCGCGAGATCGTTCGAGCCCCTGCCCGGTCAGGAACACGAGCTTGGACCGATGGCTGGTCTGTCCGATCAGCTTCTCGGTTTCCAGGTCGTTGAGGACGTTAAAATTGTAGCCTTTCCAGGCCAGATCCTGCTTCGGAAACCCCGGCCAGGGCCGTCCTTCTTCCTGGAAGCGGGTCAGGTACATGAGCATCAGGGTCAGGTCGTTGATCGCCTGTTTCGTATCGATCTTTTCCATGGTTTTCGGTTCCCCCTCACCGGCCTGTCGCTGACGGCCCGCCTACGTTTCCTTTTCGTCCCCTTCCTGATTGGCAAAAAACAAGAAGAAGTTGCGTTCCAAGTCGTCATCGCTTTTGATCAGCCCGGCGACTTCCCTGATGCGCCGCTTGATCCGGTAGCTGTACGGAACCTCGGCCAGCAGCTTTTCGAGCGGCGTGCAGATTTTGGCTTTCGGATAACGCTCCAGCTGGCTGAGAATCTCCGTGTACAGGCGCCGGGTTGTGTTGTTGGACGGCGTACGGGCCAGCTCACGCACGTAAGCCGCCACGGTGCGATCGTCGCGCGGCAGCCAGGACAGTATCTCGACAATCTCGATCCGAAAAGCCACATCCTCAAGCGAAACGGCCGGCCCAAATCCGTTGTAATAGTCGAAGAAGCGATCACTGGCCTCCTGGTTCCCGTCCCTGATTTGCATATAGATGGTCTGCAGCACATCCCTGCGTTCGACTGTCCGGGTTTCCAGAAGCTCCAGGAGCTGGCCGATATCACGGCTCTGCCTCATCTCAAACCGCAGCATGGCGCCCATGTTGATGTCGTCAGGCAGTTCTTCCATGTCGACTTGCTCGTAATGGTCGCACGCGTCCCGCTGGCTGTCATAGCGCCTGGCCAGGTAAAGCTCGCGGCAGACCGAAAAGTCCATGTTCTCGACCACGCCTTCGTCATCCCAGTAGGGATCGAAGGCCTTGTCCAGGGAACAGATCCCCATGTCGTTCTTATCCTGTTCATCCTGGAAATAGAAGGCGCAGTTCTGGCAGACGCGTTCCAGTTCGATGTTTTTTCCATCTTCGCTGTCGAAACCCTCGTATTCTTTTTTATCCATCTTGATCCCCACCCGTTTTAACGTTGCTGTTTGGTCTATGGTCTTTGCGGATAAACGGCGCCTGTACGCGGTCGGACACGAGCTGACCGTACAGGTTTGGGCGCCGGTAGGCGTTGCCGTGCACCTCCCGCTCCCGGTAGCGGCGCAGCTCGCCGAGCGGAAAATCAGCCAGGACAATGCCTTCCGCCTCACCGGCCTCGACGATCAGGATGTCCCTGGAGCCCGGTTCGCCTTCGCGGTAGGCGATCCCGTCGAAGGCAGAGGAGTGCCCGTTGCAGTCCGGCTGACCCCGGGCATAGTTGGCGGTGGCGATGCCCAGCATGTTCTCGAAAGCCCTGGTGCGCAGCTGGGCCAGGCGGTTGATCTCCATCGGGCAGGCGTTGGGCACCAGGATGATCTCCGCACCCTGCAGCATCAGGATACGCGCGCTTTCCGGAAACTCGCGGTCGTAGCAGATCATGGCCCCGATACGGATCGTGCCAGGACCGATATCCAGGTCCGCGACAGCGAAACCGTCGCCGGGCGTCAGGTTGCGTTCGGCGTCAAAATCGCAGGTATGGACCTTGGCGTAGGTCAGGGCGCGGCGGCCCAGGCGGTCAAAGAGCACCAGGGCATTGCGCGGCGAGGGTTCGTACCGCTCCAGGAATGTGATCCCGATCGCCAGATCCAGCTCCCGGGCCAAGTTCCGGAATTCCAGGACGAACAGATCGTCGCTGGCGATCGCATCGCGTCGCAGTGCGTCGGGAACGGCGGATACGCAGTAGCCGTTGTGCCACATCTCCGGAAACAGGGCGATATCCGCGCCCATGACTTTGGCCTGCCGGCAGGCGTCGAGGCCTTTGGCCTGGTTGCCCGCCGGACTTCCGGCGGGGACCAGCTGCAGCAGCGCCACGCGCACCGTTTCCATGTTCTATACCTCTTCTTTCCCGAGTCGTTCCGGGGCAAAGTACCGGATGGCGCACAACGCCTGCAAGGTGATAAACCGGCTGGGAGCACCGACCGCTTCCATATCAAAGTGGACGGCGCCCTTGTGCCGGTTTTCGAGCTTCCACAGTCCGTCTGCACTTCGCTTGGCAAGCAGCCAGGCCACAGCCGGCTCCAGGCGGTTGTCTCGGGGCAGCCGGTCTTTTGCCAGACAGGCAAGTGCCCTTAGCAGATCGTAGCGGTAGCGGAACGGGTAGGACAGTTTCCGGAACCGGGTGTCGGCGTGGTCCAGGAAAAGCCGGTTGTCGAGCAGAAAGGCGACCGCCCGCGCCTGGGTTTCCCGAATGTGCTCGGATAGCGAACGCTCACACCAAGGGCGGTACTGCAGCAGGCCTTCGAGGACGCAGATCGTCGTGTGCGGATCGCCGGTATGGGCGTTCAGATCCCAGGTGAACCCGCCGTCAGGCTTTTGGGCGGCGAGCAGGTGTTGGGCCAGCATCGCCAGGCGGGGCTCGTCCGGGCAGAAATAGGCGGCGTAGTCCAGCACCATGCCATCGACGCAAATGTCGCCGGGATGCGGATAGCGGGCCAGATTCAAGCCGCCGGCCGCCAACTGGCAGTCGGCAAGCAGGCGCAAGACCATTGTCCGGCAGGGCTGGAGCGTGGCCGGAACCCCGAGGTTCTTGAGGTCTTGCAGCGTGTAGTGCGTCGATGTCCACTTGGGCTGGTAATAATAGCGGCCCCAGTGGCCGTCCGGGTTCTGGCAGGACAGGAAACGGGCGCCGAATCCTTCCCCGGCGATCCTGTTCTGCAGGGATGTCAGCTGGTGCTCGTCGGAACCCAGATAGTCCCGGCGGGTCAGGTACTGCAGCGATACATCGCCGGACAGGAGCCACTCGATAGGCTTTGCCATGATACCCTCTCCTCAGTGTAGTCTGGCGGTCATCTTTTTGCTGCCAGCAAGCGCGCCAGCTCGTCAAAATCCGCGAACGACCGGATCGGAACCCCGCGGACTGTCAGCAAGGCCACGAAGGCTGCCTGGTGCTGGTCGGCGACCGCCAGGAAACCGGGAACATCACCCGGATCGAAAGCGCCGACCAGGTCCGGCAAGGCTTGGGCCGACACGCCGGTTCCCCTGAGCACGTCCTCGATCTCGCGCGTGATCTCATGGGCGGCGAACAAGGCGGTCACCAGGTCGCCGGTCTCGCAGCCGTGGCGGATCTTGTTGTAGAAATTGATCAGCTCCTCGTAGAAACCGGCCAGCTGTTCGCGAAAGTCATGCGGCTTGATGCAGGTTTTTTCCTGCGCGGCCAGCAGCGCCTCCGTGTTGCAAACGAGCTGGTGCGCGGCGGCCTTGATCGCCTGGCTGTCGCAGCTGGACACCAGGACATCGTAAAGGACGGAAAAGTCGGTTGGCACCAGCGCCATGGCCAGCAGTTCACCCTTAAGCTTGCCCCGGCCGCGCTTGACTGTTTCCCGGTTGAGCAGGGCCAGGGCATGAGTCAGGGCAAACAGCAGGTCCATCCCGTACGCCCGGACCTGGGTCAGATCCTGCGCCTGGCTTTGCCAGAACTGCAGCCGGTAGACCCGGTCGAAGACGGTACGCGCCTTCCTGACAAACGCGTGTTTGTCGCTGACATCGAGCGCGTGCGCCTTGAGGGCTTCGAAGCGCTGGCGGTCCTGGTCGCTGCCGACGTAGATCACCTGGCCCTCGGTGAGAATCGAGGTGATGCGCTCCTCGTGGTTGGCGATCCGCGTCAGCCGTTCCCAGGAAATCGCCCAGTAGTCGTAGCCGATGCCGTCGATGATGAAGGTCATCGCCAGATCATGGCCGCGCGGCGTGTTGACCACGAAATACAAATCCAGGTCCGACTTGCTGTGGGTGTCCTGGTAGATGGTCGAGCCCATGATGACCACAACGGCCACGTCGTCCCGGTAGGCACGCTGGATCGTTTCGATCAGAAGGTCTGCCGCTATCAATCGATCCATATGAGTCTTTCACCGCTCAGCGGCGCTGTTTGAACGTGAAGCGGTACTGCAGCTTCAGCCGCTCCAGGATCTCATAGACCACCGGACAGACGCCGGAGGATTCGACCACACCCAACAGGCTGAACAACCGGCCCGGTTTGTCGGTATAGGGGTAATCGCGGCAACCGGCCGGCTGGCAGGTGCCGAGCCGGCAATGGCCGTCCGGCTCGAGAAAACAGCATGGTTTGCTTTTAAGCAGGTAATCACCCATGTCTTCTTCGATATGCGTTTGCCGGAAGGCCGTTTCCGTCATGCCCAGGCAAGCCGCAGCCGGCCCGATTTCCGTTTCCTCGAAAAACGCCTGGTATTCCTTGCAGCAGTTGCGGCAGGCGTTGCAGTCGTAGCCGGCAAACAATTCCCGATGCAGCGCCAGGAACTGCTTGTCCAGTTCCTCCTCGTCGGCATGTTTTTTCAGGTAAGTCCTGAAGGCGTAATTTGCGGCTTCCACGCGGGCAAACGCCTTTTTCACTTCAGAAGGTTTGAGCATCTTGATCTTATCTCCATTCGATATCGATCACATGAACGAGGTCATGACCTTGAACAGCCGATCGATCGGCTTCAGCTGCTTGAACACAGTCAGTTTAATATCGGCTTTTTGGCAGAAATCCGCCAGGATGGCCGGCATCCGCTCGCCGCGCACCTGGATTTCCCTGGGCCGGCCGTGCGCCTGAACGAAATCGATCACTTTGCTCAGGACGACATCGGCGTCCCGCTCGATGTCTTGGTACATTTCAAAACCGACAGGCATGTCGGATTGCTTTTCCACGATCAGCATCAGCCTGGGAAAATAAGGTCGGTCTTCTTTATCATTCTGCACCGCTTCCGATATGTACTGGATATCCGTTAGCAGGATCATGTCGCAGGCCGGAGCGGTTTTGATGCTGTCAAGCAGCCGTTCGTCAGTTATTTGCACCGGGTGCAAGGTCCGGGTCGGGCGAATGCGCTCGATCTCCCGGCTCTCCCACTCCAGCTGGTCTCCCTCTTTCCGTGCCTGACGCAGGATGATCTTGTCCATGGTTGGGTCCAGATGCACGTTACCCTCGCGCAAGTCCGAAACAACGGCTGGAATTTGCCTTAAGGCATGGGTCAGAAACACACACTCGTCCGCGTTAATATGCCAGGGGTAAAAACCCGGTTCATAGCGGCGGAACAAAGGCCAGGCGTTGCGCCCGCGAAACTTCAGTCCCAGGGCTTTGATCTGCTCATAGTCCGCCTTGGTTAGCTGGTCCCGGTCTTCAAAAGAACACATGATGTTGTCCTGGTATTCCAGGAAGGCAAACTCGGACATCTCACTGGACCTCTCGAGCATTTGGTTGAATCCGAAAAGTCCCTTAGCCCCGAGATAAACACCGAGTCCATAATGAATGCCGCCATTCCCCATGATCGAACAGTAGCCCCGTTCGCCGCTTTCCGGGTTGTCGATGGCGATGAGGTCAATGTCATACAGAATTGTCCAGGGCTCGGCCTGCTTGAAAGCGGCTGCCGCTGCGTACATGTCGCTCAACTGGTCGATGGTGGGTTTTAATTTGTTGCGCATGGGATCGTGTTCCTTTCTGCTTGCTGACAGTCTTGACCTGATCTTATGATACACGATTCACACTGCAGAGCAAAGGTTCTGCCCGCCCCCGACAATAAAAAATGCCTGTTGACAGACTATCTAACGTTTGTTATTCTGAAACTAACAAACGTTAGTAAGGAGATTTTGCTATGACCCTGTTCGCAGCGAATCCGATCTCGATCCTTTCAACCCTCCTGGCACTTGGCCTTCTGGTCCTGATCGCCTGGACAGCTAGCCAGGCGACGCGGATCAGCCGCTGGGGACGGCGCATCGCCGGCCTCAGCCTGCTTGGCCTGTTGGCATGCATGGGCGGCTGCCTGGCGAGACGCCTACCACCTGTCGGTGCAAGCGGCGGCCGATTCAGCGCTTCAGCCTGGCTTATTCGCGCTTGACAGCGTGCAGTCGACCCTGGGCTGCCTGGGCGGCGCAGCCATTGCGGTCTGCTGCCTCCTGGCGCTCTTCAGCAAAAGACTGCGCACGCGTAGAGCCGTCTTTTTCATTCTTGCGGCCATCGTTGTCACGAAGATCGGTATCGTTGAAGTCTCACGCATCTTGCTTTGAAGAAAGGAAACGAGTATGGAAATCACCATCATTCACGGCCAGCAGCATCGCGGCAGCACCTACCATATTGCCGAGGTCTTAAAAAACCAGCTGGTCGACGCGGACACCGTCGTGAACGAGTATTTTTTGCCGAAAGACGGCCCGGACTTCTGTGTCGGCTGTTTTGGCTGCATCACAAAAGGCGAGGTGCATTGCCCGCATGCAAATCAGGTTCAGCCGATCGTGGCGGCGATGAGCCGCGCCCAGGTCCTGATCTTCGACTCGCCGACTTACTGCTTTGAAATGACCGGCCAGCTCAAAACCCTTTTCGACCACCTGGGATACCTGTGGCTGTCCCACCGCCCCCGCGCTGAGATGTTCAACAAAATCGGGATCGTGGTGTCGACCGCAGCCGGCGCCGGTACCGGCGTTGTCACCAAGTCGATGGCTCGCCAGCTGTCATGGTGGGGGGTTGCCAAGGTCTATCGGCTGCGCTGCAACGTCAGCGCTATGTCCTGGCAAGATGTCGCGGCCGGGATCAAGCAAAAAACAGAGCAGCAGACGGCTGCGGTTGCCCGACAGGTTCGCGATCGTGTCGGCCGTGTCCGGCCGGGTCTCAAAACCAGGTTTCTCTTTGCCATCATGCGCAAAATGCACACCAACAATACCTGGAACCGGATAGATAAAGAATACTGGCATGAAAAAAATTGGGTGGCTCAGGCTCGCCCCTGGAGGACGTGACATGGAAAATACCCGATCCGCAATCATCGAGCAATCGCTGACTTTGTTTTCCGAGCGCGGCTACGCAGGCGTGTCGATGCGCGATATCGCCCGCGCAGTCGGCATCAAGGCCGCCTCCGTGTACAACCATTTCGTGAGTAAAGAAGCCATCTTTAACAGCATCATCGACGACATGACGCAGCGTTACCAGGAGCGCGCCGAACAAGCCCTTATGCCGCAAGGTGAGATGGATGCTGTTGTCCGGGACTTCATGCACGTTGACGATGCCATGCTGACGGCGATGGCCCGCGATGTATTCCTCTTTTTTCTCCGCGACGATTTCGCGGCCAGGTTTCGCCGCCTGCTGACCATGGAGCAGTACCGCAGTGCGCGCGCCGGAGACGTCTATCGACGGTTCTTCATCGACAGTGCCCTGGATTTCCAGAAAACCCTGTTTGAGAACATGATGGCCCTTGGCGCATTCATCCCGTGTGATCCCGCCGTGATGGCGATGCATTTCTACGCGCCGGTCTTTTTGCTGCTCAACCAGTATGACCACAGGCCCGGTCATGAGGAGGAGGCGCTTGACATGCTGGCAAAGCTGGTCCGCCAGTTTGCCTTGGTCTACAGCCGCAAGGGCGGCAAAGCGCCGGCTTGAGCGGAAATCCGAACCCGCGTCCGGCGGTCACGGCGCCGGCTGCGCCGCGTGACGCGCCATGCGTTTGTCGACGGCGACGAATAGGCAGCCCAGCAAGCTGAAAATCACATGCATGACGGCCACGTTGAGCAGCAAGCGGTTCCAGCCGAGAGCATCGGCGTTGAGGAAAGGATACGGGTAGCGGTTGCCGTCATAGCCCAGACTCGCGCCGAGCGCGACGCGTACGATACGGCAGGCGAAATAGGTATCGGGCAGGAGCACCCAGGCCAGGGGGGGGATTTCCAGGTGGTACGCCCTTTTTCGATGAAAATCAACCAGTCCAGCACCGTCAGGAGCGGCACGGCCGTGTGCAGCAGCGCGTCGGACAGCGCCATCGTCCCCTGCATTTCGAAGCTTCCCGCCAGCATGACATGGTACACCAGACCTGTCACGGTCATGCCCATGACCAGGGCACCCATGAACGCGGGCAGCCAGTTGCTGGTCCCGCGTGCCGCACAGATCGCGGCGCCCCCAAAGTACAACACGCACAAGGCGAAGCTGACCAATGTGTAATCATTGAATACCGACCAGCGCCATTGGCCGCTGAAAGCACCGGTTTGGATCAGGATACCGGCAAGAGCCGCCAGGGCAATGCACAGCTTGATCATGACAGACAAGATCCGTTTCCGCCTCATGACGCGTATCCCCTTTTCGCTTTGCTGTCCACGGTTACGATACGCCACCCGCCAACCGCTGTAAGACGGTGCCGGTTGACGGGCGGCAGACAGACTGTTAACATAGTTGCATATCGCAACTATTCGCAGCCGGTCAGCACGGCAGCAACAGGAGACAGGGTCTTTGACATCCTCTGAAGAACAGCAAAGGCGGGACAAGCGGCACAGCATGATGCTGAAGCAACCGGTCGCCCGGGTCATCCCGACGGTCGCCATTCCCATGATCGTCGCCATGCTGATCGACGCCATCTACAATTTGACCGACACGTTCTTTGTCAGCCAGCTGGGCACAGCCGCGACGGCAGCCGTCGGGGTCAATGATTCCCTGATGCACCTGATGCGCGCGGTCGCCCTGGCCTTCGGCGTCGGCTCATCCAGTTTCATTTCGCGGCTTTTGGGTGGAAAAAAGGATGAATACGCCAGCCGCGTCGCCAGCACGACGCTGTTCACCGCCATGGCCGCCATTTCGGTTCTGGCGGCGCTTGCGGCCGTTCTGGTTGGTCCGCTGGTCACGCTGCTGGGCGCCACCGAGTCGGTCAAGCCCTACTCGATGCAGTATGCACGCTGGTTTCTGCTCGCTTCACCGTTCACGGCCGGCACCGTTGTGCTCAGCCAACTGCTGCGTGCCGAAGGTTCCACCCGCTATTCGATGCTGGGCATGGTCTCTGGCTGTATCCTCAATATCGCGCTTGACCCGCTGTTCATTTATGGCCTGGACCTGGGCGTCGCCGGGGCCGCCATGGCGACCGGACTGTCCAAGCTGTTCAGCTTCTCCGTATTGCTGGTTCCATTTTTACGCCGCAAGACGCTCCTCGAATTGCGCATCAGGCTGTTCACACCCAAAAAGGAGCTCTTTCTCAGCGTTGGGCGAATCGGGGTGCCAACCTTTCTGCGGATGAGCATGCTCACGCTGTCCTCGATCGTTATCAACAATGTCGCCGGCCAATTCAGCGACGCGGCCCTGGCAGCCGTTTCGGTGGCCAACAAGTGCACCCGGCTGGTCGGTTCCGGGATTATCGGGCTCGGTCAGGGTTTTCAGCCGATCGCCGGCTACTGCTGGGGCGCCAGGCACTACGCCCGGATCCGCAAGGCCTTCTGGACCTGCAGCGCCATGGGTGCCGGAGCCGGAGTCGTCCTCGGCACAGCCATGGGTTTGCTGGCTCCGCGCCTGATCTATGCCTTTACGGCGTCCAACGACCCGGAAATCATCCGGCTGGGCACGATCATGATCGTCAGCCAGTGCATCACGATGGTGCCGCACGTCTGGGTGATCATCGCCAACGGGCTGTTCCAGGCGCTGGGGCGTCCGGTCGGCACCCTGGTTCTCGGCATGTCGCGCCAGGCCATCTGCCTGATCCCCAGCGTCGTGCTGCTCTCCCATTTTTTCGGAGTCACCGGCCTGACCGTGTCGCAGGCCGCTTCCGATCTGCTTTCCGCCCTGGTTGCCCTGCCGATGGTTGTCTATCTCTTGCGTCACATCCGGCAGATGGAACAGGCCGACACCACGATTCAGGTCAGAACCGAACGGCAAAAAAACTTTTCTTGAGCTGCAGGTGATAAGCATGACCCACGAAAACCGTGAATTTTCCCGCAGGATTGTCCACTACATCGCCATGCTGGAACGGCAGCGGCGCCGCTTTCTGGACCAGCACCTGGCCCGCTATGGCCTGCAAGGCAGCATGTTTTTGGTGTTGCTTTTCTTGGAACGTCATCCGGGGACCAGCCAGGACAGCCTGTGCGCCGACCTCCTGATCGACAAAAGCGGTGTGGCCCGCAAATGCCGCAAGCTAGAAGACCTCGGTCTCCTCTCGCGCGAACCGCAAGACGAAGACAAACGCCAGAACATGCTCTTTTTGACCGCTGGCGGCGAGCAGCTGATTCCAACGATCCGCGCCCGGTTGTCTGACTGGCGCGAGCGAGTCACCCAGGGGATGAGTGAGCGTGAGCAGCAAGAACTGCTGCGCTTGCTCGAGCAGATGGAAACCAACGCCCTGGCGCCCAAATAGAGAAACGGGCTGTCGCAGCGGCATATGCCTTCACGTGCCTGACATGGTTCCTGAGACGCTGGCGCGTGTCATGCATGTACCTGGCACGACATTCTCAGTGATGACATCCGCATCTTGCCGGGTCAGCGCCATGCCTGATCAAGTCCACCAGGACGCTTCCGTCTTGGGTGAGGCGGGCCAACGCTGCACGGACAGTTCCTGCTTTGCCGAGACATTCAGGCTGAGCCCCAGGACAGACACGCCCGCGTTTACCGGTACGTCGCCAGATCCCGGTATTCTTTCGCCACCATCCGGGCCTCCAGGGCATCGTATCCTTGCTGCTTCATTCGTTCGAACAGCTGAGCTGCGTATGTGTCGATCACCTGGCTGTTCTGCTGCGACGCCTTCGCCTTGACAAAGCGCAGTGATTTGAAAACAGCGATCATGACAGCGGCATCGGCCTGACCGTAATGGATGATCTGGTGATAGGCATCGTAGAGGATCATCTCAAAATCGAAAGCCTCGCTAACGGCCAGACCGTCATCATCTTCGCCGCCAAGCACAATATATCCCCTTCTCACGTCCGCAAGCTCACGCAGCAGCAAGCCGATCATGGTCAGGCAGTGGATGGCCGTATGCGGATCGTTGATTCCTGGCGACAGCGCTTTCAGGGCGATCTCAGCAACCTTCTGGATGGTAAAGCCAAAGTCCTGAGTTTCTGTCCGTTTGCTGCCGGTCAGCAGGCACGCCTGGATTTCGCGCACCTCTTCCTCGCCGAGCGCATCGGGACGGGTCAGGAAGACGGACGCGACGCGGGTTTCGGCTGCAACAAACTGGCCGACAACTTTCCGGATGCAGATGATCCAGCCGTGCTTCCCGGCGATATGACGCAGCTGATCGAAATCAATTTCCTGGATGTAGCCGTCCACAGCGGCCTTAACCTCAACAGGCTCTTGCTGACCGATGCGTTTCTGCCAGTCTTCTGCGGAGATGGTGCGCGTCGCATCCAGGTAGGCGCGGTACTGGCCGATCCGCGCCGAAGCTTCTTCATACAGGCGCCGGATCAGGCCGCTGGCCTGGATCTGGCTGGAGACGCTATTGATAAAGATCAAAAAATAGACCAAGCCAACAATGACATACAGGACCCCCACGCTTGCCGCGATGACCAGGCGGCTTTCACCGCTCTCCTTAATCAGGAGCAGCGATGTGATCGCATAGATGAAGCCGCTCAGAAAGACCCCGAACGATTTCATCGTGGTCTGGTTGCTGAGAAAATTTTCGACCACACGCGGTGTGAACTGCGAGGAGTACATGGTCAGCACCACCATGGCCGTCGAAAACGTGAAGGTGGCGATCGTGATAAAAGCCGCGGCGATGATGCCCAGAACCGTCTGGGCCAGGCCGCTCGTGGTGGCAAAGACATGCAGGATCCGATGCGCTGAGACGCCGGTAAAGCGCTGGTCCACGGCAGCGATGCTGACTGCCAGCAACAAGGACCCCACGCTGTACAGGGCAGGATACAGCCAAATGCTGTTTTTAACCCGGTTAACGATTTTTCTGATCATCTGCCGCCTCGCTTTCGCCGCCAAACGGCGGCCGGGTGCCCCACCGGCCAGGATAGCCAATGGGCTGCTTCCATTGTGCCAGAAAGTCAGGTCGGACAACAGCCTTACGCCTTGATTCGCCTGGTCCTGTTGCTGCGAGGGCCGGCGGCCATTTCGCGGGCCGGCAAAGCAGTCGAAAAGTTTGGCGGAACATCTGGTATTCGGATCCCAAATTCGTTATGTTTAAGGGGACAGCTGAATTCGGGAGGTTTGGACCATGCAGTCGGATATAGAATGTCTGCGCGCACTCGCCAGCCGTTATGCCGAGGCCGCCGCCCATCCCCGCAACCAGGAGAATGCCCGGCTCTACCGCGCGGTCAACGGTCTGAAGATGATCCGGCCGGTTGTCCTGATCGACGAACAGCCCTGGAACGAACTTAATACGGGGGGGATTCTCGACTTGCGCTGCCAGGATCCGGTTTTCCGGGCTGCGGAGCAGTACCTGCGCCGCAGGCTGCTGCAATGGGAGCATCATCCGGCCGACCTGATTTTGCCGCCCTTCCTGCCGGTGTTCAAAATCATCGGCGGCGAGGCCGGCGGTATACCTGTCCGGGAGGAAATCCTGGCGACGGACGCGGACAACACGATCGTGTCGCACCAGTACGCGGACCAGCTCGCGGAGAGCGAAGACATCGCCCGGATCAGGATGCCGCGTCTGACCTATGAGAAGACGGCAACCGAGTTCCGGCAGGCCAAGCTGGCGGAGGCCGTAGGCGATCTGCTGCCGGTCCGGATCGTGGGCCACAGCAGCTATTTCAGCCAATGGGACCTGATCGCGACCTACCGCGGCGTGACCAGCCTGCTGATCGACCTGGCCGAACGGCCGGATCACGCCCACGCGATCATGGATCGGGTGACGCGGATGCTGACCGAGCGGTACCGCCAGTACGAAGAACTCGATTTGCTCGATCCCGAGCCGTTCCTGATCCACTGCACCGCCGGGTTGTGCGACGAGCTGAAGACCGCCCCGGGCGAGCCGGTTCTGCGCCAGAACATCTGGGGACGGTGCATGGCCCAGATCTTCGCCTCGGTGTCACCGGCCATGCACGAGGAATTTGATATCGATTACCAGATCCGGACGATGGAACCGTTCGGGCTCGTCTATTACGGCTGCTGTGAACCGCTGGACCGTAAAATCGAAATCGTGCGCAAAATCCCCCGTCTGCGTAAAATATCGGTAACCCCCTGGGCCGATATCCGGGTGGCCGCCGAAGCGATCGGCGGGGACTTCGTGGTTTCGGCCAAGCCCAACCCGGCCCATGTCGGGGCAGCCTTTGACCCGGCGGCAATCAAAAACGAGCTCCGCGGGATCATCCAGGCCTGCCGCAGCGCCAACTGCTCATTCGAGATCGTCCTCAAGGACATCAGCTCAATCAGCCACAATCCGGACCATCTTAGGACCTGGGAACATATCGCCATGGATCTGGTCCGTTCCTGATACATCTTTACACGTTCAGGCATCCGCCGTCAGCTGAGCGAAACAAATTGAACCAGGTAAGTATGTGGCAAAGGCAGGAACGGCCCGCCGCCCCAGGGAAAACGCGCTATTTCGACTCCCCGTCTTGTCGTAGTCGTGGGTTCACCTGGGGCCGGTCGCAGCGTCGCTTTGTGCTTTTTGCTTGTAGATGTACATCTGCTCGTCTGCTTGTTTCAGGATTTGCTGGAAATCACGTTGCATCCCATTCCGGGAAGCACTAAAGCCGTAGGATAGCGTCGGCAACCGGCTGTCCTTTTGCCGCTCCCGGGTCAGGCTTTCGACCATCCGCCGGATTTGCTGTTCGATTTTCGCCGGGTCTGCGTGGCGGCAGATCACGCAGAACTCGTCTCCGCCGATCCGGTACACGCAGCAGGAACCGTCAAAGGCATCCCGGATGATGGCGGCCACGATCCGCAGCGCGGCATCGCCGTAATCATGGCCATGCGTGTCGTTGACCGTCTTGAAGTCGTTGATGTCCATGATGATGACGGCCAGCTGTCCGTGTCCTGTCAGGCGGCTGATCGCCTCTTCATAGGCAGCCCGGTTAAACAGGCCGGTCACGGTGTCAAGATTGTTATCGAAATCCATCAAGATCAGGTAATACAAAATCAGGGCCAGCGAGACACAGTGCCACGAAACCAGTACAGACGGATAAACAAGCTGGACGGCCGTTCCGGCGATCGTAAACAGCAGCAACCCGATCACGCGGCCTTGAATGGGATGGAACGACTTGCGCGTTGAACGCAGCGTAACCACCGCCAAAAACACAACATGAATGCCGTATGCGGCAATAAAGAGCCCAAACAGGCTGCCGCGCTGGTACTGGTTGTCGCTATCGATCGAAAAAAGCAGGCCGAACCACGGGGACACCAGCGCCGCCGCCGCGTTCAGACCGGCCGGGAACACCAGCCAGGTATGACGGCGCAGCATGCTTCTGTCGAAAATAGCAGCCAGGACGAGCGGGATCAACGGGGTGAGCATGAACCCGACGACATTGCTGACCAGGTTCAGGGTACGCCAGGCAGACCCGCCATCCTGGGCTATCAGCGTCCCGGCTTCAGCCAGAATGACCCCGACGGTCAGGGTAATCCCAACCAGGAACGGTTTTCTGCGCGGGTGGTTCATGCCGGTGCTGCGGTTCAGCAACACGGCCAAAAAAATCAGTGCCGCCAGGTTGATACCCGCTGTTACCAGGTATGTCATCAGCATCGAGCCTATCCTTTCGTGCCGTTCACGCGTTTGGAATGAGTCTAACAGGCATTGGGCGCTTGCGCAACCAGGATAAAACGGTGTTCCTGGTTGGCGATGAACCCTTTGCGCCCCAGTTCATCGTTGAGTGCCAGGAGCTGGCGCATATGAGTTGCCACCGAGAACCCGGAAAATTCCCAGGCAATCGTTTTGACGTAGTAGATCAGGCCAGCCATGTCATAGAATTTTTGCCAGGGGTAAGCCTCGTCCGCATAACGGACAGCGAATCTGGCCTGGCTCAGGTCATCGACAACCCGTGACAGGTGCCAGTCAAAGGGGCCGCAGCAAAAATCAGGAATGAGCCTCGATGCCAGGTTGATACCGTTGAGGTCGCCGACCTGCTGCGTGACCAGGTAACCGCCGGGCTTGAGCACGCGCTGCACCTCGCTGATCTGAAACGATTCGTGCGCGTTCAGCACGATGTCGAAGCTGTGGTCTGCAAAATTGAGGTGCTGGTCATCGCCGACAAACTGGACATTCACACCCTTGGGTCGCAAGGTCTTAAGCAGCAGCTCGTAATTCTTCTCCCAGCCCTCGGTCACCGAGATCCGGTGCCAGGGGTGCTTGAAGAAAGCGAGCCGTTCACCGCCGCCGGTGCCCATATCCAGCAGCTGCATGTCCGGTGTTAACACGCGTCGGACCTGGTCTTCATAGCACCAGGGAGTCGGTTCCTGCTCGTACTTGCCGTCCAGCCAGGAAAAATCCCAGCCGACAAACGCTTCCTGTTCCTTCTCGGCCTGCAGCCAGACCTGTTTTAAAGCTTCGGGATCCATTTCTGACCTCCTCCCATTAAGCCGGCAGGCCGAACAGCAGCCAGATCAGCACATAGGCCACCGTCACCGCGGCCAGGGTGCTCGGGATGCCGATCCGCATGAATGCGCGGGTTTTGACCGTGTAACCGACGCTGCGCAGGATGCCGATGCCGACAATATTCGCAGAAGCGCCGATCGGGGTCAGATTGCCGCCCAAAGTCGAACCGGCCAACAGGCCGAAATAGAGCACATTCGGGTCTGCGCCCAGCGCGGCTGCGATCCCGGTAACGACCGGCAGCATCGTCGCAACATAGGGAATGTTGTCGATAAAGGCCGAGATCAGGACGGACGACCAAACGATCAGGGTGTACATGGCAAAGACCGATCGGCCGCCGAAACGGACAAACAGCTCGGCCAGGGCGTCGATCACACCGGCCTGGCGGATGCCGGCGATCACAATAAACAACGAACCCAGCAAGAGCAGCGTGGCGCCGTCGACATTTTTGAGCAGCTGGCGCCACATTCCCGGCTGATGCGGCCGCAGTTGCGCCTCCACCATGCCGACGAGCATCATGAACAGGCAAATCAGGCCGTTGCTGATCGCCGGTTTGCCTGGCACAAACGAAACGGCGATCAGCAGCGCGATCGTCGCGAGCAGCAACCCGGTTGGGAACAGGGTCGTGACCGGTGTCACCTGGCCGGATTTGACCGGCTGACGGTCGCGGCGGAACAGCACGAGCAAGACCAGGGCAACGGCCAGCAACCCGACCTGGCAGATCCAGAACAATCCCGGGCGCCCCCGGTACCAGAAGAAATCGAGAAAATCCTTGTTGGCATAGCCGCCCAACATGATCGAGGTGGTGTCGCCGACCAGGGTTGCGGCGCCTTCCAGGTTCGAAGCGACTGAGATGGCGATGATACTGCTGACCGGAGACAGGTTCTGCCGCCGGGCCATCGTAATCGCAATCGGGGCCACGATCAGCACGGTGGCGACGTTGTCGATGAACGCCGAGATCAGGCCGGCGAAAACAGATAAGGCGACGATCCCCCAGCGCACATCAGGAACCCGGGCCGTGATCAGGTCAGCCAGGCGGGCCGGCATGCCAGACTGGATGAACTGGTGGACGATCACCATCGTTCCGCCTATCATCAGGATGACATTCCAGTCGATGGCCGAAAAAACCAGGTTCAGCGGCAGTACGCCGCTCGCAACAAACAGAAACGCGGCGCCCAGCGCAATCAGGGCGCGCTGGCGGGGCAGCACGATCATCAGGATATAGGTGGCTAAAAAGAGTGTCAGGGCCCATGTCATCTTGTTTGTCTCCTGCCGCCCGCTGCGGATTGACGGGCGCTTCTTGCCGCTGGTGCCGCCACCATGAGCATACCACAGGCAGCAGCCATGCGGGTAGACCTGGCGTCAGGATGTACCGTCTCATGACCTGTCACCATGTCTTTGAGCTTCTAAGAAGGGCGCAGTCGCTCATAAAAAACTCCTCAAGCAGCTCTCCCTGAAGTTGTCGGATTCACCTGTCTTTTTTTGAGTTAGACGATTAAATAAACGAAAGTATGGGATGATTGGACCGATCAGGATGGTCTATTCAAACAGATCTTCAAACAACCGCCAGACATGATCACCGTAGTTGCTGACCAATACGACCACCAGGTTCCGCGTGATGTCGCAGGCGGACAGGAAGCTGACGCCGGGATCGCTTCCCTGGAAATACGGAATCAGCCCGTTTGGCGACTGACGCAGCCAAATGCCATAACCGTAACCGTCTTCCTCGCCGCTGTGCCGGCTGAGCATGTCTTGCGTCATGGCGGGTGAAAGCAGATGGCCTGACAGCAGCCCCTGCCAGAACCGGCGGATATCCCCGACGGTCGTGTAGGCACCGCCGGCTCCTGTGCCCTTGGCATCCACGCTGAAGATATTCGTTCGCCAGCTTTCGCACTGCTGGTCACGGATGTAGTGGTTCGCGCACCGGGCCGGCAGCCGGTCCAGTTCGAAATAGCCCGTGTCGGGCATGCCGCAGGGGATGAAGATCTGCTCGCACAAAACGCGGTCGAAAGGCTGTCCGGTGAGATGTTCCAGCAGCAAGGCCAGCATGACATAGCCGCTGTTGTTGTACTGGAAGCGGCTGCCCCGGGGGCAGCTCATCGGCTTGTCGATGAACAGGGGCAGCAGGTCGCGGTTGGTCCGGATCTTGTAATTGGGGAAATCGGCCCAGAGGGCCTCGTAGTCGTCCAGCACGGATTCGTCGAAATAATCCGGGATGCCTGATGTATGGGTTAGCAGCTGTTCCACCGTGACAGAGCCGTCGATCTGCTTCAAGTCGATATCCAGCCGGTCTCCGATCGTGTCGGTCAGGCTGAGTCTTCCCTGCTCGATCAACTGCAGGATGGCCGCGGCGACAAAAACCTTGCCGGCCCAGGCGGTCGCAAAGCGGGTCGTCGGTGTGTTTGGGATCTGGTTGGGCCAGTCGGCGAAGCCGAACGCTTTTTCGTACACGACGGCATCGTTCTGGCAGACCAGCACACAGCCGCGAAACGAACCGCCGATTATCGTGTCGTAATCCACAGCCACCTCCTTGGCGGTCAGGTCGGCCGCCAGCCCCTGGGGTTGGCCAGGACCGCGTCGTTGAACGCGTCCAGGCGCAGGCGCAGCTCCTCCGCCTTTTGCGGATGGAGCCGGCGCACATCGTAGGACTCATCCCGGTCGCAGGTCAAGTCGAACAGGAAGGGATGGATCCGCATGCCCCGGTAGGCCGCGTTCTCGCTGCCCGCCGCCTGAACATACTTGAAATGGTCGCGGGAACGCGCGGCATAGCCTTGCCGGGCGTGGACCGGAACCAGCGAATTGACATAGAACAGCACGTCGTGCGGGCTCTGGTCGGTCTGGTCCAGCAGCAGAGGGAGCAGGCTTCGCCCGTCGATCTCGCGGTCTTGCGGCAGCTTAGCGCCGGTCAGCTCGCAAAATGTGGGCAGGAAGTCGATGTTCATCGCCATTTCCCGGATGCGCCGGCCAGATAGCGTGCCTTGCCAAAAGCAGATCGTCGGAACGACCTGGCCGCCGTCGAAGAAATTGCCTTTGCGGCCCCTGTGGCCTCCGGGCGACCCCTGGTGCCAGGGACCGTTGTCCGAGGTGAAAACGATCAGGGTTTTCTCCAGCAGATCCTTTTCTTTCAGAACATCCAGCAACTGGCCGATGCCGTGGTCGAACTCCTGGATGCAGTCGCCGTAGACCCCGCCCCGGGAGGTGCCGGCAAACGATTCGCCGCTGCTGAGCGGGTGGTGCGGCCAGGGCGACGCGTAATAGGCGAAAAAAGGTTCGGCCGCCTGGCCCCGGATAAAGGCAAACAGCTCCGTGTTCAGGTATTCGGTGATCCGGCGCTGGTCCAGCGGGGCCTTGACGGCGATCTCGCGGTTGCGCCAGAAATGGTACGGGTACATGTCGTTGGAATAATGCGCGCCAAAGAAGGTCTCGAAGCCCTTGTCGTTGGGCAGGTGCGGGCTGCGATCGCCCAGATGCCATTTGCCGAACATGCCGGTCCGGTAACCCCGGGCCCGCAGCAGCTCCGCGATGGTCAATTCATCTTCCAGGATACCGCTGACTGGCATTTCGGTGCGGCGTCGCCGGTTCATCTCGTGGACACGCTGAACAAAAGCGTCTGTCACCTGACCGTCGCGTTCGTCCGCTTCGTTTTCGTAGCCCTGCGGGGTGATCTGGTCCCGGTCCGGCTCGATGGTCGGAAAGAAGACATGTTCGATCAGGCCGCGGCAAGGATAGCGGCCGGTCAGCAGGCCAAACCGGCTGGGCGTGCAGACCGGGCTGGAGGCATAGCAGTTCTCCATAACGATGCCGTCACGGGCCAGGCGGTCGAGGTGGGGGGTCCGGATCGCCTGCGAGCCGAAGCAGGACAGGTCGCCCCAGCCCAGATCGTCCATCAGGATCATGACGATGTTGGGTGCGGCGGCCCGCTCGGCGGCCGTCATGGGTTGGATGCCATCCAGGCATTGGCGGTGCTCCGCGAGGTGCTTGTTCTGCATGGCTTGCTCTATCTTGCTCATAAGGGTCCTCCTCCCGGCTTTCCGCTCCCGACCCGCGCCGCGTAAAAAGGCGACTGCAGGTGCGGCCGGCCCTGCTGGCAGACCAGCTGGCCGTTTTCGACCAGCCCGGCTTGCCGCTGATCCAGTTCGCGGATCAGCAACTGGCGCCAGGCCGCGATTTCATCCTGCTGTTCCGGCTGGGCCGCCAAATCGTGCTGTTCATGTGGATCGGCAGCCAGATCGAAAAACTGCTCGTGGTCCGCGCGGGGAAACCAGATGTATTTCCGACCCCCGTCCGTCAGGCCCTGCATCTCCTGTTCCTCGCTGTAGCAGGTGCTGTGCTCGAAGTGGACGACCCGGACCGGATCCGGCGCTTCGGCCAGCAGCGGCCGCAGGCTTTGGCCGTCCAGGCCAGGCGGCAGCGGCAAGCCCGCCAGGTCCAGCAGGGTCGGCATGATGTCGGTCAGCGTGACCGCCGTACCGATGGTGTGCCGGATGCCGGTTCGCATCGATTTGGGCAGCATCAGGACCAGGGGGATGTGCGCCGACCCTTCATAGGCATAGGTTTTGCGCCACAGGTGGTGGTCGCCGAGCATGTCGCCGTGGTCCGAGGTGAACAGGACGATCGTGCTGTCGAACAGGCCTTGGCGGCGCATCGCGTTGAACAGCTTGCCGATCTGGTGGTCGACGTGGCTGACCGAGCCGTAATAGCCGGCCCGGGCGCGTCTGGTTTCCGTCTCGCTGCGCTGTCCCCGCCAGGCGTCCGGGTCCGCCGCGTCTTCCGGCCGGTCGTTGACCCCGGCCCAGTCCCCGATAACAGGGGCCGGCAGCAGGTCCCGCTGACGGTCGTACATGTCGAAGTAGTAAGGGGGCGGGTCGTAGGGCGAATGCGGCCGGGCAAAGGAGGTCATCAGGAAAAATGGCCGGGTGGGATCCCGCTCCTGGAGAAATTTGACCGACTGGCTGGCCGTCCAATTGCTCGGGTGTAAAAATTCCGGCAGCGCATAGGGCCGGGCTATCCAGGAGTTCCAGCCGATCCCGTGGTCGGACAGATCGTAATCGCCGGTCTTGTTGGCGTCGAACCATTGCTTGTAATCCGAGACAAATCCGGGGGTCGCAACGCGGCCCGATTCATCCAGCACGGTGTTATGGAATCCGTTCAAGGCCCGCTGTGGGTAAAAATGCATTTTACCGACGCCCTGGGTGTGGTAACCGTGACGGGCGAACACGCCGGGCAGCGTCTCGTCAAAGCCGGTTCCCATCTCGCCCTGGCCGGGCCCCATGCCAAGCACACCGGTATGCCAGGGGCTGAGGCCGCTGATCAGGCAGGCCCGGGCCGGGATGCAGGACGGCGACGGGGTGTAAGCATGACGGAAAACGCTGCCGTTTCGGGCCAGAAAATCGATGTTGGGCGTCTCGATCACCGGGTTGTTCGCATAACCCAGGCAATCCCAGCGCAGTTGATCCATCATGATCAGCAAAACATTCGGACGTTGCTCCATGGCGATCACCCTCCCAGCCACCCCTTAGCCTAAAGCGACATCCAGGATCATCATGAGCGCAAATCCGAGCAGACAGCCGACGGTGGCAACATCGGTCTTAATGCCTGCATCCTGCTGCGCCTCTGGAATCAGCTCTTCCACGACAACATAAATCATGGCCCCTGCGGCAAAAGCCAGCGCATAGGGCAAAAGCGGACGAATCATGGTCACAGCATAGGCCCCGATAACGGCCGCCAGGGGTTCAACCAGGCCAGATGCCTGGCCATATAGAAATGCTTTTCTGCGCGAGAAACCTTCTCGCCGCAGCGGTACAGACACCGCGGCACCCTCCGGGAAATTCTGCAGGCCGATGCCAATCGCTAAAGCGACTGCGCCGCCCATCGTGGCGGACGGCAGGCCATAGGCGACAGCGCCAAATGCAACACCGACCGCCAGTCCTTCCGGGATGTTGTGCAGCGTTATGGCGAGAACGAGCAGCACACTGCGCTGCCAGTTGGTTCTGACGCCTTCTGCTTGTTCCATTTCCAGCCCCAAATGCAAATGCGGCAGCACTTTGTCGACCAGAAGCAGAAACAAGCCACCGCCCAGAAAACCTACAACCGCCGTCAACCACGCAGTCTGACCTAAATCGGTTGCCATTTCGATACTCGGAGCCAGCAAAGACCAGTAGCTTGCCGCGATCATCACACCGGCAGCGAATCCCAGCATGGCATTAAGCGCTTTCTTATTGATTCTTTTGAAGAAGAAGACCAGAGCCGCGCCCAAAGCCGTAACGCCCCAGGTGAACAAGGTGCCGAGCAAAGCCTGCAAGACAGGATGAAACTGTGCTAGCCACGTGATCATGTGCAACCTCCATCACGGCATGCCGAAACGCACCTGGCGGTCAGGGGTGGTATAATGAATCAATCAGGCGGTTCGGTGACTGCATACTTGTTGTGGATGAGATGAGGCTGGCGCTTGACGGTTCCCGATGATCGGCGCCGCGATATGCCTCCATTCGATCCGCCTGGTTCCTGGCAGCCGAACTGCCAGCAAGGAGTCAATAGAATTTTATCGCATTTGTTTTCAATCTGACAAGCGGTCTGAACCGATCTGGTCAAACTGTGTAGACAAAGGCAAACGTGACAGATGCAATAATAGTGCGATCAAGATGAATAGGGAGACGCTTATGAAAGCGATAAAACAAGCCCTGGCCTTTTTTGTTCTCATCATGCTTATGCTGGTGCTGGCATCCTGCAGCCAGCCTACAAAAGCCCTGCCGGCCACGTCGGCTCCGACACCTGTGGCAACCACCCGCCGCGCAATGGCCACACCGACACCGACACCGACGTTGTCCCCGACACCGACACCGACCCTGACGCCGACACCGACACCGACCCTGACGCCGACACCGACGTTGTCCCCGACACCCAAACCAACACCGATCCCCAGCCCCCCAGTGCCCGCCGTTTCTGCGACACCGGTTCCGACCCTCCCTGCACCCGCCGCCACGCGCGCGCCCAGCACGCCGACGCCGACTGATAAACCACCGGCCACGCAACAGGATCTTGAGGCCGCGGCCGCCCGGCTGCACCAGGAAGCCGTCGTCATCGATACGCACTGCGACACGGTCTTAAGGATTGTCGACACCGACACCTGGCTGCCCCGGCACAGCATCCGTCAGGAAACCCGTCACATGGTCGATATCCCCAAGCTGCAAACCGGAGGCATCGACGTCCAGGTCTTCGCGTCATACACCTCCGGTTACCTCCTGGCTGACGGCAAAGCGGACTATGCGCGGGCCAACAGCCGCCTGCTCGCCCTGCTTAACGGCGTCCATTGGACCGTCACCCAGAACGCCCGCTCGCTGACGCTCATCCAAAGCAACGCGGACATCGAGCAGGCGCAGCAAGCCGGGAAAATCGGCGTCATGGCCAGCATAGAGGGGGCCTACGCGTTCAGCGAGCAGACCGGCATCGAACTGCTGCGCCAGTACGACGATCTGGGGATCCGGATGCTGTCCCTGACCTGGAACTATTCCAACGCGCTGGGCGAGGGCGCGGAGGGAATCTACCTGGACGGCACCGCGTCACGCGGTGGTCTGACCGATCTAGGCCGGTCGGTTATTGCGGAAATGAACCGGCTGGGCATTGTCATCGATGTCTCACACCTCAACGAAGCGACCTTCTGGCATGTGCTGGCGGAAACCCGCGCGCCCGTGATCGCGAGCCATTCATCGGTTTATGCGCTCTGCCCGCATGTGCGTAACCTGACCGACCGGCAGATCCAGGCCATCGCCGGGAACGGCGGGGTCGTCCAGGTCAATTATCACCGCCCGTTCCTGTCCGCCGATCCCGACAGCGCGACCCTGGCGACGGTGGTCGATCACATCGATGCCGTCGTGGCCCTGGTCGGTGTCGACCATGTCGGCCTGGGCTCCGATTTCGATGGCGCCAAGATGCCGCTCGGCCTTGAGGATGCCGCCAAGGTGCCCCGGATCACGCGCGAGCTGCTCAGCAGGGGCTATTCTGAGGCGGATATCCGCAAGATCCTGGGCGCTAACACCCGCCGCCTGATCCAGGATGTCCAGGCCAGTGCCTCGGTCCGGCCGGTCGGCAGGGGACCGGCCCTCATGCCAGACCTGGAAGCGGGCCAGGGCCTGGCCGGCACGCAGCCGAAGCTTTCCGCCACGCTGACACTTGCGCCCGGGCAGACCCTCGACCCGGACAGCCTGGCCGTTGTTCTGGACGGCATCCGGTACATACCGACATATGACGAAAAAACCGGTACGCTCTCCCTGACGCCCGCTGAACCTCTGATAGAAAAATTCCACGTGGTGACCTTCGAGGCGGCAGATCGCAATGGCGTTTCAACTCGTGAAACCCGAATCTTCTATCTGCCCTGAAACGGCGTCGGCACCCGCTTCGAGGATGAAGACAAAGGCTTCATGTACTACCTGTTCTCCGTCAGCGCGCCCGGCGCGGCTGAGCCCGCTTATTACCTGGTCAAGCGTGACACCGGCGAGATCTATACCGGCGCCTATGATCCAAAGCAGCCTGACTTTGCGGCTGTGCCGGTGGGTCCGCTGCCTTAGTCCGTCGGTTTGTCCGGAATCCTTGACACCGCCAGATTGCCTCTCTACACTGAATCTAACGTTGTGCCGTATTCACACCAGGAAAGGAAACCCGCCGCATGAAAAAAATCCGTGTCGCCGTGATTGGCTTTGCGCATATGCACATCCAGTCGCTGGTCAAAGCCTTTTTTCAACTGGGAAACAAAATCGAATGGGTGGCCTGCTGCGACATCAAGCCCCAGCACCCCTCCCTGAGCGAGAAACCGTCCACTCGGGCTTACAACCTCAAGGCGGTAACCGATCTGACCGGGATGATCGCGATCTACGACGACTACACCCGGCTCTTGGACGCCTGCCCGCTGGACCTGGCCATCGTCTGCTGTGAAAACGCGTTTCATGGCCGCGTCGTGTCGGACCTGCTGGCACGCGGCATTCATGTGGTCGTCGAAAAGCCCATGGCCACTTCGGTGACTGAAGCACTCGCGATGGCCGCGGCCGCCAAACAGGGCGGCGCCATCCTGGCTGTCAACTGGCCGTCGACCTGGACCCCAGGCATCCGGCTGGCGCACAAGCTGGTCAGCGAAGGGATTATCGGCGATGTCTTTAAATTCACCTACCGCAATAGTGATTCACAGGGGCCGTTCTCATACGGTGAGAATCTGACGGACGAGGAAAAAAGCACACAATGGTGGTACCACGCCGCGTCTGGCGGCGGTGCTTTCTGGGATTACTGCTGCTACGGCGCCTGCCTGTCCAGCTGGTTTCTCAGTTCGCCCGTGCGCGCCGCCTATGGCTTGCGGGCAAACTTTGCCAGCCCCTATGGCGACGCCGAGGACTACGGCACCATCACGGCCCGGTTCGACCACGCCGTCGCCCTGATCGAAGGCAGCTGGACGACGGTGAACCGGGGCGTTCCGTCAGGTCCCGTCGTGTTCGGCCTCAAGGGCACGCTGGTGACGGACGGCAACACGGTCAGTGTCTTCGACAAGCGTCACAGCACGACACCGTCGGCTGTTTACCAGGCAGACCCCCTGCCGGAAGACCGTGACACGATTGCCAAAGAATTCATCAGCCATCTCGAAAAGGGTACGCCGCTGCACCCGACCCTCGACCTGACTGTCAACCTGAACGCCATGATGATCCTGGATACCGGCTACCGGTCCTCGGTCAGCGGCAAGCTCGAGGTATCTCCGGGCATCCACTACGCGCCCGGCAACCTGTAAGCGCGCAGCCGCAGCAGCGCATGCGCTGCCGGCTTTCGTTAAAGCAAGCGGTTTTTGCGCCAAAAGCTGGTCATGAAACGCCAGGCCGCCCGTGCCGGGGTCAGCCAGGCGATCTGAACGTCGTTTCGGGTGTTGGCCAGGATTTTGGGGATGAAGAACCGCGCTACCGTTTCGGGCTTGTCGGCCAGGATGTTGAACACCCGCCGAAACGACGCGTCCTTCAGGACAGCAGCCGGTTCCCCGTCCGGCGTTTTGGTGATGAAATCCGTCAGCATCATGCCGGGCGATAAACGCCCCGCGATAACGCCGGTTCCGGCCAGTTCCCTGGCCAGCCCTTTCATGAAATAAGTCAGGGCGTGCTTGCTGGTGCCGTACAGGATGGTTTTGGGCTGGATCATGTTGTTGGACCCAAGCCCCTCCATGCTGTAGATCGCACCGTATCCTTGCTGGAACATGCCTTCCGCCGCAACCTGGGACCCGAAGATCATGCCGGTCAGGTTGGTCTGGATGACGGCCACGGTGTCCGGCTCACCCGTTTCCCAACAGGGCCGGTAAGCGGTATTTTGGCCCGCGTTGTTGATCCAGATATCGACCGAACCCCAGCGGTCCCGCGAAACAGTCCACAAATTCTTTAGGCTTACCTTGTCCCGGACGTCACACGAAACATAGAGGACGCGGTCCGGGTCGGAGACGAATGCCTCGCGCGCGGCCTGCGGCAGTTCCCCACCCCTGCCGGACAACGTAACCCGGCACCCGGCCTGCCAAAACGCCTGGGCCATGGCCAGGCCGATTCCGCGCGTGCTGCCTGTAATGACCACGTTTTTCATCTGAACCTCCTGGATCGCTTCTGAACGGTCAGGGTCCTGACCGCTCTGTCAAAAAGGCCTGGATCGCCGCCACGGCGATGTCCTGCTGCGTCTTAGCTGAAATCGTGGCGTCGGGGTCGCCTTTCTGTTTGCCGTAGTTGCCGAACTGGGCATGGTTGCCGCCTTCGATGACGACGACATTTTCCGTATAGCTGATGCGGTTTGCCACGCTGGTGTTGAGGGAGCCGTAGATGGTCAGCGTATCTGAGACGGGATAATCGCCATAGAGGTACGCACCGAGCAGGATCAGGCCGCTGATCTGCTGCGGATGTCCAGCGGCATAGGCGCTGGCCATGGCGCCGCCCAGCGAATGGCCGCCCAGGTACCAGGTTGTCATGTCGGGGAACTGCCCGATGATGCGTCCGGCGGCATTGACATCAAAGATGGCCATGTTGAAAGGCATGGTGACCAGGATGCAGGTGATCGAACAGCGCTGCGCAATTTGTTCTAGGATCGGCAGGTAGGCCGCTGCTTCCACCTTGGCGCCGGGATAAAAAACCAGCGCGGTATCCCCAGGCAGATCCGATGTCAGGATGACCAGGCTGCCGTCGGTCCGGACAGTTGGACCAGCCTGTAAAACTGCCCGGGCCTTCGCGTCCGCCCGGTAATAGTCCGATACATACAGCAAAAAAACGCTGCTTAAGACCAGGATCAGCGCCAGAAGCCCGATCAAGATACGGGTCCGTCGATTTTTCATGTTGTATCCTTCCCTGGTCTTGCGCTCCATGGCTGATTGCCGCAGGCAGAGATCAGATTTATTGTATCACGCCCCTGCCGCCGTCTGCAGCACAATGGGCAGGTTCGGTTGAAAATATTCCGGCAGCACGTACAATAGGATTCAGGACAGGCGATCCCGCGCTTGACCATGCATCAATCAGGCCTGACCGGCTGAGGAGACTGTTATGCTTCAGATTGACGATTTTTACATCACCCCCATTTCCATGATCACCCAGACAGGACTGCAGCGCGTGGACCTCTCCTATCGGGCCAGCGCGGCCGCGCAGGTCCGCCTTGACGTATACCAGAGCGATCGGCTGATGCATACGCTGGACAGCGTGCACATCGCCAGCGGGCAAGGCTATTCCAGCGTATTTTTGCCGCCTCCAGACCGCGCCATCGACGCGATCTGGCAACTCACGGATGATGACGGCCGGGTTATCACGGCGGTGACGGTCAACTGGCCGGTGCCGCGCCGCTGGACGCTCTACACCCTGGTCGCCTCGCATACCGACATCGGGCTGCACAATGCCCAGTACATCCAGCGTTTCAACAGCGCGCAGTTCATCGACCAGGCCATGGCGCTGTGCGACCAGACCCGGGACCGCGCAGACCAGGACCGCTATCATTACATGATCGAAGGCACCTGGTTCTGGGGCAACTATCCGGCCGACCGGGGCCGCGACGCGGCCCGCCGGGTTATCGAGGATTATGTCAAGCCCGGTCGGATCGGCCTTTGCGGCGGCATCGCCGGAAACCACACCCAGGTTTTCGGCCTCGAAGAGCTGTGCCGCAGCACCTACGGCCGCAAAGCCCTGCAGGATACCTGGGGCGTCACGACCAGGACCCTGGCCATGATCGACAACAACGGCATGAGCTGGAGTCTGATTCAGCCCTACGCCGAAGCCGGGTTCGAGCAGATCATCTTCGCGCCCAACCAGTGGAACCCGCACCCGTCCACCGTCTGGACCCGCGATACGACCGTTCCCGGCTTTATCTGGAATCCGGACGCCGGCGGCGGCGGCGCGCGCGTCGACGTCCGCTATGATTCCGCCCTGCCCATGGTCTTCTATTGGCAGGCGCAGGATGACCAGAGCCGGCTGCTTGTCTGGTGCAGCACCCAGTACGGCTCTGGTGGCGGCGCCCCGTTCGGCCTGCATCCCCGGGCTAAAGCGGACCAGAACACCTTGCGCACCATGGAGGAGCGCATGGCCCGGCAGCTGCCGCGCCTGGAAGATCGCTACCCATACGACCTCTGGCTGC
>JAAYJD010000190.1 GCA_012523135.1 Clostridiaceae bacterium
GATCAACGCCGTGCTGCGCCGGGCGCGCTGGAACGAGGGCAGACCGGAGGACACCCCATGACGGCACGAAAAAACACCGGCGACCGCCGGCTGCGCTGCGCGATCGTCGGCTGCGGCAAGGTCGCCACCAAGCATCTCAAGGCGATCCGCCACCTGGACAAAACCCTGCGCCTGGCCGGCCTGGTCGACACCCGGCCCGAAGCCGCCCGCAGCTTGCTTGCCCAGGCCCGGATCCGCGCTTCGGTGCCGGTTTACCAGGACCTGGCCGCGCTGCTCGCTGCAGATAAGCCCGACCTGGTGGCGATCACGACCCCCAGCGGCACCCATTACCGCCTGGCCCGCCAGGCTCTGCTGGCCGGCGCCCACGTGCTGGTCGAAAAGCCCCTGACGCTATCGCTCGAGGAGGCCGATGACCTGCTGGCCCTGGCGGCCGAACGGCAGCTGCAGATTGCCGTCGGCCATATCTACCGTTTTTTCCCCCTGGTGCAGGATTTGGCGGCCGATCTGGCCGCCGGGAAGCTGGGCCGGGTCCTGTACGGCTCAGTCGCGGTGCGCTGGGGCCACGACCAGGCCTATTACGACGCCGCTGCCTGGCGCGGCACCTGGGAACAGGACGGCGGCGCGCTCATGAACCAGAGTATCCACGCCCTGGACCTGATGATGTACCTGCTGGGCGGCACGGTCTGCGCGGCGACCGGCCAGATCGGCCAGCTGGCGCACCGCATGGAAGCAGAAGATTTCGGCCTGGCCACGCTGCAGCTGGACAACGGGACCTATTGCCTGCTCGAAGGGACGACCGCGACCGATCCACACCGGCCGGAAGCCTCCTTTACCGTCTTGTGCGGCGCGGGCGAGGTGCGGGCCGGGATTTGCGCCGGCAAACCCTACGTGCGGGTGCGCGACCGGTCAGGGCACAACCTGACCGGCCGCTACTGGCGGCGTTTCCTCTGGCAGACCTGGCGCCAGGGGGGATTAGGCGCGCTGGCCAGGCTTGGCAACCCGCACAGCGGCATTTACGCCGATCTGGCCGACGCCATCCGTGCCAACCGGCCGCCGCTGGCCGACGGAAAATCCGGCCGCGAGGCCGTTGCGGCCGTGCTGGCGATCTACAGCGCGGCGCGGCGCAAACAAACGGCGCGCTGCCCGCAGGACGCCGATCCCCTGGTGTCGATGCGCGGGTTCTTCAAAGAACCATAACCTACGAACCGTTGCGGCCCGCAGCCTGGTGGAGTTTGCGGCGCGGCTTTTTGATCTGGCCATGTTCCTGCATCCAGAGCACGCTGTCGCGAAACGTGTCCAGCAGCGGACGCGGTTCAAAACCCAGTTCCTCCGTCGCCTTGGCATGGCTGAGGTTGCTGTTGGAGACCAGCACGGAGACGCTGTAGGGCGTGAAAAAGGGCTTGATGCGCAGCAGACGGCAGGCGCCGTGGGTCAGCCAGGCCGCCAGACGAACCAGCCAGCGGGGCGCGAAGAAGATCGCGGGCTGGCGCTGGCCGAGGGCGCGCCGCTCCAGGCGGATCACCTCGCGCAGCGTGATGCGGTGCCCGGACAGGATATAGCCCTCGCCGGAGCGCCCGGCGCGGGCGGCAGATAAGATCCCGTCGGCGACATCACGCACGTCGACAAAGTTGTAGGCGCCGTCAAAGGACATGATCACCTTCAGCCAGCCCTGGGTGCTGAGGTAGCGAAACAGGCGGCCCATCTCCGACATCCGGTAGTCGTAGGGGCCGATCACGCCGCTGGGGAACACGATGACCGCGTCCAGGCCGCGCGCAATGCCGTCGTAGACCACCGCGGTGGCGGTCGATTTGGTGTTGGCATAAGGCCCGAGCAGGCCGGGAATCGGAAAGTCCGCCCGTTCGCGGATGACCTCGTTGTCCGGCAAATCCGGCAGCGCATGCACGGAACTGACATAGACCAGCCGCTCGACGCTGTAATCCAGGCAGGCGTCGACCACGTGGCGCGTGCCGCCGACGTTGACTTCCTCGAGCAGACGCGGCCGGCGCGGCGCCGTGTCCACGATGCCGGCCAGGTGGAAGACCAGCCGGGCGCCGTTGACCGCCCGCCTGACATCCTCCGCCTTGCGGATGTCGCCGTAACACAATTCAGCCGTCAGGCCGTCGAAGGCGTCCAGCTGTTCCCCGGGTTGCAGGAACAGCCGCAACGCTTCCTGGGGATAGCGGTCCTGCAGTTTTTTTACCAGGACGTTCCCGATATGGCCGGTTGCCCCTGTGATGAGGATCATGAATCATCCCTCCCCGGACACCAACAGCAGCCGCATGGTTGCGGCCAGCCGTTGCCCCTTGTTTTGTCCCGCATCTTTATTTTATCACGGATTTGGAACGCCGCCATGAATAAACCATGGCCAGGTTATGACATGCCGTATCCCGCAGATCAGTCACACCGGTGACCGACAAAAAGCGTGTACCGGTGTATGCTGAGTGATGTATCATCGAACTTGTGCCAGGTGTTTGGCCATAGCCAGGAAGGATGTTCGCCCATGATTGCGTCACTGCCCGAAAACCCAAATCGATTGCTGGATTACAGCAACAGCAGGTTAGCTGACATCTGGCTGGCCGGCGGCTGCTTCTGGGGGGTCCAGGCCTATATGGCCCGCGTGCCGGGCGTCGCCGCCACCTCGGTCGGTTATGCCAACGGCCGCACGGAAAATCCCAGCTACGAGGATGTCTGCACCCGAAACACCGGCCATGCCGAGACCGTGCATGTGCGCTATGACCCCGACCGGATCGGCCTGGAGGCGTTGCTCGCCGCCTTTTTCCAGATCATCGACCCGACCAGCGTCAACCGGCAGGGCAACGACCGGGGCAGCCAGTACCGGACCGGCATCTACTACCTGGACGACGCGGCGCTGCCGGCGATCCAGGCGGTCGTCGCGCGGGAACAGGCCAAGACCAGCCGCCCGATCGTGACCGAAGTCGAGCGGCTGCTCCGTTACGACCTGGCGGAGGAATACCACCAGGACTACCTGGAAAAGAATCCGGGCGGCTATTGCCATGTCAGCTTTGACACGTTAGGCCAGGTTGGCAAAAAGAAAGCGTTCGATCCGAAAATCTATATCCGCCCCAGCGAGGCGGAATTGCGCCGGACCCTGACACCGGAACAATACCGGGTGGCCCGGGAAAGCGGCACGGAACGGCCGTTCAGCGGCGCTACCTGGCAGCAGGACAAGCCCGGCCTGTATGTCGACGTGGTCAGCGGGGAACCGCTGTTCACGTCGCGCGACAAGTTTGACGCCGGCTGCGGCTGGCCCAGCTTCACCCGGCCGCTGGACCAGCAGGCCATCCGGGAAAAACGCGACCTGGGCCACGGCATGATCCGAACCGAGGTGCGCAGCCGCGCCGCGGACAGCCACCTGGGCCATGTCTTCACCGACGGGCCGCGTGACAAGGGCGGGCTGCGCTATTGCATCAACAGCGCCTCGCTGCGCTTCATCCCGCTCGAGGAGATGGAAAAGGAAGGCTACGGGGCTTACATCCCTGATGTCCGCGACGGTTCAGCCTAAGTTTTCCGGCTTGCGTTCCAGCTTGAGCGGATAATCGCCGAGATGCGTCAGCTTGAAGCCGTTCTTCTTGTAGGTCTCGTAATCGAACGCTTCCAGTTCGTCGATGGCCAGCTTGTGGAACGCGTAGAAATTAGGCCACCATGCGTAGCCGCTGCCCAGCTCGGCGTTGAGATAGGCCTCGGCGATGTCGATGCCCATCTGCGGCGCGACATAGAAGGCGCCCATGGCCAGCACATTGACCCCATTGCCGGTGATCGCCCGCAGGGCGGCCGGCACCGACTCCACCACGCCCGCGTGGACATGGGGGCACTTGCTGGCCGCGATGTGGATCCCCATCCCTGTCCCGCAGAAGATCAGGGCCCGTTCGAATTCGCGTTCCGCGATCAGGGCGCCCACGCGCAGGCCGACCCGGTGAAACATCAGGTCGGTGTCGTTGTCCTCGGGTGAACGGACGCCGACGTCCGTGATCTCCCAGCCTTTCTGGCGCAGGTGCGCGACCACGGCTTCCTTGAGCGGGAAGCCGGCAAAATCGGCCCCGACCAGCAGCTGCTTGTCCTTGATCATCTTCATGGTGAAACCATCCTTTCGTTGCCTCGCAGGCATTTCAGGCTAGATCTTACGTCATCCCAGCAAAAGTGCGAACAGGTCGTGCGCCCACAGCCCGTGGATGTCCCGGACCGGGTGGTTGATCCCGTTCGCCAGCAGGCGGTCGGTAGCGACGCCGCCCGCCGACCAGGCGGCATAGCGGGCGTATTCGTCGCAGACGGGCAGCCGGCGGGCGCGGGCTTCGGTCCGGGCCGCTTCCACGTACGCGGCCAGGATCCCGTCGTTCTGCACCGCCATGCAGCGCCGCGCGGCCTCTTGAAGCGCCTGTCCGCTGACGCGTCCCGGCACAGCCCTGTTCATCATGCAGGGGGTCAGCAGGATCGTGGGAATGTCCGCCAGGCGGTCCAGGATGCCGGCCAGAGCCGCCTGGAAAGCCGGCAGGCCCCCTAGTCCGGCATGCGCGTCGTTGAGGCCAAAGCAGACGATGCACAAATCCGGCGCAAAGGACAGCACGTCCCGCTCCAGCCGCGCCGCGCCGCCGGCCGCGGTGTCGCCGCTGATCCCGGCGTTGATGACCTGGACGGCCGCAGCGGGAAAGAACAGGTCCAGCAGCCGTTTCAGCTGGGCGTGGTACACCTGGCGGGCGTCGTAGGTGAGCACCATGCCGCCTGCCGGCGGCTCGTCCACCTCGAAGACGCCGTGGGTGACGCTGTCGCCCAGGCAGGCGATCACGACCGGCCGTTCCCCAGATGGGTTTTGCTCCCGGGCAGCCAGACGCCGACGAAAAGATGCCATAGAATCCATACCGGAACCTCCTCAGGTGTCAATCTTGGTCAGAGCAGCCAGCGATAGGTGCCGCCGCGAACCGTTTCCCGGATATTGCCCGCCTCGATCCAGGCGTCCATGCCGTTGGGGATTGTGACCTGCAGCCGCAGCTGGCCGTAGCTCTTGTGCCAGTGCACCGATACATCGCCCCGGCATGTGGCGACGGTCGCCTGGGCCGAGCTGAGCCGCTCGGGGAAATAGGGCCGGATATGGACCTCGCGGAAACCGGGGCCGACCGGGACAATACCGGCGATATGGGAATACAGCCATTTTCCGACCGCGCCGTACATGGGGTGGCAGTGCGAGTTCATGCCGGGGTCTTTTTTGAGCTCGAAACGTTCCCAGACGGTGGTGGCCTCGTTTTGCATCATGAAGCCCCACGAGGGGTAGGTTTCGCGGGTGATCAGGTCCCAGGCGGTGTCGATATAGCCGTACTCCGCGAGCATTTCCAGCAGGTAGAGGGTGCACAGGTTGCCGGTCGTCAAGCGTCCGCCGGCATCCAGGACCGCCTGGTGCATCCTGGCGGCAGCGGCAGGACGCAGCGGCTCCGGCAGCATCCCCAGGCGCAGGGCGAAGGCCTGGCAGGCCTGCGATCCCGTGGCCATGGTGCCGTCCTCGCGCAGCCACGCCGCCAGCATGGCCTGGCGCGTCGCTTCGGCCCGCTGCTCATGGCTGCGCGCGTCCGCCTCCTTGCCCAGTACCCGGGCAAATTCAGCCAGCAGGCGATCGTTCAGGTAATGGTACCCCGTCGACATGTATACGCCCGGCGTGACGGCGGAACGCGGCGAGTCGCCCGCGCAGCTGTCCTGCGGCCCGGCCCAGTCGCCGTAATGCGAATAGGTGACCAGGCCGTCCCGGGTCTGGCGGGCCAGGCAGTCGTTCCAGGCTGCCAGGGCCGGATAGGCTTCCTCGAGCAGCGCGCGGTTCCCGTAATGCAGATAGCTCATCTGGGCGGCAACCAAAAACGAGCTGCAGACGGGATCCGCCGGCCGGTGTCCGTAGACGAACGGCGCCGTGCAGCCGATGGCGCCGTCTTCCTGTTCGTCGGCAATATCGCGGACGATCTTGGGGAACAGGCGGCCGGCGTCAAAATTGTAGGGCAGTTCCTCAAAGCGCACCGTCGCGTCGTTGAGCCAGCCCATGCGCTCATCGCGCTGGGGGCAGTCGGTGGCGATGCTGTGCAGGTTGTCCCGCTCGGTCATGACGACCATGTGCTGCAGATGGTTGGCGATCGGGCTGCCGCAGCGAAAGGAGCTGGCGCTGTCGATTGCGGTATAGAGCAGCAGACCGGTCAGGAAATCCCGCTCGGGTGTGTAGGGGAGACCGGAGACCTTGACATAGCGGAAGCCATGGTAGGTGAAGGACGGGCTCCAGGTGACCGGGAGCCCCGTGGCCGGGCCCGTGACGTAGCAATCCTCCGCCCGGGCCCCCCTGAGGGGCGCCCGGTACAGGTTTCCCGTTTCGTCGAGCTCCTCGGCATGGGTCAGGCGGATCTCCAGCCCCGCCGGCAGATCCGGCGGCAGGTGGATCGCGCAGACCCCCGCGATGTTCTGGCCCAGGTCGAAAATGGTGCCGTCCGCGACGTCGTGGACGGCGATCGGGTCATATTTGCGCTGGACCCGGATCGGCTCGAGTTCCTGGGGGCACATTGTGACCGCCTCGCCGGGCGCCGCCACGATCCGGCAGGGCTCGGCCGGCAACGAGGTGCCCTCCAGGCGGGCATCGTAGGTCTCGCCGTCAAAGAGGTGGCTCGAGACGACCGGGCCGCGGCGGCACTGCCAGTCTGGACCGGTCTGGATGCGCCGGGTCGTGCCGTCGGCATACCCGATATCCAGGATCGCCGTGAGCTGGGGACTGCCGAAAAAGGGCACGCCTTTGTTATGCAGGTACGGCCCCATGTTGCGGCGCCAGCCCTGGGCCACGGTGATCTCCAGCCGGTTGCTGCCATCTGTAAGCAGCTGGTCCAGGCCGCCATGCACCGTGTAATAGCAGCGCTTGTGGTAGGCGGAAAAAGCCGGGGACAGCCGGTCCTGCGGCGCCACAAGCGCCTGGTTGATCCGGATCTGCTGGTAGCCGATGCCGCAGCAATACAGGACGCCCCAGGCTGGCCTCCGGCCGGCCAGGTCAAGATCAACAGCAAAGACCATCGCCGCGTCGCCGCAGTCGTCCTGCGGCGCGATCCAGGGGGCCGGCCAGGTCTCGAACAAGCCGGTTCTGAACGACCAGCCCACACGCCGGCCCAGATGACCGGCCGCATCGCGCAGCTGGATAAAGACATCGTAGCGCGTACCGGAGCAAAGCGGCGGACCCGCGTAGGCCAGGCCTGGTTCGGAAGACACCGTCCAGCCGCTGTCCCAGGCGCAGGTGTCACCGCAAGCGAGTTCCAGGCGGCACACGGCCTGGCTGAGTGTGCGGCTGCCCGCGATAGCCCATGAAAACACGGGACTGGCGTTGCCGACGACCATGTCTTCGTGGTGTCGTCCGCTGTCGATCCGCAATGCTGAGGGAACTATTCCAGTCATGGTGAACCTCCCCGGTCATGTCAGGCCAGCTGTGCCGGTATGGCCAAACAATCCTCTGTCGCCGGCCAGCCCTTTTGCCGTCTGCCGTTAAAATCAGTGTAACACGTCCGTTTGTGTTTTGCTGACGAAGTCCCGTTTTTATCCAGCTGGTTTTGTTTGCCTCATGTCCCCCGTATAACAGCCAGCAGCTGGGGAAAGCGGGCCGGGGCTGGTATAATGGAAGGTGATGGAAACAACGACAGAGGCGACAGGCATGGAAAGCATTCTTCAAGACAGAATCGGGCTGGCCCTGGGCGGCGGCGGCTCCAAGGGGGCTTACCAGCTGGGCGCCTGGCAGGCTTTCCGCGAGGAAGGCCTCCGGTTTGCTGCGATCGCCGGCACCTCGATCGGCTCGATCAACGGGGCGTTCATGGCCTGCGACGACTACGACGGGGCCTGCGCGATGTGGGAAAACCTGCGCATGGACCAGTGTCTGGCGTTTTCGGAAAACCGCGCGGTCAAGTCGACCGACCTGGTCAGCCTGAAAAACGCGCAGCTGGTCCTGCGCGAGCTGCTTGCCCAGCGCGGGCTGAACACCGCGCCGCTGCGCGAGCTGCTGGGCCGTTACATCCGGGAAGAGCAGGTGCGGAAAAGCTCGGTCCGCTATGGCCTGATGACCGCGCTTTTCCCCAACCTGACCGCCGCGCCGCGCTGGATCGAGGACATCCCGCCTGGCCAGCTGATCGACTACATCATGGCCAGCGCCGGCTTCCCGGGCCTGCAGAGGGTCGAGATCGACGGCCAGCGTTTCCTGGACGGCGGGTTTGCCGATAACGTGCCGGTCGCCATGCTCCACGACCAGGGCTTCAGCCGGATCGTCGCGATCGACCTCAGCCGTCACGCCAAGCTGGAGAGCCCGCTGCTGGACAATGTGAGAATCACCTATATCCACAGCCGGACGGATCTCGGCGGCACCTTCGACACGACCCCGGCGGTCCTGGCCCGCAGCCGCCGGCTCGGCTATCTCGATACGCGCAAAACCTTCGGCCACCTGGCCGGTGAGCACTTTGCCTTCTGGCCCGACGGCTGGCAGACGCTGGTCGATCGTTTCGGTATCGACAACGTCCGGGGCTTTGAGCAGGCCGCGCTCGCTTATGGCCTGGACCGCGGCACGGTCTATAACGCGGAGCAGTTTCTGGCGGCGATCCAGGAAAAGCGCAAGGCGGCCCAGCTCGAATACACCAGCCGGCGCCAGGCACTCAAAATCGAACACAAGATCGCCGCGGTCCGGTCCGGCCGGCTCAAGGTGCTGAGGCTCCTGCCGCCGCTGAAGCTGGCTTTCCTGCTCGAAGCAACGGCCAGGGCCCGCCAGAGCGGCAGCAAGCTGAGCGCCCCGGCGCACCTGTTCCCGAACCTCGACCTGGCTGTCCGGGCGCTCTGTGCGCTGGACGGCACCGCCAGCGGCCATTTGCTGTATAATGAAACCCATCACGATCCAGACCAGGAGAGGATACCATGAACCCGAAAACGTTTTGCATCCCGTACGATCACGACTGCCTGCGCCTGACGCTGGATCCGGCCCGGATCCGGGCCGTCCTGGAGCCATCACCCGCCGAAACCGCGGCGGGACAGTCCGAACAGGCGCTGGTGCTGGACGCCCTGGCGCACCCGATTGAATCGGAACCGCTCTGCGGCCTGGCCCGCCAGGCGCGCCGTGTCCTGATCCTGACCAGCGACCATACCCGTCCGGTGCCCAGCGCGATCACGCTGCCGCTGCTGCTGGCGGAGATCCGTCGCCATAACCCGGACGCGGCGGTCAAGATCCTGGTCGGAACCGGGTTCCACCGCCTGACGACGCCGGTCGAGATGGCGGCCAAGTTCGGCGCAGACCTGGTGCGGCAGGAGGATTTCATCGTCCACGACAGCCGGGACAAGCAGCACATGGTCTTCAAGGGCTCCTTGCCATCGGGCGGCGCCCTGTGGCTGAACGACCTGGTCGACTGGGCCGACCTGCTGGTCGCGGAAGGCTTTATCGAACCGCATTTCTTCGCCGGTTTTTCCGGCGGCCGCAAGAGCGTCCTGCCGGGGATCGCGGCCGCGGAGACGGTCCTGGCCAACCACTGCGCCGAATTCATCGCCAGCGACCGGGCGCGTAGCGGCATCCTGGACGGCAACCCGCTGCACCAGGACATGCTGTATGCCGCGCAGCAGGCCAATCTGACCTTTATCCTCAACGTTGCGCTCGACGCCGACAAAAAAATCATCGGTGCGTTCGCCGGCCATCCGGACAAGGCCCACCGCGCCGGCTGCGACTGGGTCGGCCGCCGCGCCGAAGTCCGGCGCCAGGAGGCGGACATCGTGATCACCTCCAACGGCGGGTACCCGCTCGACCAGAACATCTACCAGGCCGTCAAGGGCATGACCGCCGGCGAAGCCTGCGTGCGTCCGGGCGGCGTGATCGTCATGGTGGCGGCCTGTGCCGACGGGCACGGCGGCGACGCGTTCTATCGCTGGTTCGCCGATGCTGCCTCGCCGGCCGACGTGACGCGCAAGATCCTGGCGATCGACCGCCAGAACACGCTGCCGGACCAGTGGGAGGCCCAGATCCTGGCCCGGATCCTCGAGCGCTGCACGGTGATCCTGGTCACGGACCGCTGCGACCCGCAGCTGGTGCGTGCCATGCACCTGGAGCAGGCCGACACCCTGGAACAAGCCCTGGCCATGGCCCGGCAAAAGGTCGGCGAAGACGCCGGCCTGGTCGTCATCCCCGACGGCGTGGCCGTGATCGTGAAATCCTGATACCTGCCATTCCGGCAGAAGAACAAGCGAGGTGCCTTATGCTGACCGATTCAGAACGTGTGACACGTCTCCAAGCGCCGACAGGCTATCCGGTGGCCGCCGTCCTGGACACCGACACCTACAACGAGGTTGACGACCAGTTTGCCCTGGCCTATGCCCTCCTGTCCCCGCGGGTGGACCTCAAGGCCGTGCTGGCCGCGCCGTACTACAACAACCGCTCGGAAAGTCCGGCCGACGGCATGGAAAAAAGCTACCAGGAGATCCTGAAAATCCTGGACTTCCTCAAGCAGCCGGTCGACGGCATGGCCTGGCGGGGATCCCCAAACTACCTGCCGGCGCCGAAAACCCCGGTCGACTCACCGGCTGCCCGCCGCCTGATCGAGCTGGCCCTGGCGGCCGAACAACCGCTGCAGGTGCTTTCGATCGGCTGCGCGACCAACATCGCCTCCGCGCTGCTGCTGGAACCGGCCATCGCCGACAAGATCGTCGTCGTCTGGCTGGGCGGCCACGACCGGGACTGGCCGGACACCAACGAATTCAACCTGATGCAGGACGTTTATGCCTCCCAGGTCCTGTTTGACAGCGGCGTGCCGCTGGTCCGCTTTCCCTGTGCCCGGGTGACGGAACTGCTGCTGACGACGCTGCCGGAGCTGGAGACCTGCCTGGCCGGCCGTTCCGCGCTGGGCGACTACCTGGTCGAGACGGTCAGCGGCTACGCCCCGCAGGACGAGCGGCGGTTTGGCTGGTCCAAGGTGATCTGGGACATCATCGCGGTGGCCTGGATCGACTGCCCGGAGGCCCTGACGCTCAGCTGGGTACCGACGCCGCGCCTGGTCGGGGATGCGAGCACGCCCAAGCACGAGCTCTGCTTCAACCACGATTTCCGCCGGCCGCTCTGCCGCGAGGGCGTCCACGTGCGCCGCGACCTCGTCTTCCGGCGCGTGTTCCAGCTGATCAACGGCAGCGGCAAGTAGACGATTTTATGCCGGAAAGGATGTTATTTTGCTTTTTTGCCAGGTCTTTTCGATGTGTGTTATGATAAAAGCAAAATAAACCCTAAATGGAGGTACCCCTATGCCTGATTTTGGACATCCCTTTTCCGGTCGTGCGCAAGAACGAAAAATGACGGACCAGGAGCTGGTTCGTGCCATCCGCTTCATGATTGCCGCTGAGTACGAAGCCATCCAGCTCTACATGCAGCTGGCGGAGTCGACTGACAACAGGCTGGCCATCGATGTCCTGACGGACATTGCTGACGAAGAAAGGGTTCATGCCGGCGAGTTTCTGCGCTTGCTGAAAGAATTGGACCCTGATGAAGAAAAATTTTATGCAGAAGGAGCCAAGGAAGTCGAAGAAGAAATCATGGAGCAAGAGAAATAACGGGTGTTACCCCGATTGAACTGAAACATCCCCGATCCGGATCGAAGCTCTGGATCGGGGATTTTTTCAGCCGTTTTCGTGGAGATCATCCGCCATATGGCGGGCCTCCTCGGCCTGGATGTTCTTGCGGTAATAGGTTCGGCCATCGTAGACGGACGACAGGATCAGCTTCTGTTCGAGCAGCCGGTTTAAGACGATCGGATCCAGGCCGCGCTCGGTGATCAAGATTTGCATGACATCTTCCCGGACGGGATGGACCGCCAGTGTCTGCAGCAAGTCGATCAGCACGTTCTGGCCGAAAAAGAAATCCGCCGCGTTCTCATCCTGGTCCGTGATCGAAACCGGCACATCGGCGATGGCGGCGATGGTGCGGCCGACCATGCGCAGACGTTCCAGGGTCGGCTTGTGAACATAAGATTCGGCCGGCGGCCGGGTCGGCACCAGCAGGTAGGCTGTTTTGGGCCGGATCCGGCCGATTTGCCGGGCGATGGCCTCGACCTGCTCCGGTTCGTCGTTATAGCCGGCGACCAGCATCGTCTCGGTCACCAGGCAGCCGCTGTAACGCCGGGCGAAGCGCTCGCTGCCGGTCAGGATAGCCGGCAGCTGCAGCGAGCGGTGCGGCCGGTTGATCCGTTTCCAGAGGCGTTCCGTCGCCGCGTCGACTTTCAGCGAGACCCAATCGGCCTCGGCCAGGTCGTCCTGGACGTCCTCACGCCAGATCAGCGAGGCGTTGGAGATGACCGCGATCGGCGTCTTGTAAACCTTGAGCTGGCGGATCGCCTGCCCCAGGCGACTGTCCAGCGTCGGTTCGCCGTCCGGCACGAAGGTCAGGTAGTCCACTGTCTGCCCGCTGGCGCGAACCTGGCCGAGCTTCTGGTTAACCTGGCGGCGCAGCATCTCCGGGTCCGTGTAGATGTTGCGGCTGACCGATAGGTTCTGCGTCTGGCCCAGCTGGCAGTAGATGCAGGCGTAGGAACAGGTTTTGGGCGGGATGTGGTTGATGCCCAGGCTCTGACCGAGCCTGCGCGAAGGGACGGGTCCGAAAACCTCCATGTCAGCGCGTCCTTTCCAGGCGGGGCGGCGCATCGGATGCCCCCGCTTTTCGTTTCTGCCTGGCCGCGACCGTCATGACCAGCCGCACCAGGAAGAAGGACAAGGCGCCCAGCGTCGCCATGACGGCACCGGAAGCCAGGTTCAGCGTGTAGGACAGCCACAGGCCGAACAGGGAAATCGCCAGGCCAACCAGAATCGCCAGCAGCATCCGCTTGGCCAGCGAGATCTTGAAGAGCGACGCGATGGCAGCAGGAGCGGCCAGCATCGCCAGCAGCAGGATGATCCCGACCACCCGGATCAGGGCGACGACGGTCATGGCGATCAGCACCAGCAGCAGGTACGACAGCCAGGCGGTTGGGATCCCGAGGATCGCCGCAAACGTGTCGTCGAACAGGAAGGCCTTCCAGTGCTGGAACAAGCCCAGGATCAGCCCCAGCACGAGTCCGGTCAGCACGGCCGTCAGAATCAGGTCCGCCCGGGTCACCGCCAGGATGTTGCCGAACAAATACGAGTTCAGGGCCGGCGGATAGCCGGGCATCAGGCCGATGAACAAGACGCCCAGCGCCATGCCCAGCGACCAGAACAGGCTGATCACCGTTTCACCGCGCGCAAATCCCTGGCGGCGGATTCGCCCGATGCCCAGGGCCGCCAGGATGGCGAACAGGAACGCGCCCAGGATCGGCTCGAAGCCGAGCAGGTAGCCCAGACCGACGCCGCCGTAGGCGGTGTGGGCGATGCCGCCGCTCATCATGAGCAGGCGTTTCTCCACGACGATGACCCCGATCAGGCCGCAGGTAATGCTGGCCAGCACGGCTGCCAGCAGGGCATACTGGAGAAACTGGTATTCAAACAGGGCCCTGATCATGCTCTTGCTCCTCCTTGTGCACGGGCAGGACCCGGTGCGGGATCCCGTGGGCGATCAGGTCGATCGGGCAGCCGTACAGGCGGTTGACCGTCTGCTGGTCGAGCTGCGGACCGCCGTGGTAGACCAGCTGGCGGTTCAGGCAGGCCAGGCTGTCGACATGCGACGAGATCGCCAGCATGTCGTGGGTGACCATGATGATCGTGATGGTGTCATGCAGGATGCCCAGCAGCTGGTAGATCTGCTCGCGTGCGGTCGTATCGACATTGGCGGTCGGCTCGTCGAGCAGCAGCAGGCGCGGCTGCCGGGCCAGCGCCCTGGCGATGAGCACTTTCTGGAACTCGCCGCCAGACAAATCGGTCAGGGGGTTGCGGGCCAGACGGGTCAGGCCGACACGCTCCAGCAGTTCGGCCGTGACCGCCGCGTCGTCGGCTGAATAACGAAAGAATGGCCGGATCTTCCTGTCGATCCTGGCCGTCAGCACCGCCTCGCGGACAGACATGGGAAACGAGCGGTCAAGGTCGGCAACCTGAGGGACATAACTGACCAGGCCGAGCGCGTCGGCCAGCGGCCGGCCGAAAATGCGGATGGTTCCGCTTGTCAGCGGCACCAGGCCGAGAATGGCTTTGAGCAAGGTCGACTTGCCGCTGCCGTTCGGCCCGATGATCCCCAGATACTGGCCATCCCGAACCGTCATGGTGACGTCGGACAGCGCGGCATGCGTTCCGTAATGAACGGTCAGACCTGTTATTTCCAGGGCAGGCGGACGGCTGTCCGGGGACAGGTTATCCATAAACGTGCTCCTCAAGAGGCGTCGGCAAAGGCACGGGCGATCGCGCGCATGTTTGCGACATAGTCTTCCGATAATGGGTCCAGGATCTGGATTCGGGCCCCGATTTCCTCGGCAAAGGCGGCAGACTGGCGGCTGTCGATCTCGGCCTGGCAGAAGATGACCCCGACCGACGCTTCGCGGGCCTGGTCGATCAGATTCTGGAGATGCTGCGGGGTGGCCTCTTTGCCTTCTTCTTCCAGCGACAGCATCCTGAGCCCCGCTTCGTCTGCCAGATAGCCATAAGACGGATGGTAGACCACGATCGTTTGACCGGCGTCGTCGGCCAATAGCGCGTGGATGTCCTGCTCCAGCTGGTCGAGCTCCTCCAGGAAAATTCGGGCATTGGCCGTATAAAAATCGGCCTTGTCCGGATCTAGTTCCACCACGGCCTCAAGGATCGCCCCGGCCATGATCCGGACGCGCGCGACCGACAGCCAGATATGCGGGTCGCGGCTGCCGGAGGCAAAGCGGCGGTCGGGCAGTTCCCGGGCGACGCGTTCTGCCAGGTCAACGACCGGCACCGAACCGAGCCGCGGCAGGATGTACGCCTCTTCCGCGGCGACACCGATGGAAAAATACACATCCGCTTCGCTTAGCTGCTGCATCTCACGGGCGTCCGGTTCGTAGTTGGCGGGACTGTAGCCGGGCAAAATCACGGTGACAACCTGGGCCTGGTCCTGGCAGATCGCCGTGACGAACGCTTTCTGGGGCGGTATGGATACGGCGATGACCAGCTTGTCGTCTGACTGTTCAGGCGGCGCCATGCAGCCAGCTGACCAGACAGCTGCGGTCAGAAAGCTGAGCAGAAGGAGAAGGAAACGGCCAGGCGCTTTGGCGAAAAACATGTGCGGATCACCCTTCATGCAAACGGTTTGCATTTATAGGCTACTGCAGATATGGGCATATGTCAATAAAAGCCTGTTGCCGACCGGCTTGTCTTCCATTAAGATGGCATTAGACCCACAGCACCAAGACAGGCAGCAAGACAAGGAGGTTGGACTGACCATGAACAAGCACCTAACCTGTGACGTGGCCGTGATTGGCGGCGGATTTGGCGGCGTGGCCGCGGCCCTGGCCCTGACCGAAGCCGGCAAGACCGTTGTCCTGACCGAGGAAACCGCCTGGCTGGGTGGCCAGCCAACAAGCCAGGGCGTCCCCCCGGACGAACACCGCCGGATCGAAGAGGGCGGCTGCACGGCAAGCTACCGGCGCTACCGCGACCAGGTGCGCCAGTTTTACCGCGACCATTACCCGCTCAAGGCGGCTTACCGCGAGAAACCGGATCTCAATCCGGGCGGCGGATCGGTCTCCCGCATCTGCCACGAGCCGAAGGTCAGCGCCCAGGTCCTGGAGGCGATGCTGGCCGCACCGGTCAGCCAGGGCCGGCTGCAGATCCTGAGAGAAGCCCGCCCGGTGGCCGCAGAAACCGAAGCGAACCGGATCCGCTCGGTGACTGTCGCCTTACCTGAGGGTGAGCGGGTGATCCAGGCGCGCTCTTTCCTGGATGCCACGGAATGCGGCGACCTGCTGCCGCTGACCGGAACCGCCTATGTCACCGGCAGCGAAGCCCGTTCCGACACCGGTGAATGGCATGCCGCCGAACAAGCCGACCCCCAGGACATGCAGGCGATCACCTGGTGCTTTGCCGTATCGCTCGAGCCGTCCGGCGACTACACCATCCCGAAACCGGCTCGTTACGACCACTACAAGCAGCATCTCAGCCCCTTCTGGCCGGGTTCGCAGCTGAGCTGGACCTATTCCCAGCCGATCACCCTGGAGCCGATCGCCGGGTTTATCGAGGCACAGCCGGGGCAGGTCGATTTGTTCACCTACCGTAAGATTCTGGGCAAAGAGGCGTTCGAAGACAAATTTCTGGCCGGCAGCGGGGAGATCACGATGGTCAACTGGCCGCAGAACGACTACTGGTTCGGTTCGGTTGTCGACGTGCCGGAGGATGTCCGCCGGCAAAACCTGGCCGAAGCCAAGGAGCTGTCGCGCTGTTTCCTCTACTGGCTCCAGACCGAGGCGCCCCGGCCGGACGGCAGCCGCGGCTACCCCAGCCTCAAGCTGCGCGGCGACGCCCTGGGCACAGCGGACGGCTTTGCCATGGCCCCGTATATCCGGGAAGCCCGGCGCATCGTGCCGCTGGTCCGGGTGACCGAAGGGCATATCGGGATGGCGATGCGCCAGGATTTGCTCACGCGAGGGAACATCGCCAGTTTGACCGCCGAGCCGTTTGCGGATTCGGTCGGCATCGGCTACTACCGCATCGACCTGCATCCCAGCACCGGCCAGCGCAACTACATCGACATCGAGAGCCTGCCTTTCCAGATTCCGCTGGGGGCCCTGATTCCGGTCGGGACGGAGAACCTGCTGGCCGCCTGCAAGAACATTGGGACGACCCACATCACCAACGGCTGCTACCGCGTCCACCCGGCCGAATGGAACATCGGGGAATCGGCCGGGGCCTGCGCCGCCTGGTGCCTGGACCACGGCATGACGCCCCAGGCGCTGCACGGCGACGTGGCTGCCCTCGCTGCTTTCCAGCAGGCGCTGGTCGAACGGGGCATCCCCCTGGCCTGGCCGGAAGCGTGGCGGTCCGGACTGGCCTGAAACGCAAAGGACGCCTTATTTTGTTACGAAAGCAGCCCGGGCATTTGCCCGGGCTGTTTCTTTCCGGATCGGCTTCGACCGTGCCCCATTCATTGATTGGCCTACTAAAGGCGGATAACCCATTACATGATATTGGATTATACGAGATAATGTGTTATCCTATGCTTGACACATGAAGGGAGTTGGTTCAATGGAGTGGATTTGGCGTACGATCGCGAAGCACCTGGTGCAAGCCATCGAGACGTTTCCAGCCGTTTTAGTTACTGGCCCCCGGCAGGTCGGGAAATCAACGCTGCTTCAACTGGTTGCCGAGCATTATGAATACGTTTCCTTTGATAATCCTCTTCTTCTGCAACAAGCAAAAGAGGATCCAGAGTTGTTCTTAATGAATCATACGCCACCGCTGATCCTTGATGAAATCCAGTATGTGCCAGAGTTGTTTCCTTATCTGAAAATGAAAATCGATGAAATGAGGATCAAGGCACGGCGTGGCAGCCAGCCAGAGACGTGTCTGTTCCTTTTATCCGGCTCACAAGCATATCACCTGATGCAGCATGTCAGCGAATCACTAGCAGGAAGGCTGGCCATCCTGCCTCTTCAGGGCATTTCATATCGTGAGCGGAAAGGTGTTACCTGTGCACAACCTTTCGTGCCTCATAACGAGTATCTTTCGGCTCGAAAAGAGGAATGCCTGGATACA
>JAAYJD010000191.1 GCA_012523135.1 Clostridiaceae bacterium
CCCTGGACCAGCTGCGGCAACAAGCCCGCCTGACACCTGGCTGGGCCGTTTATCCTGAGTCGCTGCAGAGCATCGATGGCGTGACCTTGTTCATGGCCCGGGAAACGGCAGGACCCGTCCTGGTGATCGACCCGGTGTCCGCGGTTGCGGACCGCTTTCACGGCGAAGACGTGGCGATCGGCGACCATTTTGCCCGCGTCTGCCCGACCGACCTGGCCAACTGCCGCTGCTTGCGCGAGCTGTTCCCCTTTACCCGGCCGGTCAGCCACCAGGGGCGCAAGGTGACCATCGGGCTGGGCGACCGGCTCGGTCTGGCGTCCCCCGGCCATCTGCGCACGATCCGGGATCTGGATGTTTTCCCGGTGCTGGCCCAGCAGTCGATCCGCGAGCTGAACCTGACCGGGCGCAACTACGACGATGTGCTGGCCGCCGCCTCCTGGGCCGTCTTCCAGGAAGGCTACGAGGCCGGTTTCGGCGCCGACGGCGACCATCTCAAGACCGAACCGGAAGTGCGCATGGCCCTGGAGTGCGGCGTGACCATGATCACGCTCGACTGCTCCGAACAGATCGCCAACGACGTGCCGGACCTGAGCGACGAGGCGGTCGCCCAGCGCTACAGTCAAATCCCGGACGACGAACGCGCGGCCTTGGAGCAGGACTGGCTCGACCGTAAGGTCCGCATCGGCAGCGACGTGAAACTGCACTACAACGCGGACACCCTGCGCCGCATCGTGCTCATTTACCGCGACGCCATCCGCCACGCCGCCAAAATCTACCATAACCTGATCGAACCGAGCACGCGGACGATCGACTTCGAGCTGTCGATCGATGAGACGCTGACACCGACGACGCCGGAAGCCCATTATTTTGTCGCTTCCCAGCTGATCGCCGACCACGTCGAGCTGACCAGCCTGGCGCCGCGCTTTTGCGGCGAGTTCCAGAAGGGCATCGACTACCGCGGCGACCTGGACGCGTTCCGGGCCGACTACGGCCAGCACAGCCAGATCGCCCGCTCCCTGGGCTACAAGATCTCCGTCCATTCCGGATCCGACAAGTTCTCGGTGTTCCCGATCGTCGGCGAACTCAGCCAGGGCGAATTCCATCTCAAGACGGCCGGCACCAACTGGCTGGAAGCCGTGCGCGTGATCGCCCGCCACGACCCGGCGCTCTACCGCGCGCTGCACGACTACGCCGTGCGCCACCTCGACGAGGCCCGCCAGTACTACCACATCAGCGGCGATCCGACCCGCGTCGCCCCGCTGGACAACCTGAGCGACGACGAGCTGCCGCTCCTGATGGACCAGGACGACGCCCGCCAGGTGCTGCACATCACTTACGGGCTGCTGCTCAAGGCCAAGAACGAGGACGGCAGCTCGCGCTTCCGCGCGCGCATCTACGATTTCCTGAACGCGCACGAGGCCGAATACGCCGCCGCGCTGCAGGCGCACATCGGGCGCCACCTGAAAAGCCTGGGGCTGGTCTGACGATGACGTGTCCGGACATGACCTTTTTGATGATGCAACGCGTCTTCTTTATCCGGCGGGCGGATCGTGCTATAATCGGTCATCATGCCCGCTTGGGGAGGGAGGACTGACCTGTGCCCTATCCGATCATTGATGCGCTCACCGGTCGCTGGATCCAGGTAGACGGTCGGATGGTCGCCGTCGATGCACCGGAAGCCGGCGCCCTGCAACAGCCGCACGACGAGACGATGTTCTACGAAGTCATCCGCGTCGTGCAGGGGGTGCCCCTGTTCCTGGAAGACCATCTGGAACGCCTGCAGCGCTCGGTTGCCGGCGCTTTTCCCGTTCCGTCCACGCTGCCGGACGAGAGCCGCGCCCTGATCGCCCAAAACGCGATCCCCGCGGCCAATCTGCGCCTGGTGGTCACGGCCAGCCGGCGCGTGCTGCACCTGACCGCGTCCTATTACCCCGACGCGGCGGCTGTCGCCCAAGGCGTCGTCACGGGTATCCTGGACTGGGAACGCGAGAACCCCAACACCAAGATCATCCGCGCCGACTACAAGGATGCCATCGCCGCACGCTTCGCCCAGGCCGGCCCCTTCGGCCCCTGTTTCGAGCTGCTCCTGGCTGACCGCCAGGGTCTGCTGACCGAGGGGTCGCGCTCCAATCTGTTCTTCATCCGGGGCAGCGATGTCTATTCCGCCCCGGACGAACGCATTTTGCTGGGCATCACGCGCCGCCACGTACGCGACGCGATCGCGACGGCCGGTCTCAGGCTGGTCACAGGCCTGTTTAGCCTGGATGACGTCCGTCAAGGCCGCATCCGGACGGCTTTCCTGTCCAGCTCGCCGTTCGACCTGCTGCCGATCCGCGCGATTGAGGACATCGAGCTCGATTCGGGCCGCGACCCGGCCTTTTCAGCGCTCAATCAGGCCTATACGCAGATCGTCGGCGACTATATCGCGTCACACCGCCTTCCGGCGTAACAAGAGCAACGTAAACGACAGACAAACAAACATCACAGGGTCATAGGAGGACTGCAACATGAACCAAGAACGAGGCAATGTATCGGTCAACACCGAAAACATCTTTCCCATCATCCGCAAGTGGCTCTACTCGGACCGGGACATCTTCCTCAGGGAGCTGGTCTCCAACGCCGCCGACGCCAACGCCAAGCTGCGCCGCCTGGCCGCGATCGGGGAAGCCGAACTATCTGAGGACGAGACACTCAAGATCGAGATCATCTTCGACAAGGCCAACAAGCAGCTGCAGGTGATCGACAACGGCATCGGCATGACCGCCGACGAGATCCGCAAGTACATCAACCAGATCGCCTTTTCCGGCGTGATGGATTTCGTCGAGAAATACAAGGAGAAGGGCGTCGCGTCCGAAGGAATCATCGGCCATTTCGGCCTCGGTTTCTACTCCGCCTTCATGGTCTCGGACCTCGTCCGCATCGACACGCGCTCGCACACCCCCGGCGCCGAAGCGGCCAGCTGGGAGAGCGAGGACGGCATGTCCTATGTCATGGACACCTCGGATAAGGCGGACCGCGGCACGCGCATCACGCTGACCCTCTCCGATGAAGGCGCGGCGTTTTTGACCGGCACCAAGATCCGCGAGATCCTGGACAAGTACTGCAGCTTCATGCCCGACCCGATCTATTTCACCGACCTCGAGGCCGAGGAAGAGCGCAAGAAACGGGAAGAAGAGGACCGCAAGCGCCGCGCCGAGGAAAAGGCCAAGCAGGCCAAGGAAGCGGCTGAAAAAGGCGAACCGGCCCCTGAAGCAAGCGAAGAAGACGACAAACCCTATGAGCCGCAGCCAATCAACGACACCAAGCCGCTCTGGCTGAAGAAGCCGTCTGAATGCACCGATGAGGAATACAAGAGCTTTTTCCACAAGACGTTCCACGACTACCGCGATCCGCTCTTCTGGATCCACCTCAACCTGGACTACCCCTTCAACCTCAAGGGCATCCTCTATTTCCCGCGCATGGACAACGTCTACGAATCGCTCGAAGGCCGGATCAAGATCTACTACAACCAGGTCTTCGTCGCGGACAACATCAAGGAGATCATCCCTGAGTTTTTGTTCCTGCTCAAGGGCACGATCGACTGCCCCGACCTGCCGCTCAATGTGTCGCGCTCCTTCCTGCAGAACGACACCTACGTCGCCAAGCTGTCCCAGCACATCATCCGCAAGGTCTCGGACAAGCTCAGCCAGCTCTTCAAGGACCAGCGCGAGGATTACGAGAAGTACTGGCAGGACATCGGCGTCTTCGTCAAGTACGGCATGATGAAGGAAGACAAGTTCTTTGACCGGGTCAAGGACATCGTCCTCTACCAGACCGTCGACAAGACCTACAAGGTGCTCTCCGACCTCGACGACACGATCCTCTACACGCCGGATCCCAAGCAGCAGGTCGCCTATGTCCAGATGGCCCGTGCCCGCGACCTGGCCGTGATCGTCATGGACCAGGAGATCGACAACCACTTCATGTCGTTCATCGAGTACAAGCACCAGGGCAAGAAGTGCAAGCGCGTCGACGCCGAACTGGGCGGCAAGGACAGCGACAGCGCCCACGCCGAGCGCCTGACCGAGCTGTTCCGCAA
>JAAYJD010000192.1 GCA_012523135.1 Clostridiaceae bacterium
CCGGCTTGCTTTCGGTGTTCTTCGCGCCGCTGGCTGGCCTGATGGTCCGCTCCATGACGCTGGTTCCGGCCATGCGCATCCTGTACGGCTTCGCCCTGCTCATGATGACCGCCAAAACCCTCACAGTCCTCTGGTTATCGCGCGAAACGAAGCAGGGCCTGATCCGCATGCAGGAGACGCGTCATGTCTCCTATGCCCGCCTGCTCGGACAATACCGCGGCGTTCTGCACCTGATCCTGAAAAGCCCGGCATCACTGCAGGTACTGGCTGTGATCATCCTGATCCAGATCGCCAACACGATCTCCAGCAATTTTTTCGCCTTGTTCGCAACCCAGAACGCAGGCGTTCCCGAGTGGCTGATCGCCTATTTCCCGATGGGCCGCTCGGCGATCATGCTGGCGTTTATCTTCGGCATCCAGCGCCAGATCGCCCGTTTCCGCATCAAGCAGGTCATGATCGTCGGCCTGATGCTCTATTTGGCCGCGCTGGCCGCGCTGCTGCTCTCACCTTACGCCAGTTTCCTGCTGGCGGTCTATGTCCTGCTGGACGCCTTCGCCTTCGCCCTCGTCTGGCCGCGGCGCAACTCCCTGCTGGCGCTGCAGATCGACCCGAAGGAACGGGCCCGCATTCTGGGCCTAATGTATGTCCTGATGAGCGGCTTCGCCTCACCTTTCGGCTGGATCGCCGGCTGGCTGTCCGAAATCAACCGTGCGCTGCCCTTTATGCTCAACATGTTGCTCTATGCGAGCTGCGCCCTGGTTTTGTGGCACGCGCGCAAGACGACCGGAGACGACACCATCTAAATATGCGGCTGGTCCGGATGCAGCATCTGCGCGACGACCCTGTCGAGCACTGCGTCGTCCCTGATCCGTTTCCAGTCCTCGCGCAGCACCTGCTTGTTGCCTAAGCCGATCGCCACCTTGCTGGCGTTCGAAACAGGCGTGTCACCCAGAAGGCCCAGAAAATTGGCGGTCAGGTTGTAGATGTGGCCGGTCATGAAGGATATGGCCGCCTGTTTATCGATGCCGCGCGAGATCGCCTGGTTAACCGTCTCAGCCATCGTGAAAAGGCACGTCGCGCCCAGCCGTTCGACGAGCATCGGCTCGAGAAAGGCGATGTCCCGGACCCCCATCGTGTAGACGTGCGCGACCGGGGCGAACATCGCCCGGCACACCGCCTGGCATTGGGCAAAGACCTGGTCGTCATCCTGAATCTTGGCCATGACCAGATCCTGCTTGCCGCCGGCGCCGCCAAAACGATCATGACGGGCCTCAAACGTGTCCTGATCCAGGAAAAAGGACGGGCGGCAGGGATGGACGACCGCAATGGTGCAGTCGTCACGCATGGCCAGCTCCCGGGCAACAGCAGCTGCCGGATCGAGGATGAACAGGCCGGCGCCAGGCCTCAGCAGGGCGACAATCGTCTCGGATACCGTTTGGATCAGCTTGTCGGGTGCCGCCAGCACAACCAGGTCAGATGCGGCACAGCGGTTACGGCGTCGGTGGGTTCAGCGCCCAGCGACCGGATGGCAAGCTCCCGTTCGCCCTGGTCAACCAGATTCAGTTGAAAAACTCCCCGTTCTGGAGCAGCTTGCGACTGCAGCGGATCCCCATCTTGCCGCCGGCCCCGATCACGGATACGACTGGTTTCATCGTTGTCTCCACCTGACGACTAACGTTTTGCTTCATCCTACATTGGTTGTTTTGTGACAAAAAATGATCACTCGTTTGATTTCGGCTGGTCTGAGCCGTTTTCTGTCTTCGCTTCATCCGGCCCTGGCTGCTTTTTCATCCGCCGGTCGATGAGCAGGGTCAGCTTGCGCGCGGCAAACAAGGCGATGCCAGTGATGGCAAAGCCGGCCAGAATGGCGATGATCAGCTTCAGGTATGTCTCGATCATGACTTGTCTTGTCTCGTTTCGCTTACTCGTCCAAGCGCAGGACGCTCATGAACGCCTCCTGCGGCACCTCGACGCTGCCGACCTGGCGCATACGCTTCTTGCCTTCCTTCTGCTTTTCCAGCAGCTTCTTCTTGCGCGTGATATCGCCGCCGTAACACTTGGCCAGGACATCCTTGCGGAAAG
>JAAYJD010000193.1 GCA_012523135.1 Clostridiaceae bacterium
ACAGCAACCACGATCGCGACAAATCAAACGCCTGATGCTTCTCCATCGTTTTCATTCGATAACCTGAAGGAAGCAACGCTCATTACAGTCCTGGAAGCTCCTGTCGGGATAGGAGACGGAGAATTAAGTTATGGTGACATCGGCGACAATGGGATTGCATCTTCAGGACCAAGTGATTTTGCCGTTGCCGCTAATGGTGACATTTATGTGCTCGATAATTATCATGGCAATGGCGAAGACAGAATTTCTGTGTATTCGAATGGGAAATGGGAAAGAAATATTAATTTGTCGGCCAATGTTTCATATGGCATCAGCTTGACAATTTTTAATGACAGTTTGTATGTGTTTGATCACAACTACTACCAGGGAGATGCCTATATCGTCAACATATCGTTTGATGGAACACTGTTGGACAAGTATATATTCAACAAAGAAGACACGCCCATTGACGTTTGGCGGTTATTCGCAATAGATGAGCAGGTTGTTATTGCTGCATACAGTTCCTGTTATGCGTTGGATGATGCGACACAATGTGCAATAAAGTCAGACATTCGGATAGGCGATGCGTTCGAAGATGCCTATCACAGAAAGATCTTCTATGGTTATTCAAGTTGGATCGTTCCGATCGATTGCCTTAGCATCTTACCGACACCACTAGGTAAAACAAACCATAACGAGCCCTTTGTTGCCTATGGAGGAGACAAATACATCTGCAAATGCGATGACAGTGGCAAACCGCTCAGCATCGCTAAACTGGATGAATTGCTGAAGGATACCGTTTATATCAAAAACGGATTCTATGTTGCTTTGGCTGGATCGCTCTATATAATGATTGGGCATAAAGACGCGGTACGCATCTACAAGTTTTTTGAGACATAACCTTCCAGGCCATTTCCAGATCCCCCGGCCAATTGGGGGTCAGCCGGTCAGGTTGGGGATCTTCCTCCCGATTCAGCGCCGTTCGCACTTATGAGTATGGCTAGGATGATTGCGTAAGCAGCTTAACCTCCCAGCCCATCGCATCACCAAAGAGTCGGATCAGGTTCACATCTGCATCATAGACGACAACGGAATGATGTGTTCCGCCAAGCTGGCTATAGGCGGCCAGATAGTTTTCCAGCGGAAGCTGAGGCTTGAACCAGCCGCGGATGTTGCATTGCAGATCATCATCATGGTGAGCCTCCAGCATAGTCCCTGGCGAGATGATGAGATGAAACCGGCCGTTCCCAATCGGTGCCAGATTAACAAGGGTTACGTTACCCGGCTTAAAGGCACCAAAGGCTGCGACAGTAGGCCCCACATCGGTGTAGTTGAATTTCATTTCCGACAGCACTGGCCGTCCAGCCATAAGATCGATGTTCGCTTCGCCCATGTGGCTCAGGAACAGGCTGTTGTTGCGCCAGTCCGGGCAGAACATTTCGACAAAAGATACGGCTGGTGTTACTGCTGCCAGAATGCTCATCAAGGAGGCCGTCAACACATCACCCTCCCCTGCATAGCCAATTCCGCGCGCCATGGACTTGCTGATCTCCAGAAAGGGCATGGCTGTAAAATGCGATTGTTTATCAACATCCAGAAAGTTGATGGAGAACCCTGCCAGCTGCTCATCTGCCAGCCACTGACGTAGGGCTAGTCCCGCGATAGCTGCCTGACGCAGGACGAAGTCACTGCACGATGGCTGGTTGAAGTCATTTTTGTTTCTTGTGATTTCAGCTTGGATATCGGTTTCCGTCAGCTGTTCGATGATCGTTCTAATCTGGGCAAAATGGCCTTGTACGATGGTAAACCCCAATTTATCCCTGATGGTGGATTCGGAAACCGCAAAATCGCCCATACCTGGGAATGACTGGCCCAGCTGACCTATTCTTAACTGTTGATAAGTTCGGCGCATGGCCAGAGCCAAAACCTGTCTTTTTATGCGATCAAGCACATCGCCCTGCCAGTGTCCGGCTTCAATGCAAAAGGGCTTCCCTCGCTGGATTAAAAGATTACAAAAATCCTGGACGCCATGGATCCCATGATTGTAGAGGATCTCCTCCGCCTTCTGCTCCGGTCCAAACGCAGCCGTTGGTGTCGTATCCAACACGATAACGGGCAGATGTGTACCGGCCAGCACATCGACTGACTCCAGGGATGGCGAATAGGCCAGATGAAGCGTAACGATGGCATCTACCTCCCGTTCTTCAAACAGGCGGACTGCTGCCAGAAATTCACTGCGAACGCAGCACGGTTTGGCTGGGAAGACCTCAATCCCCTTAGCTGTCAAGACGTCTGCGATCGTCTGGACAAAGGGTTCCAGGCGTGTTCTTAATTCAGGCATGGCATTATCGTAAAGAGCAATATAAAAGGGAAGCAATCCAATCCTCGGCGTCAGCATGATCCAGTTCCTCCAGGCAATGTATGGTCAGTTGTGTGTGCACGTTGGTTTTTCGTATCATCATTGGCATCAAGGCAGCTGCTGCAGGGATCATGCCTGCTTCTCGCTTTCCGTTGCAAGCGAAAAGCAAAACCGTGTTGCATCAACTCGATGAAAGATCCGCAAGTTGCTCCAGCAAGAGCAGATTCTGATCAACGGCATGGTCGTCGGCCTGTTCAACAAGCTCATAACAATCAAAATTCCGTGAAATGGCGATTTCATAACCACCTCGGGCATATTGATCGCGCGTGGGGAAATAGCCAAAAGATCCGTTGGCATTGCTCAGGCAAAGAGTATGTTGATAAGGACTGAGCTGACGGATCCGCAACGTGATCTCCGCAAACATCTCAAAGGGGAAGGGCACAAAGACGACCGGGCCGACCGCGACAACCGTCTGTTGGATGACGCGGTGCGTTCTTTGTGGTTTCGCTTGTTCATGCTCGCGCAGAACCTTTTCCCACTTGTCATATTCTCTTAAGCGCATACCGGTCAGCCTGGTCGGGTCACCCAGCTCGCCGATCGCCTTTATCGCTGTATCCCGGTCCGCCAGAGGCTTCAGGGGCAACCGCAGATCGCCACGAATGGTGTTCAGATGCACATCACGATAATCCCTGATGCGCCGATAGGCCTGCACCGCGTCGAATCCGGCGCGCGCACCCAACGCCAGTGCTGCCTGCAAATCGCCTGTGGTGAGTCCGTTAGGCAGACGGGGACCAACATCGCCGATCGCCCCATTGAAAAAGACGCTTGCGCTGCCGGAATGCCGTTCCAGGCAGTCAACCATGGGGCCTGACCAGTCCCGCGTTATTTCAGGATTATTGCCGGCTGCTGTACCATGGCAGCAGTAATGGACCAGGTTGGCGATGGGCTCACCATCTGTCGTTTTGAAGCTGACAACGGTCATCTGCGGATCATAAGGGCCCCAGGGGTTTTGCCCCAGCGTGACGGTCCCGTCCCTTTCGATCTGGCGCCGGTTGATGCCCGTCTGACTGTTGCATGTACCGACCCCGACCAGGGCAGGCTTCAGGCTGCGGCAGGCATTCTGCGAAGCTTCCAGCACAGCAGGTTCCAGCAGCTTGCGATTATAATCCTCATGGGTTGTCCCCCAGCCGGCGCCGGCACTTGCCGCCGGCCCGGAATGGGTGTGGGTTGTACAGAAAATAACGTTTTCAGCAGGCATGCCAGTCTGATCAGAAACCAGGCGGCGCAGCCGATCAGCACGGTCCTGATGATATGTACAGATATCGGCGCTGATAAGCATCGCCTGTTCCGAACCATCCGAAAAGGCGATGCATGTCACACGCAGGTCGTCATGGACCGCTTCTGCCGGACGACCCGGTGCATAGCCATACAGAATCGTCCCGATGGGTGGTGTTATCGTTGCCCTGCCTGTGCCAACATGCAATCCCTTATCCATGTTCCAACCTTGAAAAATCATTTGTTCAAATCCCAAAATAAGCTTTATTCATGTAGGCCATAGACCTGGCTGCGCTTTCTTTATGGCTGAAACGGCTCCGATCCAGTTCAACGGTGAAATAACCATCATAACCTACATCATCCAGGATATGAAAGATACTCGGAAAATCAATGACGCCTTCACCGAGTTCACGAAAGTTTGTGTACACTTCCACGCCAGCCTGCATGCCGGCGGCTTCGACGCCATCGCTGG
>JAAYJD010000194.1 GCA_012523135.1 Clostridiaceae bacterium
ATCGATGTAACTCGGCTCGATCCAAACTGCCATTTTTTCTTGCGACATATTTCCTCCGAGTTGACGGTCTGAATACAGTATGCAGTATATTGGCGGATTGTGCAATGCAACTAAATAATAATAGATAACCAATTATAATAGCAATCATAGTCTTATCTGTCAATATTAAAATGCACTATTCTGTAACACTATTTTTTGTATTGTTGAGAATGATCGCCGTTGATATCATAAAGCTGAAACTGCATCGTTATAATAGCTTCAGACATGTGCAATATAACAAGACATGGAGGACACTATGATTACTTCTCAGCAAGTTAAGGCAATGGTTAAGACGCTTGGCGGCGATTTATGCGGCATTGCCAACGTTGAACGGTTTAAAGATGCCCCGCCCCGGATAAGCCCCCTGGGCCATCTGCCAACAGCAAAATCGGTCATTGTTGCTGCTGTTCACACCCCCGACGGAGCGTGGGAATTAGGTGGCGAGCCGATTCATAACTGGGGCAGTGCGAGTGTCGTTACCGCGGTCAACTCGCGTCTTGAACGGATCGCTTTATATTTAGCCAGGCATCTTGAAGAAGCCGGGTACAAAAGCATCCCGATTCCTCAGACAGCCATCTGGCGATATCGTCCCCATGAAGAACTGAATATCAACTTTTCTCCAGATTTGTCTCATATACATGCAGGTGCTGCCGCGGGTCTTGGCGACATCGGTTACCAGGGACTGCTTCTTACACCTGAATACGGGGCACGGCAACGCTTGATCACCATCATAACCGAAGCGAAGCTCGATCCGGATCCGATGTACAACGGCCATACGCTGTGCGACTACTGTATGCAATGTGTCCGCCAATGCGCTCCCTCGTCAGCCTTGCGTAAAGAAGTCGATGGCATGACTGAAATCGTTATTGACGGCAAGAAATTCACATATGCCAACAAGAATAAATTCCGTTGCGCCTGGGCCGAGCGTTTTCAACTCCGTTTCGATATCGATATCCCTGAAAAAGTTGATGAATCGGTCATCGTTCCCAATCTTGCCTGCAACCGAGAAGGCTACGGGTCTTCGCTTGAGCCTTGCTGGCGTTACTGCCTGCCGCCAGCCATGCGGATGAAAAAAGACGGCAGAAAGCCGAACCATCGCAAGAGTTTCTGGGTCGCAAATCCGGACATCAAGGATGTATCGCCGGAGTCAAGACCCTTAACCAACGAAGTGTCACGCATTGCGATCAGCAAAGGCATTGATATTTTTGGGATTGCCAAAAAAGATGATTTTGCCGGTATCGATGACGGATCGATTCCGTATCAGCTGAACTTGATTCCGCATCCGTTCAATGATGCCTGGGGCGTGGTATCGGCAGATCCGGCGAAATACCTGAATGATGTGCAAACCGTGATTGTCATGGGCGTCGGCTTTGGCGATGAATGTCGTGCCGGACAGAATAGACCCAATCAAGCTTCTGTCAACTGCGGTTCAACCTCCATCCAACAGGGATCTTCCGTCACCTGCGGCAGTACGGCAATTGATTGCGGTTCAACAGCTGTAAGCTGCGGCAGTACACAGGCGCCGGGCAAGGCAACGCACCTGATCGTGTCCGGAATCGGTTTCATGGACGAATACAAGACATCGGGGGCGATTCCCGTTGTTGAATCAGCCGCTAAAGAGAAGCTGATGGATGCCATCCTGGATATCTCCCGTTATCTGGAAGAACTGGGCTATTCATCTGTTGGGCTGACCTACTTATCCGACAACCATGCGGCATTGGCCGCACAAGTTGGGCAGCTGGATGAAGCCGGCAACCTGGTTACGGACGAATTTGGCTACAACCAGGTGTATACCGCCCTGCTGACATCGGCTCCGCTTCAGAAAATTGTCGCCGGATGCAGCAATGGAACAGGCACCGGGCAGGTTAAACCGCTTACCACACAATCTGTTAAAACCTATGCCGTTCAGCAAGGCGCATCGTTGGTGGGCATTGCCTCTGCAGACGCCTTCAAGGGCATCAAGCAGGAGTTGGCAAAAGTTTACGATGAGCAGGAACTGGGTTTACAGGTTATTGATCGCAACGAACGCATGGGTGGTCATGCGGTCGACGCGCAGATCATTCAGCGCTCCAGCAGTTTCAAAGACCCCTGGGATTACATGCCGGATGCCCGTTCGGTTATCGTGATCGGCACACATATACCCAAAACAATCGGTGAACGAGCCGAAAAGCCCCTCGCCGAATCTGTGGGCGTCTACTCGATGTTTGCCCAGCACGCGACCTGGCGAATCCTGTCTGAAACAGCCTTTGATATCGTGAAACAGCTGGAAGCGAAAGGCTACAAGGCAATTCCGACCGAAGACCTGAACGGAACAGCGTCAAAAGTTGCGCATACGTTTGGTGAAATGGTCGATGCACGTGCAAATGCCTACGCGGCCATGCTTGCGGGTCTGGGCTATGTCAGCTGGCTTGGCAATGCCATGACCCCGGAACACGGCTTGAATCAGAGGTTCTTTGCCATTGTGACCAACGCAGATCTCAAAGCGGACCTGCCCTTTGACGGCCCTTCAGTCTGTGCCAGCTGCGATAAGCGGTGCGCGAAAAGCTGTATGGCCTCTGCATTGCAGGAAAAAGTTGTCTTGTCGATTGGCGGACAAGAAGTCCAGCAAGCCAAGCTCGCTTCGCTGCGTTGCGACTGGTGCAAGCGCTACGCGTTTGTTGGCGATGAAGGACCCAAGTACATGGGCAGCCAAACCAACATTATGCCGCCGGAACATATTGATGGCGAGGCTATTGTTGAAGCCATGAAAAAAATGGATCCCCTGCAGAAGCGGATCCCCTGCATTGTAGAAAAATGCATCCTGTCTTGCCCGGTTATGGGTCGAGAGGACTAAAGGGCGTTAACATCAGGACAAAACGAACAAAGCCGCTGAGCGTTATGCTCAGCGGCTGACGATTGGAGATGATGTGTTTGACTAAGCAAAGCCGCGCGCAAGCAGTTGCTTTATCAAGAAAGAAGAAATTGTTACCCAAAATACTCATAAACTGGCAGTTGTACCTGTTTGTTTTGCCGGTGGTGGTTTACTTGATCGTTTTCCGCTATGTACCCTTATACGGCATCCAAATCGCGTTCAAGAATTACCGAGCCACCCAGGGAATTTGGGGAAGTGCCTGGATCGGGTTTGACAATTTTACGCGTTTTTTCAAATCATACTATTTTGTAACCGTTTTACGGAACACGTTTTCGATCACGTTGATGAGTCTGATCCTGGGCTTTCCGGCTCCGATCATCCTGGCGCTTTCATTAAATGAAATTTCACATTCCGGTTACAAGAAGATGATTCAAACGGTCACATTCGCACCACACTTCATTTCTACGGTTGTTATATGCGGTATGCTGGTCATTTTCTTAAACCCGACTTCCGGTATTGTCAATCATCTGCTTGAAGCAATTGGCAGCACAAGGAGGAACTTTCTCCAGGAAGCCAAAATGTTCAAGTGGATTTATGTCATATCGGGGATATGGCAGGAAACCGGTTGGGGTGCGATCATCTATTTTGCTGCCTTATCGGGTGTCAGCCCTGAACTGCTTGAATCGGCGCGTATAGACGGAGCGAACAAACTACAGCGGGTCATCCATATCAATCTGCCTGTATTGCTGCCGACCATCATCATCCTGTTTATTCTGCGCTGCGGCAGTCTGTTGTCTGTTGGTTACGAAAAAGTCTACTTGCTGCAAAACGACCTCAACATCGATATGTCTGAAGTTATATCGACCTATG
>JAAYJD010000195.1 GCA_012523135.1 Clostridiaceae bacterium
CCGGCGATGAGCCTGATGCATTCGTTTTACGCCTGGGGCCAGGTTCTGACGATCATCCTGACGACGCTGTTCTTGTTCCTCTTCCCGTATTCCGCCTGGCCGGTCATCGTGCTGGTCTGGGCGCTCGTGCCAATCCTCGATTTCATCATGTTCGCGGGAGCCCCGTTCCCGGATGTCATCGCCGTCGAGCACCGCCAGACGATGAAGGATCTGCTCTTCAAGCCCTATTACCTGGTCGCGCTGGTGGCGATTTTTGCTGGAGCCGGCGCCGAGATCGTCATGAACCAGTGGGCTTCGACGTTCGCCGAAAAGGCCCTGATGCTGCCCAAGCTGACCGGCGATCTGCTCGGCATGTGCCTGTTCGCCGTCATGATCGGGGTCGGCCGCATGCTGTACGGAGCGTTCGGGTCGAAAATAAACATGCACCATGTCCTGGTCGGCGGTTCCGTGCTGGCGGCCATCCTCTATGTGACGGTTGCCCTGGCACCGGTCAATGCGATCAGCCTGGTGGCCTGCAGCTTCTGCGGCCTGGCGGTCGCCCTGCTCTGGCCGGGGACACTGGTCGTCTGCTCGGAGCGCTATCCGCTGGCCGGCGCCTGGATGTTCGCCATCCTGGCCGCAGCCGGCGACATCGGGGCTGCGATTGCGCCCTGGCTGACCGGGCAGACCGTCGAAAGAGCCCTGCGCTCAGAACTCGGCAGCCGGATGGCCTCCTGGCTGCAAGTCACAACCGAACAGGGCGCCATCCGCCTGGGCATCCTGGTGGCAACCATCTTCCCGCTTATTGCGGTGGCGGCGCACCTCATCCTGACCCGGATGGACCGGATGGACAGGAAGAAAATGTCGAACTAATCGACGCGGATGTTACTTAATCACGATAGAATCTAGGATTTCCTGAAAAATTGGATTTTCCTCATAGAGCGGTCCGCCATATTCAATGGTAAATAATGCCCCGTTGTACACACAGCAAAGCAAAGTTCTTGCTTTCGCTGTTTTTGTATATTTCGTCGTCCAGAAATCATGACCTGAGATCGTTATCTCTTCCAGAGCAGTCCCATTACCGGAACCAGCTACCGTTTCGACTTCCTTTTTATCATCACCCGTGTTATGGCCTGTTCCTCGAACATAAATATCAAAGACTTCACCGCTCATTGACGGATAACGTTTGTACAGGTGAGCACCGCCTTCGACTTCTTTCGCCTCCCAGCCGGCTGGAATGGTCAGTGAGAACGGGTCTGCATCATAATTTTGCGGTTGCAAAACCGTTGTCTCCGTCGATTTTGTCGTCGCCTCTGTTGTTGTCTGAGCGGGTGTTGTCTGGCTGGCAGAACCAGCACAACCGACCAGGATCAGTGCGTAAACCAGGATGATTGCTATGATAGAACAAATCTTTTTCACGTATCTTCCTCCTGAAATCCATGGTATCACGATCAGAAATTGCCGGTTAAGTTATGACGGTGGGCAGCTCATTTGCATGCTTTGCAGAAAAGTATATGTTTATTGTAAGTGCTGCTTATCGCGATGTCAAAGCATCCTTTGATAGGCAAACGACGTTTTTCGATGCAAACTTGCACGACCAGCCTCATTTTCAACCTTCATGGCCTGGCGCCAACCAGGTTCATCGCCATATCAACCCACTGCTTAATGCGATCCGGATCCGAGCGATAAGAAATAATCGTTCTCAGGATCACTTCCAATTGGCAACCATGCTCACTCGTTTTGCTTAATACTGTTTCCAATTCCTTTTTTGACTGCGCGAGATCAAAAGGCTCAAACGCCAGGAAGGTCGGATTGGGCTTGTATGAAAATATGTATTTTTTGCCGATCTTATCTGCTGCTTCCTCAATGTCGATCCATGAGCTCATCGAAATTTTGCGCAGGTTCTTAATCTTCTTTAACATGTCAATTTTCTTATGCAGCGGTTCGCAACAGCCGTATGCGGACAAGCCAAATCGCTCGAGCCATTTTGCTTCATGATCAAGTGCAAATCGCTCATGCATTTGTGGCGATACCCCTGCCATGATTTGCGCGGCTGTGCCGCCCCACATATTCTCCGGCTTAACACCAGCATGGTACAGGCCCTTATCGGGCAGTTCATCTGTTATACTCTCGCCCATGCCTTGTGTAATGGATCCCGCAGTCACGTGGTTTGTTGCCAGCAAATCGAGTGTAATCAACTGTTCAAGGCGTTTGATATAGGTACTGACAATTTTCTCCATGGCACGATGGATAAGCTCAGGTCGTTCAACCATATCGATCATGAGCGCTTCGATGCCCCATAGCGACGCCAATTCGTCTATAGGAGCAAACGGAATACTTTGAACGCCGCATTTACGAACCTTGATAAATGGATGGAGAAGTTCCGCGCTCCTTTCAAAGTACAGCTCCGTCAGTCGGCTGTTGATCACAACATTGGGGGACATGATCCGCTCGATATCATCTTCATCATGGATGACTGGCCGAAACGCCTGTGCTCGGGAGGGGTTTCCCTGGTCGATGACATGGATGTTGCTGCAATAGCTGAACCAGGCAGCCTCGGCAGGCTGGTTGGATAAACGGATGGCGCTGCCATTCATAAAGACATGACTCAAATAGATTGGGTCGATAACCATGTCTGCTTTCATGTAGCGCCATTTGAAGAGCATGCGCTTCAGGAAACGCTCAATTTCCTGATCGACAGGATGGCTTGATCGGATGAGCAACTCAGGATGACTTTTTTCCGCTTCAATCCAAGGGAAAGAATAAACCATGACCATGGGTCTTTTCATGGACAACTGGTTCAGATCTTTCCACAGACGCTTTTTTTCTTGTTGCACAGGCAGATTTGCGATTTCCGCAAATTCCCGGGCAAGGCCTCGAATCATCAGCTTATCCTGATCACGACGCGACAAATGGGATAGGTTTTGCTCAGATATCATGGGTCATTCCTAAGTCGGTTTGGTCATGGCCAGAACACAGGATAGCGGCGGGATTTCGATCATTGTCTGTGCATCGGATTGTGTCCACACGATCGGTTCGTCTGGATGCGGTCCCGTTACAGCATCGCAGCGCCTGTTGATCTGAGCCGTGATCATGTGCTCTTGATAATTCGCAATAACCTGCGCTTCATGACCATCCGGAGAAATCCATTTTGATGACAGCAGGCCAGGGAAGGTTAATGTCGTCCCGTCTTCACGGATCATGTGATAAGGCTGGCCTCCCTGAACGTCATCCGGTTTAACCATGCGACCTTGGTGCAGATACGGGTATCCAGGACCCTTTCTCATGGCGTTGTAGTTCTTAATGGCCTTGATGATCGGCAATTGCCTTGGTCCCGGTTCTAGCCACGACATACCCCACTCCCAATGGATTTCACCGCCCGATTTGATGGTGATCGTCAGCAGGTCACCCGCTACAAGGGAATAGGCCAAGCGGAAAACATATGAATCCGGATTATTCTCAGCGGGAACTGTTTTCGTAAAGGCACATTGGTTGCCCATAAAATTGATGTTGTACTCATGAAAGATATATGAAAAGGCCGGGACTGGTTTTCCGGTTGCGACAACCCAGTTATAACGCAGATCATTGAAGGTTAAGTCTTCGATAAAACAGTCGGCAGAAGACGATTCACAACCGATCGCTGTTCTCGCTCCCTTTTCGTTGATCATCGCGTGCATTTTCTTGTATATGCTCTTCATGGCATCAACAGACCATTGGCCGTACGCTGCCGGATGTCGATGTGACGGGTCATAACAGGCGTAACCGCGACCGCCGATATTCTGATCGAAGTACTGGATGAAATCGATATCGGCATCGACCATCTGCGTCATCTGATCCATTGCAAGGTTGATGGTATCATCACAGGTCGGGCACATGTCATAACCAGAGCGAATAGTCTGGACGATTTTCGATTGGTACTCACCTTGTAACGATGCGCACATGCTGCGTGTCAAGTCGTGATCGAGACGGTATTGGGTCTTGTCGAACTCAGGGCACAACAGGCTTTTATCGGTCCAATGCAAGCCACTGCCATACACGCCGACATAATGACCCCGGTCATGCATGCCGGAAACATAATCAGCAAACAGCTCTTCTCCTCCATATGGCGGCCAAATGAACGGCGGGCACCACGGTGCGCTGCCCTCCCAGTATGTCAGCAAGGTCAAGAGGTTTGTGCCAAGCATGTCTGCCAAGTCATCGATATACTTCAGGGACTGATTGTAGGGGAAGAACTCGTTCGGCCCCATGTAGCCGGTCCCGCGTATGCTCCGGGGCGGAAAGATCACGACCACAGGCGAATCATCCTGCCATTTCGGCCGGTCAGTCTGCTCCCATGTTTTCTTCGGTAATGGAAACGAATCACGCTCAACAAACTCGCGATATAGTCCTGCAGCCTCAAGCCATCCCCCGGCATATGCGCGCATGACCAGCGGAAATTTGAGTTGCCCCGAGGTATGGTCAAGGATACTCACAAACGACTTGATCGCAAGCCGGATCCCGTCATTCACCGGAAAACACTCGATCGCTTTGGGCATCGAAGCGGTGTCGTGTGCAGCAAAATAGAGGCCATGAACACCGTCATAGTAAGCCATATATTGCATGGTCATCGCGCCAGGATAAATCGGTTCGCCACCGCTGCTTGGATATTGGAGCGGGTGCTCTTTTAGGCGCGGCCGGTTTATATCATCGACGATACAGCCTTCAGTGAAGGGCACAAAGATCTGCGATTGATAATCGCCGGATCCAAGGTCGTTTTTCACTGAAAACTGCGGATAATCGACATGCTCAATGCGATGGTCTGTGTTGTTCTGAACACTAAGACGCCATTCAATCGTGTCCCGTTCAGGCTTTGGCAGAATATGCGCAACAATCCTTAGCCCGTCAAATTCAGGAAAATTCTGATAAGAAATATCAAAGCCGGATCCGGGGGCTTCAGCGGACTTACGAAAGCAAATCTTTGTTGCATCCGTCGCACTAAGGAACCGATATTGATTCTGCGGATCAATCAGGCGCATAGAAAACAATGGCAGCAACCCTGACTGGGCGCTGGTCATGGTTTTCCCAGGAAGCGTGATCTGTAAAATGCAACCGGTTTGTTCATCCAAATGAAGTGTCAGTTGTCCAGATTTGATCAACATACTTTTCCCTCCTACCTCATGCATCGCTTCGACTTATAATCTATCCGCCAATCCGAAAATATGGCTTGTCAATTAATCCCAATGTGCTGTACTTGCCGGGAATCTGTCGTTGTACATAATTCATCGTGATACGGTCAAAGGCCTCTAAATTGCCAAACATCGGGCCAAACGAACTAGCCAGAACGACTTTCAGCACAACATTCTTGCCGTGGTAATGAGCGGGCATGCTCCATTCATAGGGCGCCCATGATTTATCACCAATTAGGACATCATCCAGGTAGATGGCCACATGATGCGCCAGCGGGTTCAAGCATAAAACAGAGTTGGGAGCTGTCGGAACCTTGATTGTACATGTCAAAGTGATTTTCCCGACATACTGGGCAAGACCATGCTGCATCATGGATCCATAACAGAACTCAGGCATCTTGTCCGACAATTCATCTGGGTTAACCAATTTCATATTCCCGGCCAGGAATACCCCAGGGAGGTAAGGGTATTCATCACAATCATTGATCAGCCGGATCGTGTGCTCGCCCGGACCAAACTGCCTCATGGCCGTTTGTCTGTACAATTCAGCAAATCCCTGCGGCAGCAGGGTACACGGTTGGTCGGCAACGACCGGCGACCCGTCCAGTTCAATGATCGGAACAGCATCATGCTGGCGGATCAGGATCCGGCAAGCCGATAGGTTATCTTTGCACGTGAAACGGTATTCTTTCGTCTCCATCGCAAAATTACAGCGCAGCAGATTGGCCTGATCGTAGATGATCTGCCAGTCTGCCTGATCGCATGCCGCCTCTTCGAAAACCCTGATGCCGCTCCCGTTTAGCAAAAACGGCCAGACGGACTGGCCAATACGGAGATGGTATAGCCGCTCCTGTTCATCCTGGTTCAAATCAACGACGGCGACGGTTCCATCTGTGTATGACCGCACGAATACATGACGGCATGCTTGTCCGGCCGCATCGGTTACAACAGCCTCGCGTCGGACGCTTTGTGACAATTCAGACAGCAACGCGTCAAGGCTGTAGTCAGATCCATTAAAGACATAACCGTTCTCGTTGATCAAAATTGACGGAGCAGCGTGATCTGCCGGCGTATCCTCATCAACCAGGATCCAGGTAATCTGATGAGCCACCAGTTCGACCAGTAAATGGCGCAACTCGCAAAAGGCATCGTATACATTCAAGGTCCGGTGATTGACCGCTTTTCTTGCCGCTAGCTGCTGGGGGAAATGGACAACGACTTGGTATAGATTTTCCTTATGGGCCAGGGCAACCGCCCGTTTCGCATCTTCGGCCAGCAGCGCATGAAGCGGAAAATCGGGCTGCACCAGGTTGCACGGGCCATAAAAGCTGCCCCGGGTGCTATTCCCCTTGGCATTGAGTTGCGCGACGGCGACCAGGTAGTGATCGATATGAAACAGAGCGGTCAACCATATCATCTGGCGCATGCGGGCGACAGGCATGTCGCATGGCCCCAGGGAAAGCAATTCAGCCATGCCGCCGGCCCCAACCGCTCGTATGGCATTCTCGACCATTCCGAGTGTGATCCATTCGGCGGTTTTTACACTCGTTTCGGTAAATATCTCATCCATCCCGGGAAATGAGTACCCTTTAAGCACATGCA
>JAAYJD010000196.1 GCA_012523135.1 Clostridiaceae bacterium
AGGGGCCGCTCTCGTCTTCTTTTTCAAAACCATCAACAAAAAAGTCCTGAACGGCATGCTTGGGTTTGCCGCCGGGGTTATGATTGCGGCGAGCTTCTGGTCTTTGCTTGCGCCTGGAATTGAGTTGGCAGAAGAATTGGGGCAGGTTGCCTTTCTCACGGCTGCAAGCGGTTTTCTTCTCGGTGGGGGATTTCTTTATCTGGTTGATCGACTGCTTCCTCATTTGCACTTGGGACTTAATACGACCGACGCAGAAGGATTGAAGACAAGGTGGCAGCGAAGTGTCTTGTTGGTCATGGCGATAACCCTTCACAATATTCCCGAAGGACTGGCCGTTGGCGTAGCTTTTGGGGCGGTTCTTGCAGGCACAGGGTCTTCTGCGACGCTGGCAGGTGCGATCGTATTGGCAATCGGCATCGGGCTGCAGAATTTTCCAGAGGGAGCAGCTGTATCGATACCGCTGCGACGCGAGGGCTTCAGCCGGACAAAGGCTTTCATTTTCGGGCAAGCTTCGGGGATTGTCGAGCCCATTGCCGGTGTTCTGGGCGCGCTTGCTGTCATCAGCATAGAGCCAATCCTGCCGTATGCACTCGCATTTGCGGCAGGCGCCATGATATATGTTGTTGTTGAGGAACTGATTCCCGAAGCACAAAGAAAAGAGAAGAAGGCGGTTCGAAAACGGACATTTCAACAATAGGAGCCATGCTGGGGTTTGTCGTGATGATGGTGCTCGATGTCGCTCTGGGATGATGTCTTGAAATGCCAAAAGCAGCGCAATACGTTTTGATGCGGCGCCGTTTGGACACGTAAAAAGGCGCGCGTGATCCGGCGTGTTCAACGTGATCGCTGAGATGACGTACAAGCAGCTTCTTCTGGCTTTTACCGAGGCGCCAAACAAGAGGCAGAACGACGCTCCCCCTGAGCGTTTCAGGTTGGCAGGGCGGCGAGGGCCGCGACATCTTCAGCAGACAGCTCGAAATCGAACAGTGCGGCGTTTTCCCTGATCCGGTACGGGTTGGCAGATTTCGGCAACGGCAGAAAACCCATCTGCAGACTCCAGCGCAGGCAGATCTGAGCGACAGTCCTGTCGTATTTGGCTGCAAGCGGCTTCATTTCCGGCATAGCAAACACCTTGCCTGTTCCCAGCGGGCTATAGGCCTGCAACAAGATGTTTCGTTGCCTGCAGTATTGCACGGTTTCGTCCTGGGTTACACCGGGGAAAAGGCGGATCTGGTTGACCATGGGCATGATTTTGGCTGTTTCAAGCAGTGCGTCCAGGTGTTCAGGCATGAAATTACTCACCCCGATCGAACGGATGCGGCTTGCTTCATACAGTTCTTCAAAAGCTTTCCATGAACCGGCGTTCACTTCCTGCCAACGGTCCATGTGCTGCTTGGGGTGCGGGGTATGAATGAGATACAGATCAAGGTAATCAAAGCCGAGTCGCTTCATCGACCGGTCGAAAGCAGCCAGTGTGGCCTCGTAGCCGTGTTCCGTATTTCTCAGCTTGCTGGTGACAAAAATCGTTTCTCTGTCCTGTTCACTTTCACGGAGAGCTCTGCCGACACTTTCCTCATTGCCGTACAGGGCGGCCGTGTCGATGTGACGGTACCCGGCCGATAGGGCTTCCCGGACGGCACGGACAGCAACCGGGCCGTTTGGTATCTGCCATGTGCCGAAACCGACACAAGGAATTGTTACACCATTTATGCAGCTGAAAAGTATCCGCGAGAGATTTCATTTTGTTCGCCCCCTTCTCCATATATTCTAACGAAGTCGGAGTGGTGAAACCAGCTCACGTGTTACCGCGAATGTATCAAGGCCAGTCGCCTTCCGAACGCACGACCCAGAGAGCATGGCAGTAGCAGCATCGGCGTTTCCAATTGACTGTTCATCAAACTGAATATACAGGGTCTACCGTGAATGGATACACCGTATCCCGCCGCATCGCCTGATCAGGGCTTTGGCTTTTTGGAGCCGTGCAAGGCGCAGCTTGCCGGGTATTATATTCCGGCATCATGTGCCAACGGATTTATTCCGAGATCTGCGGCATGTCCGCAGCGGCCTCTTTTTCCTGACCGGCCGGTTCCCTGACGCGCAGCAGAGTGGCCGGATCCGTAAATGAATTGATTTTGACCGCGAAGGCATTCCCCTTGGCAATATCTTCATCCGTCACGATGTGGACATCCAGAAGCCGCTCGGTATCGTGCCCCGTTTGCAGAAAGTTGATCCGGGCCAGCGCCTGGCTCCACCCGTCGAGCCAGTGGCTCAGCTGTTCCAGCCTGGCTGGGTCGTCTTCCGCATGGATCAGAAGGTCGATATCGCTGCCGATACCGGTTTCCCCTGTGTTGGTGCTGCCGAACAAATAGACGCCCTTGACGCCATAGGCTTCCATGTCCATGGCGTCGGCGATCTGCCTGGCCATGTAGTACCGCCATTGCCAGTGCTCCTGTTCGGTCTCCAAGGTCCAGTTGTGCCAGGTCACGGCGGCTTGACCGTCGGGCTGTTCAGCCGATGGGGCATTGGCAGAAGATAAAAACGCCACGGCTTTTTCCAGCTCAGAATTCATGTGAATTGAAAGGAAGCGCCCGCCGCTGGCGACGGGGATGTCGATCACCTTGATGACATCGGACAGGCCGGCATACCTGGGCAGGATCCGGGCAAGTTGGTTCGGACTGCAGCGGAAAAAGCTCTCCCGGAACAAAACACCGTTCTGGTCCGGATAAAGGGGCAGATAGACGATGCCGCTCTCCACCAGATCCTGGAAAAAGTGCGTTCCGAAAGAGAGTTCGGGCACGTAGGCGTACTTCTCCCTGGCGACCTCGATCAACGCGGCCGTGTTGGATATGTCGGCATATGTGACACGCACGCCAAGCTTGACATCGCCACGGCTGCCCCAGCGCCCGGGACCGATCAGGATGAATTTGCGCCGGGGCAGCTCCTCGTTCAGAAGGCCCACGGCCTCACCCACCGCCAGCAAATCTTCACGTCGGGGCAACTTGTGATACGCATCAGGGTCCACATACACCAGATAGGATAATTCCGATAAAATTCCATCGGGCACAAACCGGTTGGCGGTAAACAGGATATCCTGGTGCGGCAGGTTCTGCGGGATAGGTGCTGGGCTTTTCATCAGGCCGACGCCTTGGGAGCGGCATTGCAACAAGTATAAATGCCGGCCGTCATAGGCAAACTCAATGTCCACCGGGTACTGAAGTTTCTCGGAAAGCACCTTCAGCATGCGGTTTATTTTCGGCACGAAGTCGCCAGAAGGCGATAAGGCATGGTGCAGCGTCACGACCATGTCGTCTTGTCCGGTGTCAAGGGTGAACGCGTTCTTTGTTTCCAGAAAATCATCGTGGAAAACGGAAACGTACTGGTGGAGATTGGGAAACGCAGCCCCTGCTTCCCTCAGGAAGCTCGTAGCTTCAACGGTCGTAAAGCCCTGTTCCAGGTCGATCACGTCGATGTGCCGCGGTGAATAGCGTCGTATCTCCTCCGGTGACTGGTTGATGCGTAACTGGGGCTGGCTCGGTGCGAACATGACCGGATAGTCGTTGTTCACCCGGTCCACCGCCCGTGTCCCCAGTCCCATGACCAGCCGGACCAGCCCATCCTCCGGCCGGATACGTGGCGACCAGCGCAGAAGGTTTCGCGCGAAAGCCACCCCGGCATAGATCGGCAGGTAGTATTTCCCGACTTTCGTTCCCACCACTTCCTGGATTAAAACGCCCATTTGCTCGGTGAAATTCAGCAGTCCCCGCTCTTTGCGGTATTGAAGGGAGTCGGGATTGTACATGGAGGCGTATATCTCAAGCAGGGCGTCCATCAGCGCATCCAGCCGCTCGTGTCGGGAGCCCCGGTTGCATAAGAAGAGGCTCTTGTATTTACCGCTAAACGAGCCATTGTGTGAATCTTCCAGCAGCGATGAGGACCGCACGATCAGCGGCGACTCCCCCAGGTCCTCTAGTACCAGGCGCAGCATGGTCACCGTTTGCGGCGGCAGCTTGGCATTCTTTATTTTTGCCACGACATTTTCATAGGTCATTCGATTGTAAAAAATCGAATTGTATTTATAGGAATTCAATTCTTCCAGCCGGTTATAGCGCAGAAAATCAAGGATCTGATCTGTGGCGATGTACCAAGTGTTCGGTGTACGGATATCTTGCAGCAGCGGATCGCTTTGGGCGGCATGGCGCAGAATCTGGCTGGCAATAAACAACCCAGCTCCCTTTCCGCCTACATTGCCCATGCTTCGCTCGGAGCCAATGATGTGCTCGATCAGCGGTTCGAAATCGGGAATGCTCATATCATTGAGAACCAGATTGATCAACCGCTCATCGTTTGTCAGGAACCGATGCGTCAGTTCAGACAAAAGCCAGGTTTCAGTATGCGACAGCTGGGCAGGCATTTTGGCTGATCGAGTTGATTGAGCTGATTGAAAGGATAACGTGGCGGTATACTTCTTGACCGCGTTGAGAATATCACTGATGCGCGCGTCTTTCCGGTCGACGATTTTGACCAGAGCCAAAATGCGCTGATCATGAATCCATTCGGTGAACAGCTGAAAAACCGTATCCTGAGATAAATAGGAAACCGCAGCCTTGATCATCCGGCGGGCAAGCGCCTCGGTGTCGATTCGCGAGGTCGCTGTCGGGGCGTTGACTTCCCCGCGTTGCGGCCTGGTTAATGACCCCAGATTCAGGACGATTGCTGACGCACCACCGCCGACCGTGCGCTCCAAATAAACGCCCAGCTTCTCGATCATGCTCAAGAGAATGTCCGGATCAAGTTGCCGGAGAACGTTGACCAGCAAGGTCAGTTCGCGTTGGCGGCTTAAGGCCAGCTGGGATATGCGCGCAGCGATCGTATCCATCAGCTTGATCTCATAATTCAGCAACGGGCACGGTTTTTCCAGAAGTTCCGGACGGTACGCCGCGATAACGGCTCCGATGACCTGGTCATCCATACAAATCGACGTCTGGCAAATCACGTCGGCTCCGGTAAATCCTGGCGTCTCGAAGCTATCGTCCCAGAGCGAGATCCGGACGCGGGCGGCAGTGGGGCAGGAAAAACCCGATGGTATGATCTCCGTCAGCCGGGTCATCATGTCAGGCAGGGTCAGGACTCGGTTCTGCAGCATCTGGTCCACGGCATAGACACATTCAAGTTCCTTGGCCCGTTCAGCTAATGCCGTTAAGTCCTGCTCATGCAAAATCATCCGCCCCTTCTTCCGGATCCCTGGCAGTGTGCCTTATGTCCAGCCCCGCAGCTTGACGGCCTCAGCCACGCGACTGACAGCAATGACGTACGCAGCATCGCGCATGCAGAGCTGTTTTCCCCTGGCAAGCTTGTATACGGCGCGGAAAGCTTCCGTCATGGTATACTCCAGCTTCTGCAGCACTTCGTCCTTGCTCCAGAAGTAGTTCATGTTGCACTGGACCTGCTCAAAATAGCTGCACGTCACACCACCTGCATTGCACAGAAAGTCCGGCAGCAGTTCGATGCCCCGCGCTTTGATGATGGGGTCGCAGTCGGGTGTCGTCGGGCCATTGGCCCCTTCGCAGATAATTCTGACCTTGGGACTGATTTTTGGCAGCACATCCGGCGTGATCTGGTTCTCCAGAGCTGCCGGAATCAGGATGTCCACGTCCTGGCTGATCCACTGATCGCCAGGCAGAACTTCATAACCTGCCTCCGCGGCTTTTTCCTTGTTGATGCTGCCATAGCGGTCTTTAAACGAGACAAGCTGCTGGATATCACAGCCGGATGCTCTTTTGATCGTATATGAGGCGTTGTCTTTCTGGCTCCAACTGGAAACGGCAATCAGCCTGCCGCCCAATTCGGTATACATCCGGGCTGCATATTCGCCCACATTGCCGAATCCCTGCAGACTTGCCGTCGTATCGGCCAGCGCAAGGCCCATTTCAGAAAGCATGCCCTTCAGGACATAAATAATGCCGTATCCCGTGGCTTCCGTCCGACCTAACGAACCGCCGATACCCACTGGTTTGCCGGTGATCACACCGGGATAATGGCCCCCGTTTATGACCTCATATTCATCAAGCATCCAAAGCATATGCTGTCCATTAGTCATCACATCCGGCGCGGGCACGTCCTTATTGGGATCTAGCAGCGCGTGTAGCCGGCGGACATAACCGCGGCATAACCGCTCCTGTTCCGACAGTGAAAGGTTGTGGGGATCACAGATGACTCCGCCTTTGCCGCCGCCCAGTGGGATATTGACCACGGCACACTTCCAGGTCATCCACATGGAAAGAGCACGAACCGTATCAACCGTTTCTTGTGGATGAAAACGGATTCCGCCCTTGGCGGGACCGCGGGCGTCGTTATGGATAATCCGGAAAGCTTTGAATATTTTCGTGGACCCGTCATCCATTTTAACCGGGATGGTAAAGTGCACCTCTTTCATCGGTTCCCGCAGAAGATCCTGCGTTGCGTTGTCCAGGTCGAGAATGCCGGCCACCTTGTCAAGTTGCGCTTTCGCATTTTCATAAGGATTATATTGTGTCAACATCGTGAAAGTCTCCTTACTCCTGTATTTTAATCAATGTTAGTATTATTTGCCTGACAATTCAAGTGTTCTGCTGTTTTTTCCAAATAATTGACATTCGGATAAGTCATTTTTTTTTGATGACTAGCCTCATCCTGTCTGAATGAGCGGTTGGCTCAAGAACAGAACGACCAAATGGAAGAGCTGCTTCGGCGAGGGCGGCTTGGCTGATAACGGGGGTCTGTACCGGAGCGGCATGAATTCCCTTGTTTTTTTGAAGTGATACAATATTACCTGACATATACCAATAAAGGGATGTTGATCGCTATAATGGCCACGACAAACGCATCAATTCACGCCAGACGGGAAATGAGCTGCAACGCCAAGGATAACACATCAGGGCCAAGCGGTATAACAAGTCAGGACACAGTACGAGCGATGCAGGCTGCCGACATGCGAAGACGCGAAAAGCGACTGGGGAAGCAGCCGCAAGGCAAACGTGGTATGTTGTGCTGAACGGCTTAGCGGGCGGCCGACCCGATCGC